>NZ_BAABBM010000001.1:1897500-2214388 GCF_039537965.1 Sphingomonas limnosediminicola | reverse complement strand
GGCCGATTGCAGGGAAGCTGGTTTCGCCGCCCGAATATGCATCGTTCAGGTAGATGAGGAAGGTCGCGATGCGCTGACCGAAACGCGACAACGTGTCCCGATAGGCCTCGTTCGCCGGATCGAGGAAGTCATGGTGCGGCTTGAACCGCTCTCCGACGGCATAGTGCAACAGCTGAGACGGCTCGAATAGGGGCACCGGAAGCTTCGTCGCCACGGAAATGCGGTGTCGGATAACTTCGGTGAGCACGTTCATCTCCCCGATGCGCATCACGAGATAGCTATTGTCGCGCGCCTGGTGATGCGTCTGCTCACCGTCAGCATCGCTGAACACAGTCGCGGGAACCAAACGCTCGCTCGCCAGACCGATAAGGAAACGGCATTCCGGCGCGGTTGCAAACCGTTTGATGGTGCGCACCCGAGGGACCTCGGACAGCGCAACCTTCTCTCCCGGTTGCATCCGAGCATCAATGTCGATGCCGGCACGAAGCGAGACCCAGTCAGTCTCCTCGACCGGATTGGGATCGACTTCATTGTCGTTGAAAAGCAGCAACTGATCCTGCGCGCATCGGGAACCTTGCGAGGCCGCCAGCGCAAGCATGTCAAGCGCGCGCGTCCAGCTTTGCGGTCGAGCCATGCCGAATGCCTCGAACATGGCACAGCGCTCGCTAGCTTCGGAATTACCTTCGGCAGACGCACGCTCGAACAGGCGGCCCGCTTCTTCGATCTCCTCACGGCCAGGCCGGTCGCCCAGCAGCAGTTCCATGGCTTGCGTGAAGGGATCGCTCATCCGGACGACTGTACTGCGACCGGCACAAAAGAAAACGGCGGGCCTCTTTCGAGACCCGCCGCTCCCCTTTTAAAACGAACGATTGACTTAGAAGTCGATCGTCACGCCGGCAAAGATGTACCGACCCAAGGCATCATAGACCTGCGGATAGGTATTGCCGTTCCCGAACGGAGCATTCGCGACTTCGCCACCGACGATCGGCGGGTCCTTGTCGAGGATGTTGTTCGCGCCAAGGCGGAAGTTATAGCGATCCCCGATCCGGGCCGTGAGGGCGAGGTCGAAGTAGCTCTGCGACGGGATCTTGGCGTCTGCGGGCGCAGGCGCCGCACCGCTAAGATCGGCATCGTTGCTCAGCACGTCGTCGTCGACCTTTGAGAAATACCGCCACTGGCCCGAAAGACCCAGACCATTCGGCAACGTGAAGCCGAGACGCAGTTTGTGACGATACTTCGGATTGGGCGTGCCGCACGTGTTTCCGAAGAGACCAGCGCAGTCGAACACGCCATCCTGACCACCGGTCCCAGGATTGATCCCAGTATCGAAGTCAAGCTTCCGCAGAATGGTGCCGACGTAGCTGACGTTCATCGTGCCTAGGCCGCCAAACTTATGGGCATAGGAACCGTTAAGATCGAAGCCCTTGGTGCTCTCGCCACCGACGTTGATAGTCCGCTGGTCAACGTAGCCGTTCGGAGAAAGCCAAAGCGATCCGTTTCCGGGTGCGCGATGGATGAGAGCACAGGTCAGCGCGTTACCCGTCGTCAGACAGTTATTGATAACCGTCTGGTACGGAATCGTGCTGATCAGGTTCTTGATCTTGATGTTGAAGTAATCAACCGTGAACGCCAGGCCGGGGATCCAGCGCGGCTGGATAACGAGACCCGCCGTGTAGCTGTCCGCCTTCTCCGGCGAGAGCTCGGTGTTCCCACCAAACAACGCATTATACTGATTCGCCGGGTTCGCAGTGATTGTGCCGTATTGCGCGGCAGTCACACCAGTGTTGGCGCACTGAGCCGCCGTAGCGGTTGGGGCAGCGCCGGCGCACGGATCGACGGTTCCGCCAAGAGCCACGTTCTGCGTCGCGAACAACTCGACGACATTCGGCGCACGAACCGCCCGGTTGTAGCTCGCGCGGAGGCGAATATCGCGAACCGGAGCGAGTTCTGCCGAGATCTTGTAGGTGTCCGTGCTGAAGTGATTACCCGCGACCTTATAGTCGGAATAACGATAGCCACCGGTGATCGAGAATTCTTCGATGAACGAATGCTCGATGATCGGAACCTGCACTTCGGTGAAGAGCTCACGGACGTCGAACGAACCCGAGACCGGGAGCGTCGCGCCGCCTTGACCAGCAAGATCGCCCGTCTGGAATTCGGTGTCGACCGACGTCGACAGCGATTCCTTACGATACTCGCCACCGACGTTGATGCCGATGCCCCGATCAGACCAAGGCGTCTGAAGCCCGTACTCGCCACCTTCGAACGTGAAGTTGGCGTTAGCAATCTGCTCCTTGACCTGACCGGTCTGGAAGCCGGGGGTCTGCAAGTAAGCAAGCGCGGCCGGGGTCACGCCACCGGTAGCGAAGATGTTGTACGGAACGCAGTTCGGATCTTCACCCGTGGTGACCGAACGACAAACCGCAGTTGCACCAGCCGTACCCGGAGCGACAACCGCGCCCGTCGAGTCGACCGCGACAATATCAAGCGCTCGCCGCAGACGGGTGACCGAGAAGTCGTTCAGGTAAACCTGTTCCAGCTTGGTGGTGCCATACTGATAGTAGGCATCGTAGGACAGGCCACGCAGAAGGTCACCACGTACACCGGCCACGATGCGATACGCGGTGTGATTGAGGTGGTCCTGACGACCGCCACCTTCAACGTTACGGCGACCAATGTAAGCGATACCCTGATTGTAGGTATTGCCATTGAGGTCGGTGAACTGCGTCGCCGGCGCGACGCCGCCAACTACGCCGAAGCCGAGCAATGGACGCTTCAGCGGCCCAGAGCCATCGGGGTCCTTCCCAAAGATGGCACCCTGACCAACGAGATTGCCGAACGTGCTGAGATAATTCCCAGTGAAGTTCGTTGCGTCAGCCGGATTGTAAACAGCCGCGCCGCAAATGACGCTCAGCTGCTGAGCTGACAAAGCGCCATTATCGCAGTTCAGGGTCGTGGTGTTGAAGAAGTCACCCGACGGAGCGATCTGCGCATTGGACGTATCGTCCATGAACATCGCTTCGAGGTAAGGCTTTGCACCCGGGCTGATTTCATACTCAGCGAACGCACCCAGCGTGTAGCGCTCGTCCGGACGCTGATAGAAGTTGTACGGGCCGAAGTTGAACGGGGTAGAACCCGGAACGAACTGGTTACCTTGGGTCTGGAACGTGCCGACGTTCGTGAAGAACGTACCGGTCGCCGAAGTCGCCGAACCGCCGCAGTTGAAGTCACGGGGCGGCGTGCCGCTGCCGAGACCGCCCTGCTTCGCCGTGCGCGCTGCGAGCGAGCAGAACGAATAGTCGCGGGTCGCCTGAAGAACCGGATCCTGGCTGCGATAGGTCGCGTAAGCAAGGATGCTGCCGCGATTGTCGTCGAAGCCGGCGCCGAAGACAGCCGAAACGTCCTGCGCACCGCCGTTGATGTTCATGCCGTGCGGCGGACGATAGCCGCGAGCAACGTCCGCGTTCAGAATCCGATCCGACGCGTCGTTGTTGTGCATGAAGGTCGAAGCCTGGGCGTCGATCTTCAGGCCGCGGTAGTTGGTGTCCATGATGAAGTTGACGACGCCCGAAACGGCGTCCGCGCCGTACACCGACGAAGCACCGCCGGTCAGAACGTCGACACGCTTCACGAGCGAGGACGGGATGAAGTTGATGTCGGCGACCGAACCCTGACGCGGGTCACCCGGCTGCAGACGGCGGCCGTTGACCAGCACGAGGGTGCGGACCGAGCCGAGACCACGAAGGTTGACCGTCGCGGTACCCGTCGAGCCGTTCGAAATGTTCGAACCCTGCGACGCGAACGACTGCGGCAGCGAGTTGATGAGATCCTCGGTACGGGTCGTGCCCTGGAGCTTCACCTCCTGGCTTGACAGCACGGTGACCGGGCTGGCCGAAGTCAGGTTCGGCTGCGGGATGCGCGTGCCGGTGATGACAATGTCTTGCGAACCCTTGACGTTCTCGCCGGTGGCGGACGTCGACGGAACAACCGTCTGACCTTCGACGGGAGTCGTGGTCTCGGGCGCCGTCGGAGTTGCGCTGTTGTCGGGCGGGCTGGGCGTTGCCGGCGGAGCGTCCTGCGCAAAGGCAGGCGACGCGATCATGCTGGCGCCGACCAGAAGCGTGGTCGTGAGCAGCCGCTGACGGAAATCGAGCTTCATAAAAATCTTCCCCTTCACTAGTCGCGCCGCAGCACGACTGCCGTGGAACGGCAAAATCGAGTTTGCCGAACTACCTGCCGTGATAAGTGAACCAACGAGACGCTGGCAACGCCTTGAGGCACCAGCGGCACAAGTTGTCCCGGCTCTGTATCAATTTTGCAACAGCGCTGGATTGCGGCGAAACAGCCCAGCATAATAGCGTGGACGGACGCAGTTACGGGGATGGGACCAATGCGAAATTCACTCATGGTTGTGGGCTTGATCGGTGTTTCATTCGCGGCAGCCGCAGAGGCGCGTCCGATCCCGAACACAGGCACGCCGCAGACCATCCAACAGCTTATCGCCTGCCGCGCGATCGCCGATTCCGCTCAGCGCCTCGCCTGCTTCGACCGTCAGACCGACGTTCTGAACCAAGCGATCGCAAAGAAGGAGGTGGTGGTCATCGACAAGCAGCGCGCGACTGCAGCCAAGCGCAGCCTCTTCGGATTTTCGATCCCCGATTTCGGCGGACTCTTCGGTGGTGGCGGCGACGAGATCAAGGAAATCGCAAGCACCGTGACTCGCGTCCAAAAAGACCCATACGGCGCTTTGATAGTCACGCTCGCAGACGGTTCGACCTGGGCGCAACAGGATGATTCGCAGTTGGGGTTGCCGCCCGAAAAGGGCGACAAGGTCGTCGTGCACCGCGGTTCGTTTGGCGCCTTCTTCCTGCGGGTCGGGAGTCAGCCCGGCATCCGGGTGAAGCGCGTCGGCTAACGCTGCGCGGCGGCTTGCTCGGCCTTCAGGCTTGCTTCTGCATCGAGATATGGCTCCTGCCGCTCGACGCTCCAATATTTGAGCTCGTGCAGCAGGATCCGCTCACCCGTAACGGCGCAGACGACATGATCTCCGTCGGTCAGAAGACGGAAGGTGCCGGGCAGGTAATGGACGCGTGCGGCCTTGCCGCTTCCGCTCATCAGCATTTGTCTCACTCCTCCGGCGTGTCGAAAAGGCCGGGCTGAGGCGCGATGTAGGGGCGCCGCGCCTTTCTCTCAACCTGCACCGGCGCCCTGGGTTCGGCATCGACGGCCGCGTCGACATTCCCATCGCCGAAGTGCAGCGTCAGCCGATTCTCCGTGCGCGCGTCGCTTGCGCGCGTGAGCGTCCGGCCGTCGCGACTGGTGACGCGAACATAACCCTTGGACAACGGCCGTTCGGGATGGACGAGCTCCGCCATCTTCCAGGCGGCCGTCAACTTCTCCGACAGGCGCTCGATGCGCGTATCGATGAGATCGCGGCGAAGCCGGCCGGCGACGAGGTTGAAATCGCCGCGTGCGCTTGCTGCGCGCGCTGCCAGCGATCGCGGCAGGCGATCACCGAGTTCATCGACACGTTGGACCACGGGCGCAAAGATCGTTGCCGGCTCGGGCCAGCGGCAAACCGTAAGTTCGAAGCGCTCGCGGCCACGTTCGACCCGGCGCGACAGGCAGTGCTGCGCGCGGTGCTGGAGTTCGCTTAGCTGGGCGTAAAGCTCGGCGCGGACGGGCACGGCGATCTCCGCCGCCGCCGTCGGCGTCGGCGCGCGGAGGTCAGACGCAAAATCGATCAGGGTGGTGTCCGTCTCATGCCCTACCGCCGAGATGAGCGGGATCGGCGATTCGGAGGCGGCGCGCACGACCTCTTCCTCGTTGAATGCCCACAGGTCCTCGATCGACCCGCCGCCGCGTGCGACGATCAAAAGGTCGGGCCTCGGCTCCAACAGGGGGAAGCCGCGAATCGCCTCTGCGATGCGCGACGCAGCGCCCTCTCCTTGCACGGCAACCGGCCAAAGAATTACGCGGGTCGGACAACGATCTTCAAGCCTGTGGAGGATGTCACGAATGACTGCGCCGGTGGGCGAAGTTACCACACCGATCACCTGCGGCAGGAACGGCAGCTTGCGCTTTCGCTCGGCGGCGAACAGGCCTTCCGCGGCCAGCGCCTTTCGACGGCGGTCGAGCAGGGCAAGCAAAGCGCCCTCTCCCGCAAGCTCCATCCGTTCGATGACGATCTGATATTTCGAGCGGCCCGGATAGGTGGTCAGCTTGCCAGTCGCGATGACCTCCGCACCGTCTTCAGGCCGGAAGGCGAGGCCCTGCGCATTGCCGCGCCAGATCACGGCGTCGATGCAGGCGTTCTCGTCCTTCAGCGTGAAGTAGCAGTGGCCGGACGCGTGGCGCTTGAAGCCGGAGATTTCGCCGCGCACGCGCACTTGCCCGAACGCATTCTCGATCGTCCGCTTGAGCGCGCCCGAAAGCTCACTGACGGACAGCGGCGGCGAATTGTCGCCGGGGGCGACGTTCGCTAACAGGCCAGCGCGCGTTTCGTCAGGGAGATCCATGGACATTCTGCTGTTGGGGTCGGGCGGACGCGAAGATGCGCTCGCGTGGCGGCTTAGGCAATCGCCGAGCTGCGGTCGACTGCTCGCTGCGCCGGGCAATCCGGGCATTGCTCGATGGGCGGAATGCGTCGCGGCAGACCCCTGCGATCGGGCTGCAGTCGTGGAGCTCGCGCAGTCCAACGGGATCGATCTTGTCGTTGTCGGACCGGAGGCGCCGTTGGTGGCCGGCGTGTCCGATGCATTGCGCGACGCCGGCTTCGCCGTCTTCGGGCCGAGCGCCGCTGCGGCGCAGCTCGAGGGGTCGAAGGGCTTCACCAAGGACCTGTGCCGCGAGAACGGCATTCCCACCGCCGGCTACATCCGCGTCGAACGGATGGACGACGGTCTTGCCGCGCTGGAGGGGTTTGGCTTGCCAGTCGTAGTGAAGGCGGACGGTCTCGCGGCGGGCAAGGGCGTCACTGTGGCGATGACTCGCGAGGAAGCCGAGGACGCGATCCGCGCGGCTGACGACGGTCCACTGGTGATCGAAGAATTCCTCGACGGCGAAGAGGCGAGCCTGTTCGCTCTGGTTGACGGCGAAACCGCGGTTCCGCTGGCGTCGGCGCAGGACCACAAGCGCGTCGGCGAGGGCGACACCGGTCCGAACACCGGCGGCATGGGCGCTTACGCGCCGGCACCGGTGCTCACCGCCGCTCTTCAAACCCGTGCGATGGACGAGATCGTGCGGCCGACGGCCCAAGCTCTCGCAATGGCCGGCACACCTTTCAGCGGTGTGCTCTATGCAGGCCTCATGCTGACTTCCGAGGGGCCGAAGCTAATCGAGTATAATGTCCGCTTCGGCGACCCGGAGTGCGAGGCGATCATGCCGCTCATCGAAGGCGACTTCGCCGAGCTACTGAAGGCAGTCGCGACCGGCAAGCTCTCGGAAATCGACTGCCCAACGCTCTCGCCCAAGCATTCAATGACCGTCATTGTCGCCGCGCGCGGTTACCCCGGCACACCCGCAAGCGGAGGTGCGATCCGCGCGATCGAAGCCGCCGAGCAGGTCGAGGGCGTCACCGTCTTCCATGCCGGCACCGCGATCGGCGACGATGGCCTCGTCGCAAAAGGTGGCCGAGTACTTGCCGTCACCGCTGTCGCTGACAGCTTCGCCAACGCTCGTGCCCGTGCCTACCGCGCGGTCGACCAGATCGATTTCAGCGATGGCTTCTATCGCCGCGACATCGGCTGGCGAGAGCTTGAACGCGCCTCGTGAACGCCGCTGGACTTGTCGGCCTGCGTGCTTTGCTGTTGAGGGACGCCATGCAGGATTGCACGAACCGATGAACACCTTCTGGGACTATTTCTGTCCACTACTCGCCGTCGGCCTGGTGATCGGACTGCTCTCAGGCTTGCGCGCTTTCCCGTTCCCGAAGGGGAAATCAAAGGAGGATATGGCCGGCGATCCGACACTTCTCGCCGGATATAAGAGGAAGCGCCTGACTGCTCTCGTCATTGGTGCTGGCGTATCGATCGCGGCCGCCGCAATTTGGCACGGCCCGCTCGGGGCGGCCGACCGCTTTGTGGCGCAGGTCCAAAGCAATATCCGCCTGTCCCTCACCTCGTGGGAAATGCCGCAGGTTAGCGGGCAGCTCCATCACGGACCCCTGACCCGCCATGTTCGCCTCTCCGGCCAAGCCGACGAATTCCAGCGTGGTCAGCTGGTCGGGATCATCAACACCGTTCCGGGCGTTCGCTCGGTTGGTTGGTCGGACGGCGGCGCAGGCCTTCCGCTGATTGCGGAAGCGGCCATCGCGTCCCTCCTGGGCTTCCTTTTCGGGTTGTTGCTCGCCTATCTGGTCGAGCTTCACCGTCGGTACAACGCGCAGTGGAATTGGTGATCGAAGAATGGATCTAATTCGCGAATATTGGTGGGTTCTCGCGGTCCTTGTCGGACTTGCGCTCG
This sequence comes from Sphingomonas limnosediminicola, assembly GCF_039537965.1. Lineage (NCBI taxonomy): Bacteria > Pseudomonadati > Pseudomonadota > Alphaproteobacteria > Sphingomonadales > Sphingomonadaceae > Sphingomonas > Sphingomonas limnosediminicola. The sequence goes on along the minus strand of NZ_BAABBM010000001.1, from coordinate 2,205,925 downwards.
TTTTCATCATCCTTCGTCCGCGCCAGCGGGTAAAGCTGACGGACAGCGCACCGGTTCGACCGCATATGACTTATTCTGCTGCGCCACCTGAAGGCCGTGGCGTCGCCGGCGAACATGCCGCTGCCGCAACCGACGTTGCCGGCGAGCTGCTGAAGGCGCCGGTCCATCGCGCGCTCGACGGCGCCGGCAAGGAGGGCGAAGACCTCTGCCGGCTCAAGGGCGTCGGTCCGAAATTTGAGGATGCGCTGCACGCTCTCGGCTTCCATCGCTACGAACAGATCGCGGGCCTCACCCCGACCGAAATCGAGCGTCTCGACGAACAGCTCGGACCATTCCGCGGTCGCCTGACTCGGGACCGGATCGTCGAGCAGGCCCATTATCTCGCCCGCAACGATATCGACGGGTTCGAGCAGAGGTTCGGAAAACTCTAGCCAACTGCCTCGGCTTCTGCAGGCGCTTGGCGCCGGCGCGGACGCGAGGCGATCAGCTTGTCGATCTTGCGGCCGTCCATGTCGACGACTTCGAACGACCAGCCGTCGTGCCGAAAGATTTCGCCTGTCTCCGGCAAATGCTTGAGCACGGACAGCGCGAAGCCCGCGACTGTTGAGTAGTCACGCTCTGCGGGCAGGTTTAGGCCAAGCCGGTCGACGAGCAGGTCGGCGCTTGCCGCACCCGACACCAGCCAGGTTCCGTCATCGCGCTCGATCAGTGGCGGTTCTTCGCCCTGCTCGACGTCGTGAGCAAAGGTCCCCGCCAGCGCGGCCAGGATGCTGCCCGGCGTCACGATGCCATCGAGGTGGCCATATTCGTCGTGAACCAGGGCGAGCGGGACATCGGCTGCGCGCAGCACCGCCAGCGCATCCATCGCATCCATCAAATCCGGAATGACCGGCGCCGTGCGGCACAGGCGCTTGAGATCGAGCGGCTCCCCACGAATGACGGCCTGAAGGACGTCGCGGGTCTGGATGACGCCGACGATATTCTCGATCGATCCATCGGCAACCGGAATCCGGCTGTGCGGATTGTCGAGCAGTTCCTGCCGAATTTCCTCCGCGCTCGCGCCCACGTCGACCCAGTCGATCTCCATGCGCGGCGTCATCACTTCTCGCACGGGGCGGTCGGCGAGCCGAACGATGCCGGAGATCATCGCTCGCTCGTCCTCCTCGAGGACGCCGGCAGTCTGCGCCTCGGCGACGACCAGATGGAGTTCCTCCGCCGTAACCTGGTTCTTCGATTCCCTGTCGAATCCGAACATTCTGAGGATCAGCGAACTCGAATGCTCGAGCAACCAGACGAACGGTGCCGTGATTTTCGACAGCCAGCGCATCGGCCACGACATGACGGCTGCAATCGGCTCGGGTGATCGAAGCGCAATCGTCTTCGGCACAATCTCACCAATCACAAGTGAGACGTAAGTGGTCAGCACGATGACGAGGCCGAATCCCGCCGTATGCGCAGTACTCTCCGGCACCCCCAGAAGCTGCAGCCGCTGCGCCGTCGGCTCGCCGAGCGTCGCCCCCGAGAAGGCGCCGGCAAGCACGCCGATCAACGTGATGCCACTCTGCACGGTGGACAGGAAACGGCCCGGCTCCGACGCGAGGTCGAGTGCGCACTGCGCACCCGTGCTTCCGCTCTTGGCCATCGCCTTCAGGCGCGCCTCGCGGGAGGAAACGATCGCAAGCTCACTCATCGCCAACACGCCGTTCAAGCAGATCAGCGCGAGGATGAGGAGGACGTCGAACCAGGGAATGGGATCTAAAGTGTCGCTCATAGGCGTAAAGATGAGTGTAACCTTGGGCGGCCGTCATTCACAAGCATTCGCTCGGTTCATTCGCGGAACCATCGAGCCTATGCACCGGTTTCATCGGCCATCCAGCCCGCTCGGAGCGATTTACCCATGCACATTCGCCGCATTCTGCCAGCCGTAACATTCGGTTGTTCGATGATGGCTCTCGCGGGCTGCCAATCCGCCCCGCCGCCCATGGCGAGGCCGGCGGCCTTCGTCCCGCTCGGCGTTTCGGCACCCTATTTGTCTGGTGACGTGATCAGCGGTCATCGCGCGCGTGCCGCGAAAATGAAGGCGGCGAAGATTCGTCCTCTCAGCCAGGTCGCGGCATCGGCCTATATGGCCGACCTCGATCGGGAGCTACGCCAGCAGACGGCAGGTATTGGCCTCGACGTCCTGAACCTCGGCAGCAGCATCGTCATCCGCATTCCGGCGACCTTCACCTTCGATGCCGGCAGCGCCGCGGTGAAGGCGCAGACCGACGCCACGCTCCTGGAGATCGCAAGGACGGTGAAGACCCGGAACCAGACTTTCGTCGACGTGCTCGCGCACACCGACACGTCGGGCACGCCGCAAGGCAACCTCGCCCTCTCGCAGAAGCGCGCCGCGGCGGTCGCGACTTATCTTTCGGGCCATGGGGTGTCGAAGGCGCGCATCGCCTCGCATGGTCTTGGCGAGAGCGTCCCGCTCTACAATCCGGAGACGACAGAGGCCGAGAAAGCAGCGAACCGCCGAATCGAAATCCGGCTGGTGCCCTACACAGGCTAGCGTCGCTTGCCGAAGAAACGCCGGAGCTGTTCGGCCGCTTCTTCCTCGCCGATCCCCCCGAGCACGTCGGGTCGGTGGTGACAGGTCGGCTGCGTGAAGATTCGCGGACCGTGGACCACGCCGCCGCCCTTTGGGTCCTCGGCACCGAAACGCAGGAACTTGATTCGGGCAACCGAGATGGCGGCGGCGCACATCGCACAAGGCTCCAGCGTCACCCACAAAGTGCACTCGTCCAGCCGGGAGGTGCCGAGCTTCGCCGCCGCCGCGCGGATCGCTTCCATCTCGGCGTGCGCCGTCGGATCGTGCGACGATCGCATTGCATTGCGTGTCTCTGCGACGACGTCGTCGCCAAGCGTGACCACAGCGCCTACCGGCACCTCGCCGTCCCTTGCCGCTTCGGCAGCGAGGTCGAGCGCGCGGCGCATCGGCAAGGGCAATGGAAAGCTCATCGCCGGCGCCGCTAGCTCAGGCGGTGCCGCAAGTCACATCACTGGGCGTTGGTGGTAGCCGGCGCGGCCTGGTTGCCCGGTGTCTGGATCTGCAGCGAGGGAACTTTCACCGTCGTCTCCTTCGTGCCGACTTTCACCGATCCCGTCTGGACCTTGAAGGCCGGCGCTTCGCCGCCCTTGGCAGTCACGCCATTACCTGAGGCGGAAAGTTCCGGCGCCTTGGCCGGGCGCACCTGGCTGATGTTCACGTAGCCACTGCCAACGGCCGCTAGGACCGCCACCACGGCGATAATCAGGATTAGGACCAGTGCGCGCATGTCGTTTTCGCTTCCCTGTTCAAATAACTGTCGCCGGACTCAACAGCCGTTTCGTCGTCCAATAACGCAAGGAACAGGGACCGGTTGCTGTTGTATCAATCAGGCTCAACGTTGACGAGCAAGTCCCAAGCCGCTAACGGGCGGCGCTCTTCGGGCCTTTCACAGGCTCGTCCAAAATCAGGATTTAGACCATGTCGCGCGTTTGCGAGCTGACCGGCAAGGGCCGGCAGGTGGGTAACAACGTTTCCCACGCCAACAACAAGACCAAGCGCACGTTCCTGCCGAACCTGCAGAACGTGACGCTCATCTCCGACGCCCTTGGGCAGAGCGTAAAGCTGCGTGTTTCGACGCACGGCCTACGTTCCGTCGAGCATGTCGGCGGTCTGGACAATTGGGTCCTCAAGACCAGCGACGAAAAGCTCAGCACGAAGGTGCGCCGCCTGAAGCGCGAGATAGCCAAGAAGGTCGCTGACCAGGCCGCTTGAGGCCTGCTCTAACCCGCTGAACTAACGAGAGTTTTCCTGAACGCAGGCTGCAACCTGCGTTCAGCATCCATTGGCCGCGAATCGGCCATACACCCCCTCATTGAGCGGGTTTCCCCCTTTTCCTGCTCTCGTCCGGAGACGGACCATTTCCCTCGCGTCGCGTAACGAGGGGGGCCCGGCGTGCGTAGTTGCGCCGGGCCCATTTTTTTATGCGGTCTCGAAAAGCTGGGCGAGCTGGTCAACCATCGCACCTGCGAGCTGGTCCGCATCCATGATCGTCACCGCGCGAGAGTAGTACCGCGTAACGTCGTGCCCTATGCCGATGGCAATCAGCTCGACGGGCGACTTCTTCTCGATCCAGTCGATAACCTGCCTCAGGTGGCGCTCAAGATAGCTCCCGCCATTTGCTGACGCCGTGGAATCGTCGACCGGCGCGCCGTCGGAAATCACCATCAGGATGCGCCGCTCTTCTGATCGCGCGATCAAACGATTATGCGCCCACAGCAGCGCCTCGCCGTCGATATTCTCCTTGAGAAGGCCTTCGCGCATCATCAGCCCGAGATGCCGCCGCGCATGTCGATAAGGCTCGTCGGCCCTCTTGTAGAGGATATGGCGAAGGTCATTCAGTCGCCCCGGATTCGGCGGCCTTCCAGCGGAGAGCCACGATTCGCGGCTCTGGCCACCTTTCCAGCCGCGGGTCGTGAAACCGAGTATCTCCGTTGCGACACCGCACCGCTCAAGCGTCCGCGCAAGGATGTCGGCACAAATCGCCGCAATTGCGATCGGCCGCCCGCGCATCGATCCTGAATTGTCGATCAGAAGCGAGACGACGGTGTCGCGAAATTCCGTGTCGCGCTCTACCTTGTAGCTTAGCGAATGAGCCGGACTGACGATGACTCGGGCCAGCCGCGCGGCGTCCAGCAACCCTTCCTCCTGGTCGAAGTCCCAGCTGCGCGTTTGCTGGGCCAGAAGCCGCCGCTGCAGGCGGTTGGCGAGACGGCTTACGACGTTCTGGAGGCCGCCCATCTGCTGGTCGAGATACGCCCGAAGCCGCGCAAGCTCCTCTTCGTCGCACAGGTCCTCGGCTTCCACGATCTCGTCGAACCGGGTCGTGAACGCCTTATAGTCGGTGTCCGGCGAGAGGTCCCAGTTGCGGCGGCTCGGCGAAGCGAAGACGCTCTCGCTCATCTCGTCGCCGGTTGACGCTTCCTCCTCGCCGGCTTCCATTTCCTGCGTGGTGTCGCCTTCGGTCGACTGGTCTTCGGTCTCTTCGCCGCGCATCTCGACGTCGCCGCCGCCCGGCTGCCCCTCTTCGCCTTCGTCCGCGGTCTCGTCATCTCCGCCGTCGTCACCCTCGGCGTCGTCACCCGCTTCGTCCGGCTCGTCCTCAAGCGGCTCCTCGGCCGCCGCGAGACCGAGATCCTCGAGCAGCCGGCGCGAGAGTTTCGCGAACGCCGCTTGGTCGTCGAGCGTCAGCGCCAGGGCGTCGAGCTCGGCAGCGGCTCGCTCTTCGATCCAGTTCGACACGAGCTTGAGACCCGAAGCCGCGGATGCGGGCGGTGGCGCGCCGGTCAGGCGTTCTCGAGCAATCAGGCCGACCGCTGTCGCGAGCGGCACTTCCTCGGCGCTGCGGGCGCGGACGATGGCGTCAGCGCGGACGCGGGCCTCGGTCAGATGGGCGAGGTTATCGCGGACACCTCCCATTGCACAGGCGCCCAGGGCCTCGACACGCGCCGTCTCAAGGGAATCGAAAACCGCCCGCGCGTCTGCGTCCACCGGCGCCGTGCGAGCGTGGATACTGGGATCGTGATAGCGAAGACGAAGCGCGGCAGCATCGGCCGCTCCGCGTGCCTCGGCGACGAGCTTGGGCTCGAGATTTGCGCCGGGGGACGGCACGCGTGCCGTCTTTCCGGCGCTCGGCGCGGCGTCCGACGCGAAGGCGACATCGAGCTCGGCATCGCGGGCGATGGCGCGCGCGGCGCCTGCCAGCGCCCGGCGGAACAGGTCGATGCGCTCAGCCATGAACTTGCTGTAGCGAGAGGCCCAAGGGCCGCAAAGTCCCGATTTGGGATAGGCTCCGGACCGCGTTCAAAAATTTAAATCCCTGATATGGTTAGCGAATCGTTGACTCATGAATTCGGCAGTTGCAGCTTGGTCACTTGGCGCGCCTCGCCCGAGTTGCGTCTGTGTATGGGGATCGCGCCCGTTGCGCGAGTTAAGAACGAGGGGTGACTTATGGCAATTGGAGACCCAAATCGCGGGCTGGATCCGTATGCCGGCGATACATATCGCGGCAAGCTGATCGGCAATCTCAATGTCGTTCGCCAACATATCGATTCCGGCACGATGCTGGCGGTCCCGACCGACGGCGTCATCACGTACGGCTTTTTTACAGGCAATCATGCGGTCAGTCTGAACAACAACCCGCATTTCGGCGAGGGCAAGGGCTATACGCCGTTCAGCGACGCGCAGAAGGCTGCCGCCACGGCGGCCATTGGCCTGTGGGACGACCTCGTTCCGCTCACCTTCGTCAATGTGGGCGACGTCAGCACCAGCGAGTGGGCGCGTAACCAAGCAACCATCCTTCTCGCCAACACCACGACTGGGCCGGCGCAGGCCTGGGCATATTATCCTGGCTACGGTAAACAGTACGCCCGCCTCAGCAGCGACGTGTGGACGGCCACGCCGGATGAAAACGGCAGCAATGGCTGGCTAAAGTTCGGCGGCTATGGCGAAACCACGCTGATCCACGAACTGGGCCATACGCTCGGCCTGTCGCACCCGGGCGCCTACAACTTCGGCCCCGGCTTCGCGGTGACCTACACCAACGGCGCCGAATATGCGCAGGATAGCAAGCAGTACACGATCATGTCCTACTGGTCGGACCGTGAGACGAACGCCCTGGTTACGACCTGGAACGTGTTCCTCGCCGGTCAGCCGCAGACCCCGATGGTACACGACATTTATACTATCCAGCAGAAGTACGGCGCCGATCCGACGACGCGCGCGACGGACACGACATACGGGTTCAATTCGAACGCCGGCAAGGACGTCTTTGACTTCAACAAGAACCCGTATCCGATGCTGTCGGTTTATGACGCGGGCGGCAACGACACGATCGACTTGTCGGGCTTCTCGGCTGGACAGTTCGTCGACCTGCACGCTGGGTCGTTCAGCTCGATCGGCGGAGCTCCTGCAACGCTGACGAAGACCAATGCCGATCGCGCTCAATGGAACGTGGACTCGGGTTCGCACGCCGGCGATCCCTATTACCTCGCTCCACTGACGACGACCGACTACAACAACCTAGTCTCGACTCGCCTGCCGATCATTGAATCGCGCATCACGGCGACGACCGGCGTGAGCGGTATCCAAGCCACCGAGTTCAACAACTTCTCGATTGCCTATGGGACCACGATTGAGAATGCGACGGGTGGCTCGGCGCGCGACCTTCTGTGGGGCAACGACGTCGCCAACGTGCTGAAGGGCATGGGCGGCAATGACGTGCTCAAGGGCTTTGGCGGTAATGACACGCTCTACGGCGGTGACGGCAACGACACCTTCGTGTTCGTGAAGGACGGGTCGACCGACACGATCGCCGACTTCCAGACAGGCGCGGACAAGATCGATCTGACGGGCATCGCTGGCGCAACAGCGGGCTACGCGGTCTACGATGCAGCTACTCACCAGCTGAAGGTCGACGTCGACCACAACGGCATTTACGATGCCAACGACGTTTACATCAGCAGCATGGCCGCGATCGCTACGACCGACATCCTGTTCCACGCCTAAGCGGGAGCTTATCGATCAGGGGCGTCGCTCTGCGGAGCGGCGCCCCTTTTCTTTTGCCTATTTCTTGAAGCCAAACTTCTTCTCGAGCTCTTCGCGGGTGAACGTGCGCTGTTGCTGCCCCTCGCCGTCCAACGGGTGGAAATTGCCGGTCTGCAGTTCGTAAACGCCGGGCCCGATCTCCTTGTACCACGCGTGGTCCGCGGGCGCGCCGTACTGCTGCAGCCAGGCGAGATATTCGTCGAGCGAATGGAAGCGCTGATTGATCGGCAGGTTCTCGTCAGTCACTTTCGCCCCCTCGGTTGCGGCCGCGGTTTTTGTGGCCTCGGAATTCGCTACATTAGTTTGCGTGGCGCTGCATGCGCTCAGCAGGATCGCACCGGCGAACCCTGACGCGGCGTACGTAAGAGTCTGATCCACAACAAATTCTCCGACCGTCTCGATTTGGGACAAGATTTCGGCAGCTCAATTCAAAAAACTTAAAACGCTATGCGAATTAGGTTTGCAAGCATTCGCTAACCATGGTGTCTTCCGACCTCGCGCCTGGGGTGGCGCAGTAAAACAGGGGTCCATTTGCCATGTATTCCAGAGGCTTCGACAGCTTTTTCGCATTCAACGACTCAGGCGCCGCAGCGTCGCCGAATTACGACCTTTCATTCATGACCGGCAGGTCGATCTCGGCGCAGCCGAAGACCACTTGGGACGGACCCGCCGCCGGCTCGGTTGGTGGGTCTCTGGATGGCACTCCCGAAGTCGAGCAATTCTTCGCGGTCCAACTGACCGCGGGCGTTACCTACTCTTTCGCTGAGCGTCCGACCGCCACCGGCGGCATCGAGGATCCCTTCCTCTACCTGCTTAATTCGAGCGGTGGCCTGATTACCTATGACGATGACGGCGGCGCTGGACGCTCCTCGCTGCTCAGCTACACCCCGACGGTCTCGGGCACTTACTACCTTGCGGCCGGTTCATGGGTGAACGACTTCAACGGCGGCGGCGACGCTGGCAGCTTCACGCTCTACCAGTGGGATTCGACCCAATCCGATGCTGGCGGCACGCTCGCCACGGCCATGTCGATCACGACAGGAACGACTTTCGGCAACAGGGCAAGCGGCTCGGACATCGATATATACAAGATCGAGCTGACCGCGGGCCAGTATTACAGCTTCGGCTATTCGGGTGGCTATGACGGCGCGGGCGAGACCGGAACGGTCGCCAGAGTCCAGCTTCTCGATTCTGCCGGCAACATCATCGTCAATCCAACCGTTACGGCTGAAACCGGCCTCGGCTATTTCGCGCAGACAAGCGGCACTTACTACGTGAAGATCACGCCGTACGCGGGTACCGCGAAGGGCGGCTACACGCTCGATGTTACGGGCGTTGACCCGGCGACCAAGGATCCGCTGGACGCGATCCGCTGGAAGAGCGCGAACAACATCCCGACGCACGACGTCGACGGCGTGCCGACGGCCACAGTCTACTTCGGTGCCGCCGGCGAAAACTTCGGGCAGACCGGCGATGACGGCAATCCGATGGTCACGCTGGGCTGGACCCAGACCCAGATCAATTCGGTGATGAACGCGCTGAACACGTCGTACACGCCGATCACTGGCATCCACTACGTCCAAACGACAGATGCGAGCACGGCGACGTTCCGCCTCGCGACCGATCACTCGACTCAGTATGGCGCTTATTTTGATCCGCAGGACCCGGCCTTCGGCGCCTCGCAGGGGGTTGGCGTGTTCAACGTCGACAGCGGCGGCTTCACGATCGACGCGAGCCTTCAGCAGGGCGGCTTCTCCTATGCCGTCGTACTGCATGAGTTCGGCCACGCGCACGGTCTCGCCCACCCGCACGACACCGGCGGCGGATCCGACATCATGCTCGGCGTTAGCGCTTCGCAGGGTTCTTACGGCATCTACGACCTCAACCAGCAGGTCTATACCGTGATGTCGTACAACTACGCCTGGCCGCTGGATCCGGACGGAACGCAGCCGTTCACGCGCGCCACGGTCGGCGCCGGCTGGAACGGGTCGCTGAGCGCGTTCGACATCGCTGCGCTGCAAGATCGCTACGGCGTTCACGCCAACGCGACCGGCAACGACACCTACACGATCGCGGACGATCAGCCGCATGCCTTCTACCAGACAATCTGGGACACCGGCGGAAACGACACCATCGTCTATACCGGCCTGAAGGACGCCCAGATCGATCTGACCGCAGCTACCCTCGATTACTCGCCCACGGGCGGCGGCGTCTTGTCGTTCGCTCACGGCGTATTCGGCGGCTACACGATCGCCAACGGCGTCGTGATCGAGAATGCTACCGGTGGCGGCGGCAATGACGTCCTGCTCGGCAACACTGCCAACAACGTCCTCACCGGCAATGGTGGCAACGACACGTTGATGGGCCGTGACGGCAACGATACGCTGATCGGCGGTGCCGGAAACGACAGCCTGAACGGCGGCACTGGAGTCGACACGGCGAGCTATGCCGGCGCGACGGCTGGCGTGACCGTGAACCTGACCGCCGGGACGGCAACGGGCGGCGCGGGAAGCGATACGCTCGCGTTGATTGAAAACGTGATCGGCTCTGCATCCCAAGACCGCATCATCGGCGACACCAACGTGAACAAGATCGCCAGCGGCGACGGCATCGACGTGGTCACACTCGGTGGCGGCAACGACATCTTTGTGGCCGAACAGGGCACGAAGATAGCGGCCAAGACCGGCACCTTTTCCTGGGACGTCATCACGGACTTCGATCAGGCCGGCGATGATCTCATCGACGTCAGCGGTCTTGGCTCGTTCCACTGGATCGGATCGGCCGCGAACAAGTCGGCGTTCGATCTAAGCTACAAGATGTTCGACAGCGTGAACGGCGCCGAGAAGGCGCTGGGCATCGACATCGACGGCCAGCCGGGTGCGTCGCAGACCGGCCCGGTGACCATCGTTTATGGCAACACGGATGGCGGATCGCCGGACTTCGCGATCGTCCTGCTGAACACCAGCAGTGTCGATGCAAGCGACTTCATTTTCGGGGCGACGAGTGCGAGCGCGATGGCTTCGGCCGCCGTGCAGCTGCACTCTGACTATATGTTCCTCTAAGGAACGACCTGGAAGATGGGCGCCTCGGCTTCGGCCGCGGCGCCCTTTTTTTATGCCTTCGAAGTGATGCTTTCGGGCAGGTCTGTGCCGAAGACGCGCTGGTAATATTCAGCGATCAGCGCCCGCTCGGTCTCGTCGCACTTGTTGAGGAAGCTCACCCGAAAGGCATAGCCGACATCGCCGAAGATATGCGCGTTCTGCGCCCAGCTGATGACCGTGCGCGGGCTCATCACGGTCGAAATGTCGCCGTTCATGAAGCCCTGGCGCGACAGCTCGGCAACCTTGATCATCTTTTCGACGATCTCCTTGCCGCCCGGCTCATCGTATTCGCCCGACTTGGCCAGCACGATCTGTGCTTCCACCTGCGCCGGCAGGTAATTGAGTGTGGTGACAATGTTCCAGCGATCCATCTGGCCCTGATTGATCGCCTGCGTGCCATGGTAGAGGCCCGTCGTGTCGCCAAGGCCAACCGTGTTCGTCGTGGCGAAAAGCCGGAACCAGGGGTTCGGCCGGATGACCCGGTTCTGGTCGAGCAGGGTCAGCTTGCCCTCGGCTTCCAGCACGCGCTGAATGACGAACATCACGTCCGGCCGCCCGGCATCATATTCGTCAAAGACTAGCGCGACCGGGTGCTGCAGCGCCCACGGCAGAAGACCTTCGCGGAATTCGGTGACCTGCTGGCCCTCGCGAAGCACGATCGCATCCCGCCCGACGAGATCGATACGGCTGATATGCGCGTCGAGGTTTACGCGAATCATCGGCCAGTTCAGCCGGGCCGCGATTTGCTCGATATGTGTGGACTTGCCCGTACCATGATAGCCCTGGACCATCACGCGGCGGTTCTTGGCGAAGCCCGCGCAGACCGCCAGCGTCGTATTCGCGTCGAAGACGTAGGTGGGGTCGAGGTCCGGAACCCGCTCGTCCGCCTCGCTGAACGCCGGTACTTCCATGTCCGAATCGACGCCGAACAGGTCGCGTACCTTCACCACCTTGTCGGGCGAGGCGAGCAGGGTCTCGGAGCGGCTTTCGGGCTGGACGTTGGAAATGTCGGTCATGAGCGGGCCTTAGGTGAACGCAGCGCGCGTCTCAACGTTCAAGCGACTTTCTCGGGCAACGGAAAGAGCGTCCGGAAACGCCGGGCGAGTTCCATGTCCCCTTCGATGCGGATCGTTTCGAACGGCGCGCCGCCGTGGATGACCGCGGCGACATCGGTCGGAGATCCGACGAAAGTGACGGCGCAACCCTCCGGGTCGCGGCGGTCGACGTCCAGTCGGCCCTCCTTGATCGTCGCGACATAGGCAGCTTCGCCGAGCCGAAAGCCGACGCAAGCGTCAAAGCCCTTGGCGAGTTCGGGCGACAGCAAGGTCTGGAGCGACATCAGCAGCGAGACGTGGCTCATCGGCAGGGTAGGGTCATGCAGCGGACTGCGCGCGGCCCAGCGGCCCAGCGACGCGATGACCGGCACTGCCTCCAGGCCCCAGCTCGTCGCTTCATAAACCTGCACCGAAGCTGGCGGCGGCAGCTTCACCTTGCGGACGAGTCCCCTGGCCTCGAGTTCCGTCAGCCGCTGCGTCAGCACATTGGCGCTAATCCCCGGCAAGTCGGCTTTTAGCTCAGAAAAACGCCGCGGCCCGTAGGCCAGCTCGCGCAGCACCAACATTGCCCAGCGCTCGCCGAGTAGGTCCAGCGCATGTGCCAGCCCGCACGCGTCGTCATAACGCCTGCCATCCTTTTTCGGCAATTCGGTTAGTTTTTCTAACTGCATGGTTGCAATTTATGACTAGGCGGCTCAAAAAGCAAGCGAATCGAGTCGCAAAGAGGAGAAACAGCGATGTCGCGGATGATTTTTGTGAACCTGCCGGTCACCGACCTTCAGAAGTCCAAGGCCTTCTACGAGGCAATCGGCTTCAGGAACGAGCCCAAGTTCAGCAACGACGCCGCGGCGATGATGGTCCTTTCTGACACCATCTCGGTAATGCTGCTCACTCATCCCTTCTATGCAACGTTCACCCGCAAGCCGATTGCGGACGCCCACAGCAGCAGTCAGGTGCTGCTTTGCATTTCCTGCGACAGTCCCGCGGAAGTCGACAAGATCACCGATGCAGCCGGCGCGGCGGGCGGAAAGATCGACGTTTCGCAGGAAGACCAAACGAAGGGCGGACCGATGTATGGCCGCGATTTCGAGGATCCGGACGGCCACCAATGGTCCCCAATGTGGATGGATCCCGCCTTTGCCGAAAAGGGCGCGCACCCGGTCGATGAGTCCGCCGCAGCGTAACATTGTCTGGTTAGGAGGAAAAAATGCCAGTCGATCAGAACGCGGCGATCGAGATCACCGCATTTCGCTGGGTCCCGGAATTCGCGCAGGGCGTGGTTCGCGACCTGCGCGTCCGCTGGGCACTTGAAGAAGCCGGACTCAGTTATCGCGTCCGCCTTCTCGGCCAGGACCGACCGCCCGAATATCTACTCGAGCAGCCTTTCGACCAAGTCCCCTGCTTCAGCGACGGCAAGGTGCGAATTTTCGAAAGCGGCGCCATCGTCCAATACATCGGCGAGCAATCCGAAACGCTGCTGCCGACCGACGACCAAGGCCGCTTCCGCGCGATCCAGTGGACGTATGGCGCGCTGAACAGCGTCGAGCCCGCGATCCTCAATCTCCTCCTTGTCGATATTTTCTATGCCGGTGAGGAATGGGCCAAGCTCCGCCGCCCGGGGGCGGAAGACTTCGTGAAGCTGAAACTGAAGCGCGTGTCCGAATGGCTAGGCGACAGCGCGTGGCTGGAAGACCGCTTCACCATCGGCGACTTGCTGATGATCACCGTACTCCGCTTCCTTCGCCACACCAAACTCGTCGATGAATTCCCGAACCTGTCAGACTATCTGAAACGCGGCGAGGCGCGTCCGGCTTTCCAGCGCGCGCTTGCCGACCAGCTTGCAACTTACGCCGCCAATCAACCGCAACTGGAAGGAGAAGCAGCATGAGCTACATCGACGGTTTCATTCTCCCGCTGCCGAGGGGCAAGGAAGACGAATATCGCAAGATGGCGGAGATGTTCGCCGGGAAGGCGACCAAGCTCGGCGCGATCGGCAGCGTCGAGGCGCTGGGCGACGGGCTCGAGCATGGCCACACCACTGATTTTTATCGTGCAGTGCAGGCAACTGAAGACGAGAATGTCGTCTTCTCCTTCATCATCTGGCCCGACAAGACGACGCGCGATTCCGCGTGGGAGAAATTGATGGCGGATCCCGAAATGCAGCCGGGCGCGCAGCCCATGCCGTTCGACGGCAAGCGCATGTTCTGGGGCGGCTTCAATCCGCTCATCAACACGCTCGAGAAGGTCGCTCAGCCCGCCTGAGCCACATGGAAGGAGCCGAAAATGACCGACGTCCGAACCGACCCGGCGCCGACGGCGACGCCGCGTGCCCAAAACGATCAAGGCGACTTCATTTGGTACGAGCTGATGACCACCGACCCTGACGGCGCGAAGGCATTTTACGACACCGTTGTCGGCTGGAACGTTGAGAGCGCGTCCCAATTTCCCAACGGCTATCGAATGATCGGCCGCAGCGATGGCGGCTTTGCCGGCGGTGTGCTGCCACTCACGGACGAAATGCAGCAACACGGGGCCCGACCGACATGGCTCGCTTACATCAGCGTCACTGACGTCGATGCGGCCCACGACCAGATCGTAGCAGCGGGCGGCAAGTCGCTGATGGCTCCTTTCGACATTCCTAATATCGGGCGCGTGGCGATGGCGGCCGACCCATTCGGTGCGCCGTTCTACCTGATGAAGCCGACGCCACCGGCGGACAATCCGGACGCGGTTAGCGACGTCTTTTCACCGACGGCCGAACAGCGCGTCGGCTGGAACGAACTCCAAACCGGCGACGTCGACGGCGCGCGCAAGTTTTACGGCGACCAGTTCGGCTGGAACAGCGACGACTTCATGGACATGGGTCCGATGGGGAAATACCGCTTCTGGGATTACAGCGGCACGCGTCTTGGCGCACTTTTCAACGCCGACCCCAACCAGCATCCGCACTGGCGCTTCTACTTCCGCGTCCCTTCCATCTCGGCGGCAAAGCAGCGCGCGGAGGCGGCCGGCGGCTCCATCCACATGGGTCCCCATCAGGTTCCGACCGGCGATTACATCGTCATCGGTTCCGACCCGCAGGGCGCGGAGTTTGCGCTCGTCGGCGGCGAATAAGAGGAGGAAAGCATGAGGAACAAGATGACGACGTGCCTGTGGTTCGATCACGGCGAGGCGAGCAAGGCCGCCGCATTCTACGCAGCGACATTTCCCGACACCAAGGTCGGCAGGGTCAACCGCGCCCCCGGCGACTTTCCCGGCGGTTCGGAGGGCGCTGAGCTGACAGTCGAGTTCACCCTTCTTGGTCGCGAATTCGTGGGCTTGAACGGCGGCCCGAACTTCAAGCCGAACGAATCCGTCAGCTTCATGGTCGTTACCGAGAACCAGGAAGAAACCGACCGCTACTGGAACGCCATCACGCAGAATGGCGGGCAGGAAAGCGCGTGCGGCTGGTGCAAGGACAAGTGGGGTTATTCGTGGCAGATCACGCCACGAGTCCTTCTCGATGCCACCACCAGTTCCGACAAGGCGGCTGCCAAGCGCGCGCTCGAGGCGATGATGACCATGCGGAAGATCGACATCGCCACGATCGAAGCCGCGCTCGCCGGGGCACCGGCCGATGCGTAAGCTCACCGGCGCCGTTTTCCAGTCGCTCGACGGCGTCATGCAGGCGCCGGGTGGGCCGGAGGAAGATCCGACGGGCGGTTTCCGGCTCGGCGGCTGGTCGTTTGACTTCTGGGACGAAAGCCTCGAGCAGCCGTTCGGCAAGGTGATCAACGCCGATTACGATCTGCTGCTGGGCAAGCGGACCTACGACATTTTCTCCGCTTTCTGGCCGCACGACCAGGACGACCCGATCGGCGCGAAGTTTCAGCGCATCAACAAGTACGTACTGACCCATTCGGACGCACCGCTGACCTGGGACAACAGCCACAAGTTGTCCGGTGACGCGGCCAACGCCGTTGCCGAGCTTAAGCGAAGCGAAGGACGGGATTTGCTTATCCAGGGCAGCAGCACGCTCTACGTTCCGCTGCTCGCGGCCGGCCTTATCGATCGCTTGGTCGTGATGGTCTTCCCGGTCGTGCTCGGTAAAGGAAAAGGGATCTTCAACGGCTCGCAAATGCCCGAGGCGCTCAAGCTCGTCGAAAGTTTCGTCTCCAACAAGGGCGTCGCCTTCCTCGCCTACGAGCCGGGCGGCGATGTGCCGATCGGTTCCTTCGCCACCAAAGAGCCCAGCGAAGCCGAATTGAAACGGCGCGAGAAATTCGCACGGGAGGATGCATGAGCGAGTTGCGTGACGCAGCAGCGATGGCGAGGGCGAGCAGCAAGCCCTTTCCCAACGAGAGCGACGAATACCGCGACGCTCGGACCAAGCTTCTCGCCGAGGAAATCGAGCTTCGCCGTCAAAACCTGCGGGTTGCCGAATTGCGCCGCGCGCTTCCTCCCGGCGGTGAGGCCAGCGACAGATACCGCTTCCTCGACGCCGACGGAAAGGAGCATCGGCTTGCCGATCTGTTCGGCCACCACGACACGCTCTTCAGCTATTTCTGGATGTATGGGCCGGAGCGCGAGCGTCCCTGCCCGATGTGCACCTCGTTTGTCGGTTCGCTCGACATCCCGTCGGTTGATATCGAACAGCGCGTCGCGCTCGCCATCATCGGCCGCTCGCCGGTGGCGCGGCAGCTCGAGTTCGCGCGCGAACGCGGCTGGGATCATCTCAAATTCTACCAGTCGGTCGGCGACGATTTCGCGCGCGACTATCGAGGGCTCGGCGACGACGGCAGCGAATGGGCAATGGTCCAGGTATGGAAGCGCGAAGGCGACAAGGTGCGCCTGTTCTGGGCCGCTGAGGGCGGACCGGAAACCGCCGATCCAGGCTTCGATCCGCACATGGCGCCCGACCCGACGCCGCTGTGGAACATCCTCGACCTGACGCCCGGCGGCCGCGGCACGGACTGGTATCCCAAGCTGGAGTACAATTCGTGAGCCTGGAACTCTACGGCCACCCGTTCAGCAGCTACACTTGGAAAGCGCTGATTCCGCTCTACGCCAATGAAACGCCGTTCGACTTCCGGTCGCTCAACCCCGGCGATGAGGAGCAGGGCAAGTTCCTCAAGCGCGTGCATGCCGCAGGCAAATTCCCAGTGCTCGTCGATGGCGACAGGACGGTGATCGAGGCCACCAGCATCATCGAATATCTTGCAGTGCACCACCCCGGCCCGGCACCGCTGATTCCCGCGGATCCTGACGAGGCGATCACCGCCAGGATGCTCGACCGCGTGTTCGACAATTATGTAATGGCGAACATGAACCGGGTCGTGGCCGCCTATTTCCTCGATCGCGACAATCCGATGGCCGGACCGAGGGAAACGCCTGACAGCAAGGAAATCCAGGCGGGCAAACGAGGACTTCGCCAGGCCTACGCCTGGCTGGAGCGCTGGCTGACGGACAACAAGCTGCCGCCGCACGTGTCGATCGTAACAAGCGCAGCGGCGCCGTCGCTGTTCTACGCGGATTGGGTCGAGCGCATTCCCGAGGATTGCCCACGACTGGCGGCGTTGCGCGCCGAGCTGCTGGCGCTTCCGCCAGTCAGCCGATGCGTCGAGGACGCGCGCTACTTCCGGCCCTATTTCCCGCCGGGCGCGCCCGACCGCGATTAAGCGAAGGCGGGCAATTTCCTGAGCAGCTGATAGGCGGCGATCACCTCGGTGAGCTTGCCCTCATGCGATCTGTCCCCGCCATTCTTGTCGGGGTGGTAGCGCCGGACGAGCCCGGAATAGCGCTGGCGGATCGCATGCCGGTCAGCATCCTCGCCGAGCCCGAGCACGTCGAGCGCCCGCCGCTCGTCCTTGCTGAAGCGCGACGGCTTGGCACGCTCGCGGATGTTTCCGAAGCGGCCCGTGATCGCATCGAGCGGATCGGCGAAGTCGCTCCACTTGGGCGGCGGGTCCGCACCGTTTGCGGCGAAGCGGCGGCTTGGCCGTTCCCAGCCGCCAAGCGGCGATTGAGCTTCGTGGATTTCGTCCGGACTCATGCCATCGAAGAAGTTGTACTTCGCATTGTGCTCCCGGATGTGATCGAGGCACAGGAAACGCCACGCCCCCGGTCCGTCGAAATCCGCGGGTTGGAGCGGGGCCTTGAACTCGCCGGGCCCATCGCAGCCAGGGACGGCACAGTTCGCCTGCGCCCCCTCGACCCGCCCGTGCCATCTGGATTGTTTAGTCACCATTGAACACCACTATATAGGTGCAATGAACGCCTCTGAAACCGGACCGGTCGCAGCTGAAATGCTCCGACGCCTCAACTCGGCGATTTCGCCGGCTTCCATCCAGCTTGTTGACGACAGCGAGCAGCATCGCGGGCACGGCGGCTACAATCCGTCGGGGGAAAGCCACTTCAGCTTGCAGATCGAAAGCCCGGCCTTCGCGGGCAAGAATCGTGTGCAGCGGCAACGGATGATCTATGCCGCCATCGGCGACCTGATGGAAAGCCGAGTCCACGCATTGTCGATCCGTGCAACCGCGCCGGGAGAAGAATGATGGCGACAATCGAAAGCCCCGTCCTGCAGACCATCACGCCGGTCACCCACGACCTCGGTGACTTCAAGGTCAACCGGGTGCTTCCTGCACGTGAGCGGACGATGGTCGGCCCCTTCATCTTCGTTGACGAGTTCGGGCCGGCGCGGCTTCCGGCGGGACAGGGCATGGACGTCCGCCCACACCCGCACATCAACCTCGCCACGGTCACCTATTTGTTCGACGGCGCGATCGAGCATCGCGACAGCATCGGTTCGCATCAGGTGATCGAGCCTGGTGCGATAAACCTGATGACGGCGGGCACCGGCATCGTCCATTCCGAGCGCTCTCCGCAGGCCCTACGGCCGGGAGGCCCGAGCCTCTATGGCATGCAGACCTGGCTAGCGCTGCCCGATGGCGGCGAGGAGGTCGCACCAGCGTTCGATCATGTCGCCGCTGATGGCCTTCCGTTCGTGGAAGATGGCGCGGCACGAGCGCGCGTGCTGATGGGCACTTTGTGGGGCGCAACTGCTGCGACGCCGCAGCATTCGCCCACCCTTTATGCGGACATCGAGCTCGCCGCTGGTGGGTCGATCCCAATTGAGGCCGGCGCGGACGAGCGCGCCGTGATGCTAGTCGGCGGCGAGGTGACACTGGACGGCCAGCCGCTCGATCCGTTTGCGCTTTACGTCCTGCGGCCCGGCCATGAAGCGGCGCTCGCCAGCGCAGCCGGCGGCCGTTTGATGCTGATGGGCGGTCAGGCCTTCACCACCCGCCGCTATGTGTTCTGGAACTTCGTCTCCTCGTCGCGCGATCGCATCAACCAGGCCAAGGACGACTGGAAGGCGCTGCGCTTCCCGCTCATTCCCGGCGACGACCAAGAATTCATTCCCATCCCCGAGGTGCCCAAAACGGTCAGCTATCCGTGACGGACTTCCGGCGCCTGAGCCTGAGGACGGGCGCGACCCTCAACGTCGCGCTTGCCGGCGATCCAGCGAAACCCGCCGTCATATTCCTCCACGGTTTTCCGGAATCGCACCGCACCTGGCGCGAGATTGCGCCACTGCTTGAGGACGATTTCTACCTCGTCATGCCGGACCAGCGCGGTTTCGCGGGATCGGATCGGCCGCAGGAGGTCGAGGCTTACAAGTCCGAGACATTGATCGACGAGGTGTTCGCGCTCGCCGACAAGCTTGGGGTCGAGAGCTTCGCGCTGGTCGGCCACGACTGGGGCGGAGCGATCGCCTGGGGCGCGGCGTTGCGCAGCGATCCCCGACTGACCCGGTTGGCGATCATCAATGCGCCCCACCCCGTCGTATTTCAGAAAAGCCTGATCGAGGACGCGGCGCAGCGCGCCGCCTCGCAATACATGACCGCCTTCCGCACGCCCGGCTTCGAGCAGGCCGTCGAGGCGATGGGCTTTCCCGCCTTCTTCGAGAAGACATTCGCCAAGCATGTCGACTTGTCGAAGATGCCCGAAGCCGAGAAGCAGCAATATATCGCCGAATGGTCGCAGCCCGGCGGCCTGACCGCGATGCTCAATTGGTATCGCGGGTCGAAGGTCGTCGTTCCTCCGCCAGGCGTGAGCGTACCCCTGCCCGACTTGCTCCTGCGCGCGTTCCCGAAAGTGAAGGTGCCGACGCTTGTCATCTGGGGAATGAAAGACACCGCGCTTCTCCCGCTGCAGCTCGATCCCTTAGACGCACTGGTGGAAGACCTGACGATCATCCGCCTGCCCGACGCGGGCCATTTCGCGCCGTGGGAAGCCGGCCAAGAGGTCGCCGCGGCGCTGCGCCCCTTCCTTGCCGCGCAGGTGGCGGCTAGGGCCCCCGCTGCATGAGCCAGACTCGTTCCAAGTCACGATCAGCCGCCCGCCTCGCCGCGGTCCAGGCCATCTACCAGCAGGAAATGGAGGGCACGCCGCTGCCCCGCCTGCTCAAGGAGTTTCACGACCATCGCCTTGGCGCGACGATTGAGGATGAAACCTATCACCAGGCCGAGCGCGACTTCTTCGACGATATCGTCGCAGGCGCCGACGCTCGTCGGGAGGAGATCGACAAGTTGATTGGCGACCGGCTTGCCGAAGGCTGGAGCCTCGAGCGTCTTGACCGCCCGATGCGCGCCATTCTCCGCGCCGGCGCCTATGAGTTAATCGCCCGCGCGGACGTACCGGTCGGCTCGGTCATTTCCGAATATGTCGACGTCGCGCACGCTTTCTACGACAAGCGCGAGAGCGGCTTCGTCAACGGTCTCCTCGACGCCATCGCCAAGGAGGCTCGGCCGGCGCGAGCGGAGTAGTGCATGCGCGAAGGTGAAGTGATTGCCAGACTGCGGCGGATTGCGACCTCGCCCGAGGCGCGCGGCCTGCTCGATGACGTCGCCGTTCTTGGCGGGCTGGTCGTCACGCACGACACCATCGCGGAGGGCGTTCACTTCCTCAGTTCCGATCCGGCCGGCAGCGTTGGCTGGAAGCTGGTTGCGGTAAATCTGTCGGATCTCGCCGCGAAGGGCGCGAGCCCGATGGCCGCACTGCTGTCGCTTACCATTACGAGCTCCGGCAAGTGGGAGGTCGATTTCCTCAGCGGGATCGAGGCCGCCTGCGAAAGTTACGGGCTGCCGTTGATCGGCGGCGATACCATCGCGCTGCCTGACGGCGCGCCGCGGGTGCTTGGACTGACCGCCATCGGCAAGGCAGGAAAGCACGTTCCCGATCGCGCCGGCGGCAAGGCCGGGGACCATCTCTGGCTAATCGGCACAATCGGTGAGGCAGCGGCCGGGCTTGCCCAGCTGCGCAAGGACCGTCACGCCAGCGGCCCACTGGTCGAGATCTATCGCCGCCCGGTCCCGCTCCTCACCGCCGGCCACGCGGTTGCGCCGCAAGCCAATGCGATGATGGACGTATCGGACGGATTGTTGCTCGACGCCAAGCGGATGGCCGAGGCAAGCCGCTGCACCTTGCGCATCGACCTGGATACGTTGCCGCTTTCGGCCGCTTTCATCGAAGCGCAGGGGGATGATTTGAAGTCCCGTCTGTTCGCCGCAACCGGCGGCGACGACTATGCATTGCTCGCCGCCCTGCCTCCGCATGCCGACCCGTCAACACTTTCTTTACCAGAAGGCACGACGATCGAACGCATCGGGACCCTCGAGTCCGGCCCGCCAACCGTGCGGCTGATCAGTGAGGGAAAGCCCGTCGCATTGCCGGAAAGGTTGGGCTTTGAGCATTCGCACGATCAGCATCGGGGGTCATCCGCTCCGCCAGTGGCTCATCGGCATTAGCGGCCTGGCTTCGGGCATGATGCTCGCGCTTCTGATCCGCTAAACCACCGTTTAGCCGGCGCGGTTGCAAGCCGCGCAAACGCTTCCTAAAACCGGCGCCGTCCAGGGGGCGGCCGCGATCAGGCCGCAACAGCCTGATTCAAGAAACGGGGAAGCTTGAACTCATGAACCTGCTGCTTATCGCCATTATTTGCGGCGTCATTGCCGTTCTCTACGGGGTTGTGACCACCATGCAGGTGCTGAAGGCGCCTGCCGGTAACGAACGGATGCGCGACATCGCCAGCGCTGTGCAGGAAGGCGCGCAGGCGTACCTCGCCCGCCAGTATCGCACCATCGCCATCGTCGGCGTCGTCGTCGTCGCCCTCGTCTATTATTTTCTCGGCCCGGTCTCCGCGATCGGCTTCCTGATCGGCGCGCTCCTGTCGGGCGTGACGGGCTTCGTCGGCATGAACGTGTCGGTGAGGGCCAATGTCCGCACGGCCGAAGCCGCCCGGACGTCGTTGCAGGGCGGTCTGACCATGGCTTTCCGGTCGGGCGCCATCACCGGCATGTTGGTCGCCGGTCTTGGCCTGCTCGCGATCTCGGTCTTTTTTTATTATCTCACCGCGGTCGCCGGCCACGCGCCCAATGACCGCGTTGTCGTCGACGCGCTCGTTGCGCTCGCGTTCGGCGCCTCGCTGATCTCGATCTTCGCCCGCCTTGGCGGCGGTATCTTCACTAAGGCCGCGGACGTCGGCGCCGACCTGGTCGGCAAGGTCGAGGCCGGAATTCCCGAAGACGATCCACGCAACCCGGCGACCATTGCCGACAACGTCGGCGATAATGTCGGCGACTGCGCAGGCATGGCTGCCGATCTGTTCGAGACCTACGTCGTGACGCTTGGCGTTACGATGGTGTCGATCGCGCTGACCGTAACCGGCGGCGATGGCGAGATGCTGATGAAGCTGATGAGCCTGCCGCTGATCATCGGCGGCCTTTGCATCGTGACGTCGGTCATCGGCACCTACATGGTCCGGCTCGGCAAGGGCTCGATCATGGGCGCGCTCTACAAGGGTTTCTGGACGTCGGCCGTGCTCGGAGCGGTCCTCGCTTACCCGGTCACGCAATATGTGCTGGGGGACATGAACGCCGTTGTGGCGTCGATCCCGGGTGTCGGCGATGCCGAAATCCAGCTGACCGGCATGAAGCTTTTCTACTGCATGCTGATCGGACTGGGTCTCACCGGTCTTCTGGTGTGGATCACCGAATATTACACCGGCACCAATTACCGCCCGGTGCAGAGCATCGCGAAGGCGTCGCAGACGGGCCACGGCACCAACGTCATCCAGGGCCTCGCGATCAGTCTTGAATCGACGGCGCTGCCGACGGTCGCAATCGTCATCGCGGTGATCGCTGCCTACCAGCTCGCGGGCGTGATCGGCGTCGCCTTTGGTGCAACGTCGATGCTGGCCATGGCCGGCATGGTCGTTGCGCTCGACGCTTATGGCCCGGTCACCGACAACGCCGGCGGCATCGCCGAAATGGCTGGGCTCGAAGAGGACGTGCGGACGCGCACCGACGCTCTCGATGCAGTCGGCAACACCACCAAGGCTGTGACCAAGGGCTATGCCATCGGCTCGGCAGCGCTTGCTGCGTTAGTGCTGTTCGGGGCCTACACGACGGACCTTCGGGAATTCTTCCCGGACGTTGCCGTCGATTTCTCTCTGTCCAACCCGTACGTGATCGTCGGCCTGCTGCTCGGCGCATTGTTGCCCTACAGCTTTGGCGCATTCGGCATGACCGCGGTCGGCCGCGCCGCCGGCTCGGTGGTTGAGGATGTCCGCCAGCAGTTCCGCGACAATCCGGGGATCATGGAAGGCACCGTTCGGCCCAACTACGGCCGCACCGTCGACCTCGTCACCAAGGCCGCGATCAGGGAAATGATCCTGCCCTCGCTGCTTCCGGTGTTGACGCCAATCGCTGTCTACTTCCTGATCACGTTGGTTGCAGGTCAGGCGTCGGGCTTCGCGGCGCTCGGCGCCCTGCTTCTCGGCGTCATCGTTTCCGGCCTGTTCGTCGCCATTTCGATGACCAGCGGCGGCGGCGCCTGGGACAATGCCAAGAAGTACATCGAAGACGGCAACTACGGCGGCAAAGGCTCGGAGGCTCACAAGGCTGCCGTGACCGGCGACACCGTCGGCGATCCTTACAAGGACACCGCCGGACCAGCCGTCAATCCGATGATCAAGATCACAAACATCGTCGCGCTGCTTCTGCTCGCGGCGCTGGCGGCGGCGCACTAGGCCGCCGACCTTCGAAAAGATAGGCCCCGCCGCGGAGATCCTGCGGCGGGGCTTTTCTTTTGCGCTCGACGGGCGTTGAAGCACGGTCATGCCTCACGCAATCCGAGTCCATCAGACGGGCGGCCCCGAAGTTCTCAAGTGGGAAGAGATAGAAGTGGGCAAGCCCGGTCCCGGCCAAGTTCGCCTGCGCCAGGAAGCCGCGGGCCTCAACTTCATCGACGTTTATCACCGCACGGGACTGTACCCGCAGCCCCTCCCGTTCACGCCAGGCGTTGAAGGCGCGGGCGTGGTCGTTGCCGTCGGCGACGGGGTCAAGGGTCTGAAGGAAGACGACCGCGTTGCCTACGGCGGCCCGATCGGCGGCTATGCAGAAGACCGGCTGATCGACGCCGACCGGCTTGTAAAGCTGCCGGACACCATCTCGTCCGAGCAAGCCGCAGCGATGATGCTCCAGGGTATGACCGCGCAAATGCTTCTCCGCTCGGTCCATCGCGTCCAGGCTGGCGAGACCATCCTCGTCCAGGCGGCGGCAGGCGGCGTCGGCCTGATCCTCTGCCAGTGGGCGAAGGAGCTCGGCGCAACGGTCATCGGCACGGTCGGCAGCGACGAGAAGGCCGAGCTCGCCCGCGCTCACGGATGCGACTATCCAATCGTCTACACCCGGCAAGACTTCGTCGCCGAGGTCGCACGCATCACCGACGGCAACAAGGTGCCCGTCGTCTACGACGGCGTCGGCAAGGACACCTTCATGAAGTCACTCGACTGCCTTGCTCGCCGCGGAATGATGGTCAGCTACGGCAATGCTTCCGGGCCAGTGGAGCCGTTCCCGACGACCATCCTCGCGCAGAAAGGCTCGCTCTTCCTGACCCGCCCGACGCTTTACGACTATGCCATTACGCGCGCGGAGCTTGAGACCTCAGCCAACGAACTCTTCGATATAGTCGCGAGCGGCAAGGTGAAGGTCGAGATCAAGCAACGCTTCGCGCTCAAGGACGCTGCCGAAGCCCACCGCGCGCTGGAGGCGCGCAAGACCAGCGGATCGACCGTCCTCACGATCTGAGCTTCGTCGTTCCAGCCTTTTCTTTTGATTGACGAATGTTAGCATCGCCCCGCCGAGTCAGGGGGAGGCGTTCGTGCGTAAATCTGTGCTGATTAGTGGGCTGGCGCTGTTCGCCAGTGCACGCGGACTGGCGGGCCCATTGCCGGATGCGGTGCCCATCGAGGCTTTCGCGGAGCTGCCGACGATTGAATCGCCAGATCTGTCGCCAGACGGGACCAAGATTGTTGCAAAGATCGCGGTCCGCGGAAAACAGGTTCTCCTGGTCAAATCTTTGTTCGGCGGTGCGCCAGTCTCGATGGCGCAGAGCGACATCGACATCAATTGGTGGCGGTGGGTCAATAACGACTGGATCGTCGTCGGCGTCGGCGACGAGGTAAACCTGTACGGCGAAGACCTCTACGCGACGAGCATCGTTGGGGTGAGCGCCGACATGAAAAAGATGCTGGCCGTCGACCCTCAGCGGACCGGCCTCGTTGCCGACGATGTCATATGGATTGCGCAGGACGGATCGCCTCGCCTCCTCCTGTCGAAGGAGACTGGGATTAAAACCGAATCGGAATGGTACCCCAGCGTGTTCGACGTCGACATTTCGACGGGGAAAGCGAAACAGGTCGTCTACTCCCACGATGGTGTTTGGAACTGGAGCGCCGATTCAAACGGGGTCGTCCGCTACGGAGTCATCTGGGACGAAGGCAAGAAGCGCGGCGGCATCTACCGAGCGTCCGCTAGCGACGACTTCCACAAGATAAAGCTGGCGGGACGTGAGGCGGACTCCATCCCGGAGCCCGTTGTCTTCAGGACCGACGGAACGGCACTTGCCTTCGACGATGGCGAGGGTCGGGACGCGCTTTACGAAATGGAGCTGCCGACCTTCAAGCTCGGGAAAAAGGTCTTCGGGGACGATCGTTACGACGTCGATACTCTCGTCGCCACAGCGGCAGGAAACGACGTTGCGGCGGTGGGGATCGCCCGCAACCGCAAGTTCTATGAATGGTTCGACCCTTATCTGAAGGAAATTCAGGGCGACTTGGACAAGTCGCTGGGGCCGGGCAATGCGCGCATCGTCTCATGGAATTGTGATCGCAAAAAGCTGCTGGTCGAGGTGGGAGATCCTTCGCAGGCCGGCGCGATTTACTACTGGGACACGGACTTCGCAGAGATGCAGCGCATCTCGTGGAACAGCGAAATCCTTACAAACCGAAAGCTCTCTCAGGTGTCGACGGTTCGCTACAAGGCGCGCGACGGGACGAATATCGAGGCCGTACTGACCATGCCGCGGGGCCGGTCGGCGAAGAACCTGCCGCTCATCGTGATGCCTCATGGCGGCCCCGGCGCTCGTGACTCTGAGGAATATGACTGGTGGTCGCAATTCCTTGCCGAGCAGGGTTATGTAGTGATCAAACCGAACTATCGCGGTTCAACCGGCTACGGGACGGCCTTCCATGACCTCGGCAATGGTCAGTGGGGTCTGAAGATGCAGGACGACCTGATCGACGCGATCACCCATCTGGCCGATCAGGGGGTGATCGACCCCAAGCGAGTCTGCATCGTTGGCGGCTCCTATGGCGGATATGCGGCAATGCGCGCGGCGCAGCGTGACTTTCCGCACTATCGCTGTGCCGTTTCCTACGCCGGAATCTCCGATCTTGGCGCGATGCTCCGCTACGATAGGAACCTGCTCGGCAAAGGAGTTGAGAGCTATTGGAAAAAGCAGGCGTCAGACTTTTCGGCCGTCTCTCCCAGGTTTCATGCTGCGGAGTTTGGCGCCCCAATCCTCATCGCACACGGGATCAAGGACAAGCGCGTCCCAGTGAAGCAGTCGCGGATGCTGGTGAGCGAGTTGCAAAAAGCTGGCAAACCATATGAATATCTTGAGCAGAAGCTTGGTGATCACCATTTCAGTCGCAGCGAAGACAGGCTTGAGTTCCTGAAGAAGCTCAAAGCCTTCCTCGACAAGTACAACCCGGCCTAACCGTCCGCCTTCCCTTTTCGGCGGGTCGCGGCTAAGGCTCCGCGACTTTTCGCGCACAACAAAAGGAAATCGCTTGGCCAAGGAAGAATTGCTCGAGATGCGGGGCCGGGTGGTCGAACTGCTGCCCAATGCCATGTTCCGCGTCGAGCTTGAGAACGGCCATGAGATCCTCGGTCACACGGCCGGCAAGATGCGCAAGAACCGCATCCGCGTCCTCACCGGCGACGAAGTGCTCGTCGAACTGACGCCGTACGACCTCACCAAGGGCCGGATCACCTACCGCTTCATGCCCGGCCGCGGAGGGCCGCCCGGCTACACGGGCTAATCATTCATGCGGCTGATCCTCGCCTCGGCGAGCCCGCGCCGTATCGACCTTCTTGCTCGCATCGGCGTCACCCCTGACGCCGTGATGCCCGCCGAAATCGACGAAAGCGTGCCCAAGGGCGAGCTTCCGCGTGTGCATGCATCGCGGCTGGCGCGCGAAAAGGCGGCGGCGATTGCGGCGCGTGAACCTGACGCGTTTGTTCTGGCAGCCGACACCGTGGTCGCCGTCGGCCGCCGGATTCTCCCCAAAGTCGAGGATGAAGAGACGCTGCGTGAGTGTATGCGACTACTCTCCGGACGCCGCCACCGCGTGATGACCGGCGTCGCACTCGCAATTCCCGGCGGCCAAATCCGCCAGCGGCTGGTCGTGACGATGATTGGGATGAAGGGTCTCTCAAAACAGGAGATCGACTTCTACGCAGCGCATGGCGAATGGCAGGGCAAGGCCGGCGGCTATGCGCTGCAGGGCTATGGCGAAGTCTATGTCCGCCACATCGCCGGCAGCTATTCGAACGTCGTCGGCTTGCCCGTCGCCGAGACGCGCATGCTGCTGAAAAGCGCGGGATATCCGCTTGCCTGAATGGCTGATCGAGCGCGGGATCGGCGAGATCCGATCGGTGCTTGTACAGGATGGCGAGATCGTCGAGGCGCGGATCGAGCTGGATGGATCGCCGCGAGCCGGAAGCGTTCTGGCCGGACGGTTGGCAAGCGTCGGAACCGGCGGCCGGAATGCCGTCGCGCGTGATGCAGAAAATCGCGAATATCTCCTACCCCGCGGCGCTGGCGGCGCGACGGAGGGCTCTGCCTTGAACATCGAGGTGACACGTGAGGCCATTCCCGGCGCCGAGCCATGGAAGCGACCGCTGGCACGCATCACCGACGAGCAGCCCCGGCCCGCAATTGCGCCAGCGGGCAACCAACTACCTTTCCCTTCGCCCCGCGATGAGCTGGCGGCGCTTGGCTGGAATGACCTGCTGGAAGAAGCGCGAAGTGGGATCGTTCGCTTTGCAGGCGGCGAGCTTCGCATCTCGCCGACGCCCGCGATGACCCTGATCGACGTCGATGGCCTTATGCCGCCTGACGAGCTCGCCGAGCGCGGCGCCTCCGCAGCCGCCGAGGCGACCCGCCGGCTCGACATCGGCGGATCGATCGGGATCGATTTGCCGACAGCTGGGAGCAAAGCGGCGCGTCAATCCGCTGGAGCAAGGATCGATGACGCGCTCCCGCAGCCGTTCGAACGAACGGTGGTGAACGGCTTCGGCTTCGTCCAGATCGTCCGCCCGCGCCATCGCGCGTCGCTCGTCGAGCTGGCGCAGGACCGCGCGAATTTTGAAGCGCGCGCCTTGCTCAGACATGCAGCGATGGACGCGCCGGGCGCCAAGCGCCTGGTCGCTCACCCGGCACTGATTGCCGCGCTGGAGGCATGTTCGGGTTGGCTGGACGAGCTGTCGCGCCAAATTGGTGGCGCGGTCGAGTTGCGTGCCGACCCATCCCTCCCCATTGCAGGCGGATATGCCGAAAAGCTCTAAACGAACGGACACCTGCCCGCTCTGCCGCTCGCCTCAGTCCCCTGAGTACGCGCCCTTTTGCAGCCGCGGCTGTAAGGACCGCGACCTGCTCAAGTGGCTTGGCGGCGGATATAGCATCCCCGGCCCGCCGGCGGAGGAGCGAGACCTCATGCCGAGGGTGGACAGCGAGGATGGCGACGGTTAGTGAGCCGGTCGCTTGAGCGGGCGTCCCGTCCGGTTCGAGAGCCCAGGTAGCTCAGTTGGTAGAGCACGTGACTGAAAATCACGGTGTCGGTGGTTCGATCCCGCCCCTGGGCACCATTCGTGACCTCTGTGTAACGACCACCTAATTCTGGTCCGATGCCCCCGTAAGGCTGGAGGTGGCAGTTCTGTGGTCCTTTCTAAAGTCGTAGGCTTTCGGCTCTACGTAAGGGAATGGCCGTAAGCGAACGTTCCGCTTAGCGGCAGCTTTGGACCCATTCCTGCCATTACCTCTCCTATGCGCGACCGAGATAAGGGCGCGCACCACGTGCCACGACTTCTCGCAACGTGACTTCGGTTCGCTCCATTCGGGCATTGAGCGCCTCAAGGTCCCTGCGAAACTTGCGTTCACGGCTGGCAATCGCGGCGTCGATGGCTTCGCGCGCGAGCGTGGTCGTCAGCGCCTGCCCGATTGCCGGAAGGATAGAGCGGAGGGCCGCTGTGTCTTCCCGCCGGTAGAAAGTACCGTCGGGTCGAGGACCGAGAAGAAGCCAAGCCGCGTTGCCGGAGGGAGTGGTTCCTAGTCGCAGGCGGACCGGGAACAGGGGGTCGCACCACATGCCGCCGGATGATGCGGAGACTTCGGACTTCTGACTTCGCGCCCATAGTCGTGCAGCGGAGAGGGTAATTCCGTCGGCGGAGACAATCTGATCGTCGACCAACATTGCGCATCTCGTCGCATGTACGGCTGCGCCGATGAGCGGAAGGACTTCTGCGCCCAATCCGCGCGTGGATCCTTTCGCGGCCTCGCGTGAGGCGACGTGGGGTAGCTCCATTTTTAAAGTGGCCAGGTCGGGCTGAAAGCGCTGCTCGGCCCAGTCGGTGATGCGCCCGTGGAGCGGGTTTAGAAGCACTGCCGCGACTGCCGCGGCCATCGCGCCCGAAATGCTACCGACGCCACTTCCCAGGTACAATTGTCCAAGGTTCTCGATCAGCGCTTCGGCGCCGCCGAAAGTCGCAACCAATGCGATTGTCAGGAGCGCATAACCCGCCGAGCGGCTGATCGCGGCTTCAGCATCGAACAGCCGATAGCTGGTGAGCGACGCCACAAAACCGAGTGCGATCGCCATGATGCCTAGCTGGAACAATGCTTCCCACAGGAAAGCCATGGCCTTCGAACCCGACCACGCCAAACCCGCCCGAGCCGCGAGGATCATGCTGACGCCGGCCAAGAGCCCGAGCGCGACCCACTTGAGCCGCTGCCGCAAAGCGAATGTGCGGGCATTCCGAAAACGCGTCACGAGCGATCCGATCCCGGCAAAGACGCACGCGATCGCGAGTGGGAGAAAGACGCGCGTGTGCAGCAGGCCCGCCGCTTCGCAAATACCGATCAAGAATACCGCGACGCTGCAGCCTGCCACCGGCCGTGTCCAACCTGGCTGCCAAAGACCGTCCGGGAAGAGCAGCAATGTCAGCGCAAACAACAGAAAGCGTCCATGATCGAGAGTCTGAAGGAGGACGGTTTCAGTCCCAAAGTCGAAGCTGCTGGTGATTGTCCAGCTGAGCAGGGTGATTGCTAACAGCGCAGCGACCGGGTCACGCGGCCGGCGAAAGGCGAGGATGCCGGCGATCGTGATGAGCACAACCGCCTTGGACAAGCGCAGGCCGTAAACCGCAGCTTCTAAGGGGCTGCGGATTGGCAACAGGATCGCAATGACGACGGCGGCGATGGCGAACGCGCAAAGCAGCGCACGACATAATAAGAGGAGCCTCCCGTTCAGTTGCGGGAGGCTCCCCTGAAGAGCGTCCCGAGTTCTTGCGGTCATTGCATTCCGGCGGCAGCCGCAAGTCGCTCAAGATGCACTTCGGCATCGCCGAACGTTCCGTCGACGCATTTCGAGCTGCGGCCGTTGCGGTTCACGTAAGCGAACATGGCGAGCAGGTCGCGGCGCAGAAGCGGACCGGAAATGTCGCGACAAGTGTGGTTGGACTTCATGGCTGTTTCCTTGCGGCTGAGGCGATCGAGGCGGCGACTTCGGTCGCCATCTTGATCTGTGCATCGCGATCGCGGAGATGGTAGCGGCCGGCGACGAATGAGAAGTCGGTCCAACTTACCCAAACGGTTCCGTCGTCGTCCTGCGTGACGAGCATGCGCACTGGCCAATCGAGACCGGCAATGGGATTCGACTGGAGGAACTGGACGCCCAACGGCGGATTGCCGAACAACAGCAACGTCGAACGATTAATCGTTAGGTTTGCGCGTGCGCCGAGTTTGGTGTGGTCGATTTCGTCGAAGAAGCGAATGCCCTTCGCCGCGATGTCGCCTTTCAGGCGCACGATGGTCTCATCGAAGCCGTAGTCGCTGCGCAGCTTGATCACACCTTCGCCAGGCGCTGATGCCACGGGAACTGCGGAATGAGCCGGCGCCAGGATCGGCGAGACGATCGACGCGGGGCCTGCAAGCAGCAGCAGGGCGAGGAACTGGAGGTCCACTTTCTTCAGTTTTCGGCGCATCGCCGGTCTCCTTCTTCGAGTACCGGAGAATTCTCGCTCTTTGGTCGGCCTCAGTGAAATTGCGATTGCGCATGATGTTCATGCGCGGCGCCTATGGCGCTCAGTATGGCGTGCCTTGGGCGCGACCGGCGGCAAGTGCTCCGGCGTACCAAATGAACTCGTCGAGGAAGCGGTTCATCGATTGCGCGGTGATCGACTCGACCGGGACACCGTCGTCGTCGAGAGACTGACCGATGCGCGGAATCGGGAGCAGGCTCGGAATGCTCGGCATGCCGAGCTCAGCAAGCGTCATGCGCAGTTGCATCGCGGCGCGAACGCCACCGAAGATTCCGGCGGAGTAGCAGACGATTCCCGAGGGCCGCCAGAAATACTCCTCCAGGAAATGATCGAGGAGGTTCTTCAGCGCCGGCGGAATGCCGTGGTTATATTCGCCGCTGACGACCAGGAAGCCGTCGACGCTTCGGTAGAGCTTGGCCAGCCGCTCGAGTGCCTCGGGTGCCTCGCCCGCTGGATGCTCCTTGTACATGCGATCGAGCAAAGGGAGCTGAAGTTCGGCCGGGTCGACGAAATGGACGCTATGCCCCCGGCGTTCGAGCTCGCGGACGACAAGCCTGGCGGCGCGAATGCCCATGCGGTCACGGCGAACCGAGCCGAGCAGGACGGCGACTGACAGGGGGGAGGACGGCGGCTGCATCGTAATCTCGTCAGCGCGCGGCCGCGGGGGTTTTTATCATGTTCCCGCCGCTCGCCTCGTGCAGGATGAAGCCCTCGATGTCATCGACCGGCTCGCGCCAGGGCGCCCGTTCGAGCGTCTTCATCGTGTCGGAGTAGCCGGCCTCACGGCGACGGCGAATGCCGTGCGCGCTGAAGTCGATATCCTTGCTGTGATCCTCGTGATCGATGGCCGGCGCAAGAAGGCGCACGACATGCATCCGCGTCAGGCACCCGTACTCCGCCATCTCGGCGTAGCGATTGTCTAGCTTCCGTTCCGCCGGCACATATTTGCACAGTTCGGCGATGACGTGCCGCATGCGATGGAGCTGGCGCTGTCGCTTGATCTGCGCTGCGGCGCGGCTCGAATATTGAACATCTTTCTGGCGGTTCATCACTTCCCAGATGGTCTCTGGCTCCGGACCGTGCGGGTTCCAAATGTGCACCGCGAAGATTAGGCCGTCGCGGCGGGGATTATCGTCGAACACCACCTCGACCGGCGTATTCGAAAGGATGCCACCGTCCCAATAGAGCTCGCCGTCGATGCGTACGGGTGGGAAGCCGGGTGGAAGCGCGCCTGATGCCATGATGTGATCGATCGTCAGCGGCATGTCGCGTGAATCGAAGTAACGCATCTCGGCGGTGCGGACGCTCGAAGCGCCGACCGTGATGCGGGTCGTGTCGCTATTGAGCTGGTCGAGGTCGATGAGCTTCTCGAGCGTGCGGCGCAGCGGCGAAACCGAGTAATAACCGGCGGATTCCGCGCCCAGCCGATAGTGCGGGCTGGAGAAAGCGAGCGGGTTTGGGTTGAAGAAAGAAGGAACGCCGCTGCTAACCGCCATCATGTTGCGAGTCGCCGTTGCAAGCCACGCGGGCAGGCCGCCGGGCACGAACATGTCGTTTTGAACCAGCGACCAGAACTCGCACAATTTCTCGATCCGTTCGTCCGGCTTGCTGCCGGCAATCAGGGCGGCGTTGATGGCGCCAATCGAGGTCCCGATGACCCACTGCGGGCCGATCCCGGCCTCGTGTAGCGCCTCATAGACGCCGACTTGATAAGCGCCGAGCGCACCGCCGCCCTGGAGGACCATCACGGTCTGCCCGAGCTTCGCGACCTCTTCGGCGAGTGATTGCGCGGCCATTTCAGTGTGCCGTCCAGCCGCCGTCGACCGGCAGCGCCGTGCCGGTAATCGACCGGCCTCCGGGGCCGCAAAGAAACACCGTGAGCGCGCCGAGCTCATCGGCCTCGGCAAAGAGCTTGTTTGGCTGTGCCGCAAGGAGGACGTCGCGGATGACCTCCTCGCGCGTGATGCCGCGGGCCTTCGCGGTGTCCGCAATCTGGTTTTCGACCAGCGGCGTCCAGACATAGCCCGGGCAAATTGCATTGCAGGTGACGTTGTGCTCGGCGCCTTCGAGCGCGACGGTCTTCGTCAGACCGACAATGCCATGCTTGGCGGCAACATAGGCGCTCTTGAACGGCGACGCGACGAGCCCGTGCGCCGACGCGACATTGATGATCCGGCCGAAGCCGGTCTGCTTCATCGACGCGAATGCAGCGCGGGTCGTGTACCAGGCCGCCGACAGGTTGAGCGCGATGATCGCCTCATACTTCTCGGGCGGGAAGGTCTCGATCGGGCTGACGTGCTGGATGCCGGCATTGTTGACGAGGATGTCGATGCGGCCGAAGCCGATCAGCGTCTCTTCGATCAGGCCGGCGGCCTCGTCACCCTTCATCAGGTTGGCACCGTTGTAGACCACGCGGCTTTGGTGACGTTCTGTTTCGAGGCTGGCACGCACGTGCTCGATCTCCGCAGGCGCGCCAAGGCCATTGATCACAACGTCCGCGCCGGCGCGCATCAGCGCCCGCGCAATGGCAAGGCCGATGCCGCTGGTTGATCCCGTGACGACGGCAACGCGACCGGCAAACGGCTGCGTCGTGTCGACCTGTTCCTGGACCTGCATGTCCATGCTTCACGCTCCTTGGTCGTTGTTCGCGAAGGATGCGGGTCCGGGTCCAATGAGTGAAATGCGTTTCGTGCATGGACTTCATGCGACCTTGCGATTTCCGCGAAGGGCGGTCCTCCGCCATTTTGAAAGGGCGTCGCGATGGCCGGCTCCTCAGCCGATGTCGCACGGGAAGACAAAGGATCCCTCGCATCCTGCAGTCCGGCCTGTCGCGGCGCCCAGATTCAAGAATGCAAGGAGACGGAAATGTTCAACATCAAGATCAAGTTCGCGACGGCGGCCATTGCCATCGCAGCGGCAGCCGGCTTCGCCAGCCCCGCAATCGCAGGCCAGTGCCCGGCGGCGGGATCGAGCGACCTCGCCAATGCGCCGACCATGCCGAAGGGAGTAACCGACACGGTGATCTCGTCGGTCGATCTCGGTCCGGAAATCGGCGTCGACGGCCGGCAGCTCCGCACGCGCCGGCTGGTCGTTCAGCCGGGTGGTGTTGTCCCGCTGCACAGCCACAAGGATCGTCCTGCGCTCATCTACACGCTGAGCGGATCAATCACCGAATACAGC
Source organism: Sphingomonas limnosediminicola (assembly GCF_039537965.1). Taxonomy (NCBI): domain Bacteria; kingdom Pseudomonadati; phylum Pseudomonadota; class Alphaproteobacteria; order Sphingomonadales; family Sphingomonadaceae; genus Sphingomonas; species Sphingomonas limnosediminicola. Next base: position 2,171,244 of record NZ_BAABBM010000001.1, on the reverse strand, counting down.
ACTGCCTGCGCCAAGCCGATCGAACATGAAGTCGGCGACATCAGCCGCGAGGCTGATGGACTGAGCCACTATTGGATCAACAACGGCAAGGTACCGGCCGTATTGCTATCGTCGGACGTGTTCCAGGGCAAATAGGAACCCCGCGCCGGCGTACAGCTCCCCTCCGCCGGCCACACCCAGGCGTCCTGCCCTCGCCCCGGGGCGGGACGCCTCCACCTTCGAGTGACGCCAGATGCCGGATATCGCCCACCCGCCCCCGATGACCCGCCCCGCCGGTCTTTCGGTTCAGAGCTCGCTCCTGATTGCGGTGATTGGGTTCCTGACCCTCGTCGACCTGTTCGCAACGCAGGCGATTCTCCCGAGCCTGGCAGAGCACTACGGCGTTTCTCCATCGCAGATCGGCCTCGCCGCAAACGCGAGCACCCTCGGCATGGCGATTTCGGGCCTGCTCGTCGGCGTCATCAGCGGCGCGGTGGAGCGCAAGCGCGCGATCACGATCAGCCTGGCGTTGCTGGCAGTCCCGACCGCACTTCTGAGCTTTGCACCGGATCTAACGATATTTGCCCTCCTGCGCGTGACGCAGGGGTTGTTCATGGCTGCCGCTTTCACCCTGACCCTAGCTCACCTCGCCGAGCGATGCGCGGCGCGCACGGCTGGCGCGCTTGCGGCTTATGTTACCGGCGTCGTCGCCAGCAATCTCGTCGGGCGCCTGACAGCCGCCTATGTCGCAAGCCTGGTCGGCGCCGAGCAAAGCTTCCTGTTTTTCGCGTTGCTGAACCTGTGCGGTGCCGGCCTTGTTGCGGTGGCGCTCGATCGGAACGCGCCGCAGCCGATGGCCCGGAAAGGCAGCTTCTGGACCGGTTGGGCAGAGCAGTTGAGCGATGGGCCTCTCCGCCGGACGTTCGCCATCGGCTTCCTGATCCTTTTCGGGTTCATCGGCGTCTTCACTTATGTCGGGTTCGTCCTGATGAGGCCACCGCACGCGCTTTCCATGACTGCGCTTGGCCTGGTCTTCCTTGTCTTCCTGCCGTCGATGTTCACGACACCGCTGGCCGGCACGATGACCGGACGCGTTGGTCCCGGGATTGCCGCATCATCCAGTTTGGCGCTGGCGCTCCTCGGCCTCGCCTTGCTGCTCGTGCCCAACCTGCTTTCAATCATCACTGGCTTGGCGCTTGTGGGCGTCGGCACGTTCTTCGCCCAGGCCGTTGCGACGGGCCACGTCGGCCGCATCGCACGCGGCGACAAGGTTGCGGCCAGCGGGCTCTACCTCTCGTCTTATTATTGCGGCGGCCTCGCCGGCGCTGCGGCGATCGGCTTCCTGTTCGACGGTTTCGGTTGGACGGCTGCGATCGGCGGAGTGTTCGTCGCCCTCGGCCTCGCCGCCATACTCGCCTTAAGCCTGCGTCCAAGGAAGTTCGATGAGTGACCGTTATCGCCGTGGCATAGACATCGCCGAGCAGCTCGCCACGGACAAGATCGCCCACTTCGTGAAAAGCGGTGTCGCCGAGGTGGCGCCCGACTTTGCACGCATGGTCATCGAGTTTGCATTCGGCGACATCTACTCGCGCGACGGAATCGACCTTCGCACGCGCGAGCTGATTGCGATCGCCGCGCTTGCCGCCAGCGGGAGGGCCGGACCGCAGCTGCGCGTTCACGTGGAGTCCGCGGCAATGAGCGGCATCAGCAAGCAAGAGGTCGTCGAAGTGCTGATGCAGATCGCGCTCTACGCCGGCTTTCCTGCGGCGCTTAACGCGCTATCCGACTGCCATGACCTGTTGACCGACGACAATTGTTTGACCGCTGCTTGCGGGTAGGCGGCTCCCCGGCCACGGATAGCGCCGTGCCTCCTGCACGAAGGCGCCCACCGCGGGCGAATGTGGCCGGCCGCGAACAGTCGCGAGATAGACGGTGCGCGAGAAGCTTGGGTTGACCAGCGGCCGGACGACGAGGTCCGGATCTGTCACGCTGAACTCGGGAAAGAAGCCGAGGCCTAGTCCTGCCTTGATCATGCCTTGCACCCAGTCATCCCGGGGGGAGCTGAAGACCTGCCGCAGAAACACGCCCCGACCGTTAAGCTCGGCGCGCACGGGCTGAAACACTTCGCAGTTTGAGCGGCTGACGTATGGCTCCTTGTCCAGCTCCGCCGCCGGGATCTCATCCAGCATTACCAGCCGATGATTGGGCGGAAGCAGGATGACGAACCGTTCCTGGAAGATCGGCAGCTGGTGGAGCGTATCCGGAAGCTCGCCGGGAACGCCGACCACGGCGACCTCGAGATCGCCCTTCTCGAGCATCTCGATCATCTGCGGCGCGCCGGCGTCGATCACCTGGACTTCCACATCGGGATGCTGGGCCCGGAAGCGGATGAGAAGTTCGGACACCAGCTGCGGGCCGATGGTGCACATCGTGCCGATTGTCAGCGTGGCGCGCTCTAGCTTCTTCACTGCCTTGGCTTGATCGCGCGCCGCGCGGCAGTTTTCCTCGACCGTCTGCAGATAAGGCAGCATCATCCGGCCGAGCTCGGACAAGTGCGTGTTGCCCCGCTCGCGGTGGAATAACGGTCCGCCAAGCTCGTGCTCGAGCTGCTGGATCGCGCGGGTTAGTGCCGGTTGGCTGACGTTGCAGTGCTCCGCGGCCCGGGTGAAATTCAACTCACGCGCGAGCGCAACGAAATAGCGGACCTGCTGCATTTCCATAGGCGGCCCATCCCCGGCGGCTGATGGAGCCGACCCATTACACGTTCGCAACGACGCGGGCCAGCATTGGCACCATGCGAATGACGCATTGAACCGATGCGCTCTCGGTCTGCGACTTGCCGCACCGCCTCTCCGATAATCCGCGTCGGCCAACAAAGGCCGCAAATTATCGACCCAAGGAGCATTCTTCCTATGAACATCAAGAACTTCGCACTCGCCGGCGCCGCCGCCGCAGTGGTCTCGACCTCTGCAATCGCCGGACCGGTCAAGCCGCAGCCGGGCAAGGACAAGTGCTTCGGCATTTCGCTTGCCGGCAAGAACGATTGTGCGGCGGGCGCGGGCACGACCTGCGCTGGGACGTCCAAGCACGACTATGCCGGCAATGCCTGGAAATATGTCGCCAAAGGCACCTGCACGGCGATCAAGACGCCCAAGGGCGTCGGTTCGCTCACCATGATCAAAGGTCGCTGACCCATGGAACCCGCTGCCGGCGTCGGCTTCAAAGCCGAGCATTTCGCGGAGGCCCTGGCCGCGTCGGCGGCGGGGCTCTGGTTCGAGGTCCATGCCGAAAACTACATGCTGGAGGGCGGCCCGCGCCTCGCCATGCTCGAGGCGGTCCGGCGCGAGCGGCCGCTGTCGCTTCACGGCGTGGGCATGTCGCTTGCCGGGATGGCCGATCCCGACCCCGATCACCTTGCCGCCCTGAAGCGCCTGGTCGATCGCTTCGAGCCCTCGCTTGTCTCGGAGCATCTTGCCTGGTCCCGGCTCGATGGACGGTGCTTTCCCGACCTCCTACCTGTTCCCCGCACCAACGCGGTGCTCGCGCGATGCATAGCTAACGTCAGCCGTATGCAGGACGTTCTCGGGCGTCAGATCCTGATTGAGAATCCGACGCATTACCTCCCCCTGGCCGACCACAGCTGGAGCGAAACGAGCTTCCTGTCCGAGCTTGCACGGAGAAGCGGCTGCGGGCTTCTTATCGACGTCAACAACGTCGCCGTCGGCGCGCACAACCTGGGCTACGACGCCGGCGCCTGGCTCGATTCTGTGCCCGCGGAGCGGGTCGGCGAGGTGCACCTTGCGGGCCACAGCCTCGACGCCGAGGGCTCGCTGCTGATCGACAGCCATGATGAGCCGATCAGCGATGCCGTCTGGGATCTTTACGACGCCTTCATCGCGCGCGTTGGCCCGAAGCCGACGCTGATCGAGCGTGACGGCAATCTGCCGCCGTTCGTCGATCTGATGAAGGAGCGCGAACGCGCACAGATATCGTTGGTCGGGGAGCTTGCACTTGCAGCCTGACCTCGTCGCCTTTCAGCGCGAGTTTGTGTTGGCGCTCGATCGTCCCGCGACGGGCGGAATGGCCGTGTACCGCAACACGGTTCTCCATGGTGCGATTGAGGCACTCCGCGCGAACTATCGGATCGTCGAGGAGATCGTCGGCAGCGAGATGTTCGAGCGCGTCGCCGTCGACTTCGCCACCGAATGTCCGCCCCGGCGCCCGGTAATGGCGCTCTATGGCGAACGCTTTGCCGATTGGCTCGACATGCAGCCATGGGTCATCGACTTGCCCTACCTGTCGGACGTAGCGCGGGTCGAGCGGCTCTATATCGAATGCCTCATGGCGGCCGACGCCGAGAGCCTAGCCGCCGAAGACGTGCGCAAGCGCGAGTTTTCGGAGCTGAGGCTGATGCTGCATCCGGCGCTTCGCTTCACCTGGCTGTCGACGCCGGGCATGAGCATCTGGCTCGCGCATCAGCGGCCTATTGCCGCCGAAATCAAGCTGGACTGGAAAGCCGAGGGGGCGCTGTTCGCGCGCCCGCAGGTCGATGTCGTTCATTCTCCGCGCATCGGCCCGGCTGCCCATCGGATTCTGCACGGCATCCGGCTTGGAGAAACCGTCGGCGAAGCGATGGCCGGCGCCGCACGGCTCTACCCGGACACGGATTGCGAGCCGCCCCTCGCTTCCCTCCTCAACCTCGGCGCCTTCCTGCGCCTACCAGCTGAAAGGACCTGAACTCATGGCCACTGAGTCTGCCCCGCCGACGTGGCGAGCGCCTCTCGACCTCTACGCGTCTTCCGTCCGAAAGCTGCTCCCGACGTCGTTGCTGCTGCTTGTCCAGCGGCTAGGCATCTCCGCCGTGTTCTTCATGTCGGGACGGACCAAGGTCGATGGCCTGCTGACGGTCAACGACACGGCGTTCGAGCTTTTCCGCTCGGACTATGCGCTGCCGTTTGTGAAGCCCGAGATCGCCGCCTATGCCGCAACCTACAGTGAGCACCTGTTCCCGCTGCTTCTTGTCCTCGGCCTCGTCACCCGCGTCTCGGCCACCGCGCTTCTGATCATGACGTCAGTCATAGAGATCTTCGTCTATCCCGACGCATGGCCGACGCACCTCAGCTGGGCGGGCCTCCTGCTCCCGCTGATCGCGCTAGGAGGCGGAAAGCTCTCGCTGGATCGCGTGCTGGGATTGCCGTGAACGCGGCGCCCAATGCCCCGTACGTGAAAGCAGTCCGCTGAAATGATTTCGCTGTTGGCAGCCTGACCGAAGTGTCCAGGAGCTCAAGTCGCGATGAACTCACTTCGGGCATCGCTAGCGGCAGGTTTCCACCCATTCCTGCCGCGGCGGCTTGCGACAAAACCAGGTCATTCCGAAACTGCTTGGCGCTAAAAGATCTTGGTTCGGCCGACGCGCAACATTTTTTAGTGTCTAGGTCGGTGTCAATCCTTGCGACACTGGCGCTGTAGGCGCCCCGAAGCTCCAGCGTAACGCATCGCTCAGACAAGCTGTTAGCCCGGCTCGCGCGTCGGGCGCACTCCTCGCGCGACTAGGATCAGGATGAGTGCGGCGGCGAGCGCGAAAGACGACAACAAAAGGAACAAGGTCGAAAAGCCGAATTCCGGAACGATGGCGACGGTCAGCCAGGGCATGATGAGCGAAGGCGCCGTGTTGGTCAGGTTGAAGATGCCAAGGTCGCGGCCGCGGCGGCTAGCGCTGCGCAGGACGCGCAGGGTTTGTGCCGAATGGAGCGACAAGAAGATCGTCGTCGCGAAGCCGAAAAGGACGTAGGCGGCGATGGCCTGCCTCGCGCCGGATGACGAGGCCATGAGGACTAGCGCCGTTGCGATGATCAACGCGGTGCAGACCAGGGGAAGTATCGGCCTGCCGCGAAGGTCGGACCAGCGACCGACGATGAGCGCGGCAGGCACCGCAGCGCAAAGGACGAAGCCGAACAAGCGCGCGATCGATCCGGCGTCCTGCGTCGAATCGATCGAGCGGAAATAGTAATAGAGGTAAGCGAACAGGGTCGCTTCGGAGACTTGAACAAGGAACCGCGCGATCCACATCGCGACAGCATTCGCGCGCGACCTGCCGACATCTGCTTGGGGCGGCTCTCCGCCTGCGGGGTCGAGAAGCGGCCGCCCAAAGACGAGCGCCGGGAGCACGCAGACGGCGACCAGGCACGCGACAAGTGCCAGCCGCTCGTCCGGTCCAGCGAGCCCCGGAATGGTCACGAGCGCGCCGGCGGCCGAGCCAAGCGCAGGCGACAGTGCGAGGAGTCCCCCGAGGTATCCGAGCTGTCCAGGCGGGACGAGGTCGGCCGCCCACGCGCAAAGCGGCGCGAGCATCATGTTCAGCGCCAGCTGCCACGCTACGATGAGCAGAAGCAGCTGCAGAGGGGTCTGGGTAAGCGGCACGCACATCATTAGGATCAGGGTCCCGATAAGCCCGGCGATGATCCATGGCGGTCGCGACCTGGTCACGTCGCTCAGCCAGCCAAAGGCAATTCCCCCCGCGCTTGCCGCGATGGCGCCAAAGAAGGTCATGTACGCGATCCAGTGCACGCGCTGGTCGCCGGCCATCTCTGCCACGCGCACGGGCAGGAGAATGGTGAGGAAAGGCACGTAGGCTATCGCCCCGCCGGCCCAAGCGACTGCGTAAAGCCATAGGAAGATCGAGGACTGGCGCTTCACGGGCGCCTGATTAGGCTGCACGTGGCGGCGCGGTCGATGAACGTTTGACGAGACCGGCTTCTACGATAAGCGGCTGGTGCGGAATTTCCTGCTTGCGCAACACGCGGATGATCATTTCCACCGCAAGCGCGGCAAGATCGGCAACCGGCTGGTCCACGGCGGTCAAGGGTGGGCCGGTAAACCGGACGACGGGCGTGTTATCGAAGCTCAGAAGCGAAAGGTTGGAAGGAATTTCCAGGCCGCGCTCGTGCGCCACGGCGAGAGCACCAAGGGCCATGCGGTCGTTGCTGGCGATAATCGCCGTCACCGGCTCCTTGAGGTCGAGCAGGGCTTTGGTGGCGGACACGCCGGATTCGAAACTGAAATCGCCTTTCGCCAACATGCCTTTGACGGCCAGCCCGCGGCGCTTCATCTCGCCTTGCCAGCCGCTGACGCGCCGGTTGCTTAGCGAATATTCGGGCGCCCCTGAAATGAAGCCGATCCTTTTGTGTCCGAGATCCGCGAGATGGCGGGTCGCCATAGCGGCGGCCTCCTCCTCGTCCATCGACAAAGCGACGCCCGCACCGGGCTGAACCGACCCAATGCGCGCAAAGGCGATGCCGACTTCCTGCAGCAGGCTGGTGATCTGGACATTTTCCGAGTGCGGCGGAGTCAGGATCACACCGTCCGGCTGGAGCGCAGCGAGCGTCGCCCGAAGCTCACGTTCCACATGGTCATCGTGCGTGTCGACCAGCTCGAACATTAGACGGTAGCCATATTCCGCGACCTTCAGCATGCCGCCGAGCAGCATCTGGTCGACCCAGTCGGCGCCCTGCCGTTCGCGCCAGTCGGCGATGGTGCGGTCGCGGTCGTTAAGCGCCAGGATGAGGTAGGAGCGCGACCCGCTCAGTCGCTGCGCAGCGATCGACGGCACGTAGCCGAGCTTGTCGATCGAGGACTGCACGCGCTGCTTGACCTCGGGCCGTACGTTGGGCGCGTTGTTGATTACGCGGCTGACGGTTTGCAGACTGACGCCCGCGTCTGCCGCGACATGCCGGATCGTCACCTGCTGGCGGCGTCGACCGGCCAGTGTACTTGTCTGCCCCCCCTTGGGCGTCATGCGGTCGACTGGCCGGCAGCGGCGGGAATGCGCTCGCCGCAATATTGAGCAACATAGACGCCGTGGGGCGGAAGCGTCGCGACGGTGCGCAAGATTCCGTCCCGGATGCCCGAGAGGAAACGGTTAAGTTCTTCGTCGGTGAGCTTAGCGGCGATCGGATGATAAGCCCGCGGCATGATGCCTTGGCCCATCATCACCTGAACCCAACTATTCTCCTGGAACAGCTCTTCATTGCGGCGGAAGACGCGGCCGGTCTCGCGGAAAAGCTCGATCTTCTGCGTGAGTGATTCCGGGATCTCCATCCCGCTCACATATTGCCAGAACGGGCCGTCGCGCCGCTCGGTCGCTTTGTAGTGGAGGATCAGGAAGTCTCGGACCTGCAGCATGTCCTGCATGTGCTGGTCATTGAACTCGGCAATATCGCGGTCGCTGACCTCCGCCATTGGAAGCATTCGAATCAGGCGCAAGACCGCGCGCTGGATCAGGTGAATGCTGGTCGATTCAAGCGGCTCCATGAAGCCACCCGAAAGCCCGACCGCAACGCAATTGCCGACCCATTGCTGCGTCCGGACGCCGGCCTTGAACCTGAGGAAGTTTGGATTAGTCCGCGTCGGTCCTTCAAGGCTGCCGAGTAGTCGCAGCAGTGCCGCATCGTCGTCGAGATATTTGCCGCAATAGACGATGCCGTTGCCGGTCCGATGCTGGAGTGGAATGCGCCAACGCCAGCCCGCGTCATGCGCAATGGCGCGCGTGTACGGGACTGGCGGGCCGACGGATTCAGTCTGGACGGCGATCGCGCGGTCGCACGGCAGCCAATGCGACCAATCCTCGAACTCTGCGCCGAGCGCGCCAACCAGCAAGGCGCGGAACCCGGTGCAGTCGAGGAACAGGTCGCCCTCGATCCGCTGACCGCTCTCCAGCGTCAGCGAGACGATCCGCGAACCGTCGTTGTTCTTGTCGACGGATGCGATTTTGCCTTCCTGGCGGACGGCGCCTTCGCGTTCCGCGAGCCGCCGCAGGAACCGCGCGTAGAGCGTAGAGTCGAGCTGATAGGCATAGTTCAGACCGTTGTCGGGCAAATGCGCGAACTTGCCGGCGTAGGCCGTCTTTAATTCGATGCAGTAGTCGTCGTAGGGTTGCTCGTGCCCGCGCTCGCGGCCGTTCAACCAGAAGTGCTGGAAGCCGGCCGACCAATGGTCCTTTCCGGTGGTTCCAAAGCTGTGGAAGTAGCGATCGCCCTCGTGGGCCCAATTGTCGAACTCGATGCCGAGTTTGAACGTGGCCTGGGTCTCGCGCATGAATTCGGCTTCATCGATGCCGAGGACGCTGTTGAAAGTACGGATCGGCGGGATAGTGCTTTCGCCGACGCCGATGGTCCCAATTGCGTCGGATTCGACCAGGGTGATGTCGGCGAACCGGCCAAGCGTCTTGGCAAACGCCGCAGCGGCCATCCAGCCGGCAGTGCCGCCGCCCGCTATTACGATCCGTCTGAGTGGCCAGCCGCTCATTGCGACAGTGCCCGCAGCAGGAAGGCACGCAGGCGCCCGGCGCTATCCGCGTCCAGAGGGTCGAGGATGCCGCGCTTACCTTCCGGCAAATGCGCGGCAGCCGATGCGCCGCCCGAAAAGACATAATGGTCGAACAGCGCCTTCCACCTTTCGCGTGCTTCGGGCGAGAGGTCGCGGATCGCGAGGATCGCATGGAGCAGCGCCTGCTCCGGATCGCCCAAGAAGCGCGGTGTCTCCCGCCACCAGTGATTGATGAGAACATTGAACGGATCGAGCGCCTCCACGTGGTGGTACCACAGCGAAGGGATGAACAAGGCGTCGCCGGGCTCGAGCTCCGCGACCTGCGCTGATTCCAGCGCCTCTGTGAAGCGGGGGTATTTCGCGAAATCTGGGTCGGCCAGATCGACCATGCTGACGGCCCGTCCGGCCGGCGTATTTTCCAGTGGCCCGAGGTAGAGATCGACGAAGGCTTCAGGTGCGAAAAGCGTGAAGCGGCGTCGACCGACGGCGCACACGGCAAGATTGTCGGGAATATCGTTGTGCGGCGCGATGCGGGTGCGTGTGCCGATCCAGATGCTGTCGCGGGTCTCGCGGCCCGGCAAGTCCGCGTGATTCGCTTCGTAGAGGCCGTCGAAATAGGCCCGCATTTCGATCGACGAGAGGTAGACGGCTGGTGCGTCCGGTTTGTCGAGATTTGCCTCGATCCCCGAGAAGATGTCCGACAGCGCGGCGCGACCCATCTGGAAGTTCATCCCCATCTCGCGGTCGTAGAACAGGCGCGCGCCTTCGCCCGGCGTGCCGATATTGACCTCGAAACGCCGATCACGTGCGTGCTGCAGCAAGTAGGCGCGGGCATCGGCGCCGCCGCCGTCCAATCCAGCCTTCACGAGTGGCCAGCTTTTTGCCAGGCCGCGTGCCACGAATGGTGTCGACGATGCCTTCAGCCGCGCGTCCAGATGCGTAGGATCGAGATCGAACTCTTCTACCGAGCGAAGCGCCGGGGGTTTTACTGCGGCTTCAGCCATCGCCATTCCGGCGGTTCTTTCGCTCGATGAGCACCGACAAGTTCGACAGCGACGCCAGCGCCATGAAAATCGGCATCAAATGCCCCTCGGTATGGAGCTCGGCGACGGCACCGGGTTCGAGGGCCCGCAATTTGTCCTCGTTGATCATGTGATACCCGACCATCCGGTGCTTGCTGCCATTTCGCAGCTCGACATCGAGGAAGAAGGGTTCGAGCAGTTCGTAGCGCTCAAGCGCCGCGAAGAAGCTCTCACTGGTGCGATGACCTTCGTCCAGCTCGGCGAGCATATCGCCGATCCGCTCGACGTAAGGCGTTGGGCGGCCGGCCGCGTCGAACAGGAGGATGCCTTCGCCGTTCGTCGCAATGCGCGGATGATCGAGGTCGATATGAATCTGGCTTGGCGCTTGGTCGTCATCGGCGCGGCCGACCAGAAAAGGCTGGATCGCGAGCGAAAGCGGCTTGTAGTCCGCCTCCCAGCGGTCGCCTTCGAGGAAAAGGTTCTCGCCGCTCTCGAAACCCAGCAATGCGAGCGCCGAGAAGCGTCCGGTCTGGTTGTCGCGGCGGAACACAATTGGGAAGTCGTGCTGGATACGGCGGAACTCCAGCGGGACTGTGAACGCAGCCATGACGGCATCGCCAAGTGCCGCGCCGGCCTCGGTCCGCACGCGAAGCTGTGCGTGCTCGTCGTGAGTCAGAATTGCATGCCTGCTCACGCCTGCTCCTCTACGGTTCGTTGGGAGGCCACCTTCGTCGCATCGAGATAGGCGCGATTGGTCGGCAGTGCGGAGAGCAATGATCGCGTGCGCTGCGCTACCTGATCGAGCTGCGCCGTCATCGCTGCCGAGGGCTCCGGAAGTACGTCAGGAAGCTTCCCGCCCATTCCGTAATAGACATATTGATAGCTGGCGGCAGGGAAGATCTCCTCAACGGAAGGCAGGTCGTAGGTCGATGGGGGCTGATCGCGCCATAGTTCCAGTAACCCGGCGAGTCTGCTGGGGAAGCTGGCCGGGTTGCGATGCGCCCGCCAATAGGGCTCATCGCGTTCGCTGAGAACGTAATGCAGTTTGAGGAACTCGACGATCCTATCCCAACGCTCGAGGAAGAGGAGGTTGAAGCGCTCCGCGAGCAGAGGCATCGTTGCGCGGCTTGCCGGGAAATTGTCGATCAGGGCTCTTAGCGACAGCTCGATGAGCACGATCGCCGATGCCTCGAGCGGTTCGACGAAGCCCGCAGAAAGCCCCACTGCCACGCAATTGCTCTTCCAGAACTCCGTCCTGTGACCGGTTGGAAACACGAGGCGTCGCGGCTGAACCGGGTCGGCGTCGGGAAGGGCCGAGGCGATATAGTCATCGAGGATCTGTTCAGCTTCGGAATCAACTAGGAACTTGGATGAATAGACGCAGCCAATGCCCCTGCGTCCGGGGAGCGCAATGTCCCAGATCCAACCCGAACGGTGGGCGGTCGAAACGGTTTGAGAAGCGATTGGCGATTGCGGACTAACGGGTACCTGCGCCGCGAGTGCGCGATCGTTGAAAAGGATGTCCGACCGGTCGGCCCAACCCGACTGGCAATGCCCCTGTATCAACAGTGCCGAGTGTCCTGTGCAATCAATGAAGAGGTCGCCTTCAATGCGTTTGCCGGAAGTCGTGAGCAATGCTTTGATCCCGCCGTCATCGTCGCCTTCCACGACATCGATGCGATCGCTGAGGTGCGTTACCCCAAGGCGTTGGACGGCATGGCGGCGGAGAAGGTCGACGAACTTCCCTGCGTCGAGGTGGTAGGCGTAATTGAGCGCGCCGGCATAGGCCGGCATCGTGCGTTGGCGCGGTGCGAGATTGGCCTCCGCGACTGCGTTCTGCGAAGTCATCAAACCTGCAAACGAGGACCCCGGCGCCTGCTTCCAGCAGGCTAGCAGCTGCCGCGGATCGCGTGTTCCCGTGGGCGCCGTGAACGGGTGGAAATACCGGTCTTCAGCGCTTCCATCACGCCACCCATCGAAGCGCGAGCCCTGCTTGAACGACGCGTCGGCCGCGGACAGAAAATCCACTTCGTCGATGCCGATCTCGGCGAGCGTTTCGCGCATCGTCGGCCATGTCCCTTCGCCGACCCCCACCGTCGGGATGTCCGGTGACTCAACAAGCGTGATCTCGATCGGTCTGGCTTCGGCCATCGCCCAGGCAGCAATCCGGCATGCAGCTAGCCAGCCCGCGGTTCCACCGCCGGCGATAACGATGCGCTGTATCGACCTGACCATGACGATCGGACTTCCCGAACCAAGGCGTTGCTCTTGCCAGCTGCCCCGTCGAGGAGCGAGGACCAGTCTGGCACGCCGCACGAGCGACGCAAGCCGCGCCTGGTCCTAGAAGCCGACTCGCAAGCCAAGGGCGTAACGTGCGTAACCCGGAGCGGCGAAGAACACCGTCTTATTGTTCCGCATGTGCCCGCGGCGATCCGCGTTGGTGATGTTGATGCCTTCGGCGAAGACGGTGAAGCCCTTCCGGAACTCCCAACTCGCGCTCGCGTCCACCTGACCGTACGGATCGACGTAGAACGGGTCGAGGCCGTAGCCCGACAGGTAGCCGCCGCGCCAATTGTAGGCGACGCGGCCCTGAATGCCGTTCTTGTCATAGTAGAACACCGCATTGGCGCTGTCGCTGACACCTGTCACGGCGAACTGCGTCACCGTGTAGCGGAGCGCGTTGTTGTAGTGCGTGTCGCTCTTCACGATCGTGTAGTTAAGAATGGTGCCGAAGCCGGTATTCCAGAAACTGTGCTGGAGCGCGAACTCGAAGCCATGCAAGTGCGCGACTTGGTCGCTGTTAGTGGGTGCGCCAACCGTAAAGACGAGCTGCGGATCGCCCGGTGCTCCCAGGATCGCCGGATCGCTCCCGACGGTGGTGTACAGTTGGGGGTAATTAGCCTGGATGTAAGCGCCGATCTGCGCAGCAGTCGCGCTTGCACCGAGGGCCGCAATCGCAGCATTGTAAGCTGCGCCATGAGCCGGATTGGTCAAGTCGAACAGCGGCACCTGCGACGTCGTGGTGCCGATGAAGTTGCTAACCGTCTTGTGGAAGTAGCCGGCCGAAATGTAGCTCGACGGTCCGTAATACCATTCGGCGGACAGATCGATATTCTTTGACTTGTAGGGGAGCAAGCCGGGGTTGCCGCTGCTGCCCGTTCCACCGCCGTCCGGACGTGCTGGTGAGTTAACCGTCAGGCCGCCCTGCAAGCTCGCATAATCCGCGCGCGTGATCGTGTGGCTGTAAGATGCGCGAAGCTTGAAGTTGCGAATCGGCGTGACGTCGAAGTCCACCGCAGGCAGCCAGTTGTGATATTCGCCTTTGAGCGTCGTGAACGTGCTGGCGTCCCCGTACCCGATGCCAATTTCGTTGCCGCCAATTCGCCAGGTCGTCGAAATCGGAACCGGGACAAGTGCCGAGGAGTCGACCTTGGTCTTCTCGTAGCGAAGGCCTAACCGCAGGTGCGACGGGTTATTAAAGAAATTGAAGATGTGAAGGGTCTGCAAATAGGGCGCAAACGTCTTCTCCTGGATCCGGCGATCGACCTGGAACTTGGCAAGACAAGTGCCCGGCAGCGAGTGACCCGACGCCGGCGCGCTGCAAATTCCCAGCCGATCTTCAAGAACCCCAATCAGGCCCGTCGTATCGATCTGGAAATAGTTAGGGATGAGGGCGGGATCGTGTGAACCCGACATCCCCGACAGATCGGGCGACGTGGGCGTGATATGAAACAGGTCGTCCGGCGTATCCGCGGCGGAAAGCGTACCGCCCCACGTATCGTTTTGGATGAAGCCGTAAGCCGACCGCACCTTATTGTCGGTAAGCGTAACACCGAAGTCGATGCTGTTGATGAACGAGGTGTCGAAATCGTAGCCGCCCCTGAACGCCACCTCGTTGATGCGGTCGCGCATGTAGGCGTTGCGGAACGCGTTGCCCGCGGGCCGGATGTTGCTCGCTGTGATTTCCGACCCCGGATACATGTTGACCGAGATGACCGGCATGTCGTGCGTGAAATCGACCGTCTGAGATTGCACGCCATAGATTGCGGTGCCAACGGCGATGTTGCTGCCGTAAGGCGACGTTGGCTTGCTCTCCGCCGTGGAGTGATGAGCGTCCAGCTCGAGGCGGAGACCGCCCAGGCCGTGCCACGACAGGTTCCCGCCCAGCGAATGGTTGATTGACCGGTTCTTGGCAACGGCGCCGGTAATCGCGAGGTCCTTGTTTTCGCTTTGGGCAAAGTGCTCCGAATAGAACAGCGGGCCCGCAGCGGGGCCGTCGGTCCAGGAACTGCTGGTGTCGTTGTGATTAAACCAGACGCCGATGCTGTTGGTCCGCGCGTCAATCGTGTTCTGCGAGTAGGTGTAATCAACCGTGGCTGTCAGCGAATCAAACGGGCGAGCCTGCAGGACGGCCTGACCGTTGATGCGCTCGCGATCGATGTTGGTGAAGTCGTAGCCAGCGTTCTGCGTCACCTGGTAGACATCGTCAGGCCCGGGACGATTGATGATGTTGGCGGCGCGTGGGTCCGGCGGCACTGCGAGCGAGCCCCAGTTGGACTCATTTCCGAGGTAACCTTCACGCCACCCGGCAGTGAACTGCGCGAGGCTGGCCTTGCGACGCTGGTACGAACCAGTGACCAGGATGCCGATACGGTTGTCAGCAAAGGTATCACTGAAGATGCCGGAGACTTCGGGCGCAATCTTGTGGCCGTCAAACGTATGGTCGGCGACTGCTTTCGCCGAGATGCTTCCGCGCATTCCGGGACGGTCGAGTGGCCGAGGAGTCTTGATGTTGATCGTCGCGCCGATGCCGCCGGTTGGCAGGCTTGCGCGACCCGACTTGTAAACCTCGACCGAGGCGATGCCTTCGGATGCGATGTTTGCAAAGTCGAAGCTCCGCGATGCCGGTGCGCTGCAGCAATCGCCAAGACCGGTCGCGGGCATTTGACGGCCGTTGAGGAGCACGAGATTGAACTCGGGGCCGAAGCCGCGAACGGTGACCTTCGAGCCTTCACCGTTCTGACGGTCGATCGACACGCCGGTGATGCGTTGAAGCGATTCTGCAAGGTTGGTGTCGGGGAACTTGCCCATCTCCTCCGCGGAGATGGCATCGACAACGCCGATGGCATTCTTCTTGATGTCCATCGACTGGCGCAGCGAGGCGCGGATGCCGGTAATGACAATGCTATCTTTCGGGTCGCTCGTCACCGGCGCGGTATTGGGCGCAGGCGAATTCGCGGCGGCCGTCGTATCATCCTGTGCAGGGGTGGATTGCGCGGCAGCGGCTTGCGGCGCCGCTAGAGCAATGACCGATGCCCCCACAAGAAGGCTAAGCGACGCGCGCGCCGGACCGAATGACATTGATAATTCCCCCTCAGAATCGAAACTCACGATTCACCTGACTGAATGATTGTGAACGTTCACTTTGTCAATTGGACAAGCGCATGGATGCCGCCGCCCGATCAAATATCGTCGGGCGCCACGGCGGTTGCGACCGTAGTTCGCGGCCACGGACCGCTTCGTAGTATCTCAACTGCGAGCGGTTGAATCGCCGCTTCACCCGTGAGTTTCGCTCCTACGGCCGAGATGCCGGGCCAACAGGAAAAGAGTTCCTATGTTTGAAACTGCTTCTTCTGACGACGCCGAAATCTTTCCGACCTTCTTTATTGCCAGCTTCGGATGTTCGACCGTCATCTGGAAGGATGGCCAGCGAAAGGACGACGTCGTCGCAACGGGCCACAACCGCCACTTGAAGTGGGCATCGCGGCGGCGATGGACTCTGCCTCTCGCCGCTAGCGGCAGGAATGGGCTGAAACCCGCCACGGCAGGTCTACGGATCGCAGGTCGACCTGCTCCGCGCCCTTGGTGGCGGCTGGAGCAGCTAGCGGTTATTCGGCCGCAATCGCTGCGCTCCAGGACGCCTCGGGCAGTGTCACATCGGTGCTCTGAAGATCGCCGTCGGACGACTGCCCGAGCATGACGCGATATGTGCCCGCCTTGATGCGCCAGTTGTTTCCCGCTGCCTCGTAGGTCGCGAGCAAGCGCGGATCGATGATGACATCGACGCGCTTGGTCTGGCCGGGCTTCAGATCGACCTTGGCGAACGCCCCGAGCCGCTTCGGCGCTTCCCAACCGGCGTCCTTGCCGGTCGGCGCCACATAGATTTGGGCGACGCCCTTACCTTCGCGCTTGCCCATATTCCGCATGGAGAAGCTTGCGTGGATCGCGCGGCCATCCTGTTGTGCCGTCAACGTGGACAGGCCGAAGCGGGTGTAACTGAGCCCATAGCCGAACGAGAACAGCGGGCGATAACCCTTCGCTTCGTACCATTTGTACCCGATCGTCGCGCCTTCATCATAGGTTACGTGAACCGGTGTCTCGTTCGGCTGGCCGAGCCCGGGCAGGATCGGGTGCGCCAGCTGGTCGGCGCTCGCCGGGAAAGTGATCGGCAAATGACCCGACGGATTGACCTTGCCCGTCAGGACCCGCGCGATTGCTGCGCCCCCGCGAATGCCGGGGAAAAACGCCTCAAGGATAACCGGGACCTGCGGTGCCCACGGCATGAACACCGCACCGCCGCTCTCGACCACTACGATCGTTCTTGGGTTCGCCCTCGCGACAGCGGCGACGAGCGCGTCCTGGTTGCCTGATAGCTCCAGCTTGCCGTCATACCCTTCGCTGTCGTGCTGGGTGACGAATACAATTGCCACATCAGATGATGCCGCGGCGGATGCTGCTGTGGCGGGATCGGCGCCGGCATCGAAATCAATGCGTGCACGCGGCAGTTCGCGCTTGATCTCGGCGAGGGGCGCGGAGGGGAGAAAGGTGTGTTCGTCGATCATGATCGCTCCGCCGATCGGTGTGACATCGGACGACCCGCCGCCGGCGATCACGCCCTTGTCCGAATTGCCGCCGATGATCGCGATCGACTTCACGCCGCGTAGTGGAAGCAGGTCACCGTCGTTCTTCAGCAGGACCAGCGATTCCTCCGCCGCCTTCTGAGAAACCACCGCGTGCGCCGCATAGTCGATTGGCGTCACCTTGATCGGATTGTCGACCGCCCCCTTCGCGAACAGCGCCCAGAGGATGCGTTCCACCATGTCGTCGAGCCTGGCTTGCGAGATCTGCCCCGTCTGTAGCGCGGCCTTGATCTGCGGCGGCGCGAACCACGGCTTGTCGGCCACGCAGCAAAAGCCGGTAAACTGGTCGAGCCCGTTGTTTGCCGCAGGCGCAGTCGAATGCACCGCGCCCCAATCGCTCATCACGAAACCTTTGAAATCCCAGTCGCCCTTCAAGACGGTGTTCAGGAGATAATCGTTCTCGCAGCCCCATCGACCATTGATGAGATTGTACGAGCACATGACAGAACCCGGCTTGCCGCGCTCGATCGCCAACTCGAACGCCAGGAGATCAGACTGCCGCATACCTTCAGCGGAAATGGTGACGTCGAGCGAGGTGCGCTGCGTTTCCTGATCGTTCACGGCGTAGTGCTTGATCGTCGAGATGATGTTGTTCGACTGGATTCCCTCGATAAGCGCGCCGGCCATTGTCCCAGCCAGCAGCGGGTCCTCGCCGGTATACTCGAAGTTGCGCCCGTTCCGCGGCTCGCGCGCAAGGTTCACGCCGCCGGACAACATCGTGTTGTGCCCGGTCGCGCGAGCTTCAGCGCCGATCATCGCGCCGCCTGCGCGGGACACTTCTGGATCAAAACTTGCGGCCGTCGCAAGCGAGGACGGCAATGCCGTGCTCGGGATCAAGCTGTTACGAACGCCGATCGAAGCGTCGGTCTGCGTCTGGTCCGGGATCCCGAGACGCGGAACGCCGGGGACGAAGCCCGCCGAGCCCTTGACGGCGCGGGACTGCACATAGGCCTTTAGCTCGGGCGACACGATGTCGTCCGGAACCTTTGAAACCTCCGTCACTGCCTGGTCGGAATAGCCGAAGATCAGCCGAAGCTTCTCGTCGAGCGTCATAGCGGCAACGGCCGCTCGGGCACGCGCTTCGGGTGTCAGACTGCGGTCGAGCCATGGACTCACAGCCGGCTGGCCGATGGCCTCGGCAGACAAACACAATGCCATCGCGGCCGATGCCACCAACGCTAGCTTACTGACCATTCCATGCCCCCTCATTTCATTCCCGACATTCAAAGCACGACTCTCGATCAGCCTCGCTCACCCGGCGGAACGTTCCAGACCCGCACATAATCGACCTCCATCGACTGCGGCATGGCGGCATCGTCGATGCCCTTCGCGCCAGCCCAGTCGCCGCCGACGGCGAGGTTGAGGATCATCTTGAAGGGCGTGTCGAACGGCCACGCGCCCTTCCCGCCAGGCTGATCGTTGCGAACGCGCAGGATGCCCTGGCCGTCGACGCCGAGCGTGATGACGTCCGGTCGCCAGTCGAGCTGGTAAACGTGGAAGTCACTGCAGCTGGTCGGTACCGGTTTCTGCGCGCTCCGTTGCGTTTTCAGCACGTGATTGAACAGCCCGGTGTGCAATGTCGCGTAGATCAGGTTCGGCTCTGCGCCCACTTGCTCCATGATGTCGATCTCGCCGTCGTCGGGCCATTTCGTCATAGTGACGGGGAGCATCCAGATTGCCGGCCACGTCCCTCGCGCACACGGCAGCTTCGCGCGGATCTCGTAGAAGCCATAGGTCCACCCCGGGCCCTTCGAATAGATCCTGCCTGAAGTGTAATCCTGCCCGCCCCAATCGGAGAATTTCGCGGGATCGAGCCTCTCGTGCCGCGCTGTGATGACCAGGTGCCCCTTCGCGAACCGGAAGTTCTCGGGCCGGCCGGCCGAATAATATTGGCGTTCCTTGTTGAACCACCCCTGCTTGTTGAAAGCCGTGTCATATTGCCACTTGCTCAGGTCGAGCGTGGTCCCGTTGAACTCGTCCTGCCACACCAGCTTCGCGTTTGCCGGACGGTCGACTGGACCGCTGAAGGTGGCATTGGTCACCGTGAATGCCGATTGCGCAGCCATGAGCACTAGGGAAACGCCGGTAATCATCAGAACCATCCCCTGTTACGGTATCGGCGAGGCGCTCGGCGGCGCGTCCGTCGTTAGTTTTTGTGCCGCATCCGTCTTACGTGCAGCAACGGCAAAGAAGGCGATGAACGAGTATGCGGCAAGCGGCACGACAAAGGACATGCTGAGGCCGTAGCTGTCGGCAATCGTGCCAACTGCCATCGGCAGCACCGCGCCCCCGAATATCGCCAGGCAAAGCAGGCCGGAGGTCGAACTCTGCGAAACCCTCGACCGGTCTAGCGTAATGGTGAAGATCGTCGGAAACATGATCGAATTGAAGAAACCGATCGCCAACGCCGCATAGCCCGCGATGGGCCCGCTTACCGCGACAACGGTCAGGCAAAGCAACCCGGCAACAGTTGCACATAGGGCGAGCAATCGCGTCGCGCGGATGCGTGTGAGGAGCGCAGTTCCAACCAATCGTCCGACGAGCGCACCGCCCCAGTAGAAATTCGCGAGATAGGAGCCCGCGCTATCCAGCGGCAGCGACAATATGCGCGACTGGTTCAGAAAGTTGATCATGATACTTCCGACCGACACCTCGGCGCCGACGTAGAAGCCAATAGCGACCGCACCGAAAACTGCCCACGGCGACTTCAGCGCCTCGAACATTCCCGATGGCACGGCGCCGCCATTCGCGGGCGCGACATGGGTCAGAAACCTTCGGAGGACAGCGAAGAAGAATAGCAGGCTGCCCAGCAGTGCCGCCATGATGAGATAAGCCCGGTCGACCGCGCCAAGCAACTCGCTCCGGTGCGCTGGGGCGATCGCTACGCTCGTGGCTGCCCGCAGCGACGGATCGTCAAGCATTACCAGCGAACCGAAGTGCACGCCGATAACCACGCCTAGCGAATTGAATGCCTGCGCAAAGTTCAGGCGGAAGTGACTACGGCGCGGATCTCCAAGCTCCGCCGCGAGCGGATTTGCGGCGACCTGCAACGCCGTAAATCCTCCGGCAAGAACGAACAGCGCCGCGAGGATTGGCAGAAAATGGTCGGCATTGGTGCTGACGACCACCAGCAGGCAGCCGCAAGTCATCATCGCCAACGCGCCGAGGATCGTATCCACCGCCCCGATACGGCTCGTCAGCCACGCCGCTGGAAGCGACAGTAGTCCATAAGCAAGGAAGAAGACGATCTGCGTGAGCAGCGCTTCAGCATAGTCAAGGCTGAAAGCCGCGCGCAGAGCGACGATCAGCGGGTCGTTGTTGGAAGTGATGAACCCCCAAGCAAAGAAGAGGGTCGTGACCGCCGCAAAGGCGAGAAGGGTGCGCTGCTTGTCTTCTACGATCGCCGTCACTTTGATTGGCTTCGCGCGCTCCAGCGCAAGGTGGCGACCGATCCGATCGGAAGAGCAACGGCATAGCGCCGGCCGTCAAGCGCGAACGTCACCTGTCCCTTTCCGGACTTGCGATGCGCAATAACGACGCGGCTTCCGTCGGGGTTGAGAAATGCCGCCGCTTCCACGTCGCCGCCATGCTTGACCGCGGCAACGTGATAGGCGCCCGGTAGAATGAACCGGCTCGCATGCCCGAGGATATAATATTCGACGTTCCGCGTGACCGCGCCGGTGGCCGGGTCGATCGTGACCACGCCGCGGCAATCGCCGCAGCCGCCGTTATGCGGACCATGCGCCGGGTCGAGTGCCAAATTCCACAGGAGCGAACCGCGCGACCAGTGATTGGATGCACCGATAATCAGCTTGTCGGTCATCCAGCCGAGCACTTCGCTGAACTTCGGCGACCACTCGCCGCCCGAGCATTCAGTCTCCCAAGCATCCTTGTCGGGATGCGCGTCGTGAACGGGCGACTGCGCCGGAACATCGCCTTCGTAGCAATGCCAGGCGACGCCCGCGACGTAGCGCCGAGCGACCGGATCGGAGAGCACCGTCATCGGCATCTCCGGATTATCCCAATTATGGTCATAATCGAGGATCTGCGTCTTCAGACCGCGCGTCTCAAACGTAGGTCCGACATGCTGGCCGATGATGATCGCGCGATCAGGCGAGTTTACTCGCATCCCTGGATAATTATCGGGCTCGAAATCAGGCTCGTTCTGGATCGTGAGCATCGACACGGGCACACCTGCGCGACCGAACTCCTCGACGGTACGAGCGAGATAGGTCGCGAACGCTGGATAATATTGCGGGACAAGCTGGCCCTTGATGAGGCTGCGCGTGGTCTTCATCCACGCCGGCGCGCTCCACGGACTGATCATCACGCGCAGATCGGGATTGATGGCCAGAGCTTCGCGAACGCGCGGCAGCACATATTTGCGCGCCGGTTCGATCGAGAAGTATCGCAACTCGGGATCAGGCGCGTTGTTCGGCGTATCGTCGTAGCTGTAATGTGTCGGCGAGAAGTCCGAAGCGCCGACCGTCAGCCGAGTGAACGAGAGGCCGAGGCCATTGCGGCTACGCCCGAACAGTTCCGCCATGATCGCCTTGCGCTTGCCGGCGGGAAGACCGCTCAGAAGCTGCGCGGAGGCATCGGTCATCGCCGCGCCAAAGCCATGCATCTTCTGGAATCGCTTGGACGTATCGATCGCGACCGTTTCCTTGCCGTTCACTCGTCCGACAGGGGCCCTCGCCGCCCCCGGCGCAAGCTTGAGAGTTCCGTCGGCCGTGGTCACCCAAATCTGAGCGAGTGGAGGGCGCGGCGCGGCCTCTGCCGACCCCGCGAACAGCAAAGTGAGAGCAACGGCTGCGAGCCGCCTCACGCGACCGGCTCCGCCGGACAGAATTTCGCTACGAACTCATCGTGCGTGGGCATCACTTGGACGCAGCGGTCGATCGTCGCGGCGATATTCCCGAGGAATTGCTCGATCTGCGGATCGCTCTTGATCTCGACGAGCGGGTCATAGCTTCGCGGCACGATGCCTTGCCCGAGAAATACCTGAATCCAGCTCTCCTCGCTGAACAGTTCCTCGTCCTCCCTGAAAATACGACCGTTGGAGCGCCATAGATCGATCTTGCGCTGGAGTGTCGCCGGCAGTTCCATCGTTCGGCAATATTCCCAGAAGGCGCCGGGCCGCTCGTTGGCCCAATAGTGAAGCACGATGAAGTCCCGCACGCGCTCCCACTCGAAGTCGCACTGCCGGTTGAACTCATCGATCGTCGCCTGGTCGGTCGCGCTATCCGGAAACAGCCGCACGAAACGGATGGCGGCCGATTGCACTAGGTGGATGCTGGTGGACTCCAGCGGCTCCAGGAAGCCTGCTGCAAGCCCCAGCGCGACGCAATTCCGGTTCCACATCTTCCGCCGCTTGCCGCTTGTAAAACGGAGTCGGTTGGGATTACCGAGCTGCTCACCATCGAGGTTGGACAGCAGCAGCTTTTCAGCAGCGCCATCGTCGATATGCTTGCTGGAGTAGACGAGACCGTTGCCCGTTCGGTGCTGAAGCGGAATGCGCCACTGCCAGCCCGGCTCGTGCGCCGTGGAGCGCGTATAGGGCGTCAGCGGGCGGGTCCGCGCGCACGGCACCGCCATCGCACGGTCGCATGGGAGCCAATGGCTCCAGTCCTCATAGCCCGTTTTCATCGTCTGCTCGATCAGCAGCCCGCGAAATCCCGAACAGTCGATGAAGAAGTCGGCATCGATCGTGCGGCCGTCCTCGAGCGTGACCGAAGCGATGTCGCCGCTGTCGTGCATACCGACGTCGACGATCTTGCCCTCGGTGCGCTTGACGCCGTGCTGCTCAGCAAAGCTGCGCAGATATTTTGCGTAAAGCGACGCGTCGAAGTGGAATGCGTGAGCGATATGACCGATGGGCGATTCCGCCATGTCGGCGCGCGCGCGCACAAACTTGTTCTCGAGCGCAGCCGCTGTGTTGATCGAATATTTAGCGAAGTCCTCAGCGCGCCCGCGCTGATGCGTGCGCAACCAATAATGATGGCAACGCAGCCATTCCCAGTCCTGGCCGATCACCCCGAAGCCATGCATGTAGCTTTGCCCCGGTCGAAGCCAGTCCACGAACTGGATACCTAGTTTGAACGTGCCCTGCGTGCGGCGCATGAAATCGGCTTCGTCGAGCTGGATGAGCTCGTTGTATTTCTTGATTGCCGGAATGGTCGCTTCACCCACTCCGACTGTTCCGATCGCTTCGCTTTCGACGACTTCGATGTCGTATAGCCCGCGAAACAGTTTCCCGAACAGCGCCGCGGTCATCCAGCCCGCGGTGCCGCCGCCAACGATGAGGATTTTCCGCATGGTTTGGGAATTAACGGCTTTCGGCTGGGCAGGCCATCACGAGCACCTTCTCAGGCAGCTTGCCAAGGTGCTTGTGGCTGGTGAGCGATAGCCCGTAACCGCGGCGGAATTGCACGCCGCCGGTGCGCGGCAGGCAATCGCCAGCGGGCCAGTCGAACGACAAGCGGCCGGTGAAATCATAAGCGCGCTTCCCATTAGTCCCCGCGAGCAACATGTCTGCAATCCCGAGCCCTTCGGTGCCCGGCAGCCACGCCGCCACGAATGCGTCCGAGCGGTTGATCAGGTCGTTCGCTGAGACCGGGCGTCCCGAATAGAGCACCGTTACGACGGGAACGCCCTTGCCGCTCACGCGATTGAGCGCCTTGAGGTCATTTGGATAACGCGCCGAATGGCGCATTGTCGCCGGAAAAGTGATGTCGCCCTTTCCTTCCGCATACGGCTGCTCGGCCGCGACCATCACGACGGCGCTATACCGCCTTACGTCGACGCCCACGCCGTCCGCGCTGTAGTCGACACGATTTGCACCGAGCGACTTCTTCATCGCTGAGAGCAACGTGTCGGCGTTGGGATAATCCGACGTCTTGGTCTGATCGCCCTGCCAGGTGAGCGACCAGCCGCCTGCCTGCATGGGCAGGCTGTCGGCGCCCTTGCCGACGACCAGCACCTTGCCCTGCGGCCTCAACGGCAAAACGTTGCGATCGTTCTTCAAGAGCACGAGCGACTTGCGGACTGCCTCCCGCGCAAGCTCCCGCACTTCGGCCGAATGAAGGACCTCTGCACCGGGATGCTGCCCCGTCGCAGGCGACGCGTCGAACAGACCCGATTTAAGTTTCACTCGAATGATGCGTGTGACGGCGTCGTCGATCCGGCTCATCGGAATGCGGCCCGCTCGCACGTCCTGGACGGTTGCCGGAATAAACTGCTTCCAGTCGTCCGGCACCATCACCATGTCGATGCCGGCGTTGATCGCCTGCGGGCAGTGCCATTTGGTGCAGCCCGGAACCTGCTCCACGCCGTTCCAATCGCTGACGACGAGACCATCAAAGCCGAGCCGACGCTTGAGCACGTCGCCAACCAGATGCGCGTTGCCGTGCATCTTGCCCCACTTCTTGCCGGTCGCCGTATCAGTGAAGCTCGAATAGCTGACCATCACGGTCTGCACATTCGCCTTCAGCGCGCCGTAATATCCGGCGGCATGAGTACGATAGAGGTTTGTCTCGCTGGTCCGCGCATCACCCTGGTCGATGCCATGGAAGGTGCCGCCGTCACCGAGCCAATGCTTCGCGGTAGCGAGTACGGAAGTTGGCGAGCCGAGCTGGCCCTGGAGCCCTTTGACCATCGCTTCGCCGTAGCTGCGCACGAGCGCAGGGTCGGAACTGTAGCTTTCGTACGAACGTCCCCAACGCGGGTTCTGCACGACGGCCAGCGTCGGCGCGAACGCCCAAGTGATACCGGTAGCTCGGACCTGCTTCGCCGTCGCATGACCGATACGCGTCATGAGCGCCGGGTCATGCGCCGCGCCGAGGCCGACGTTATGGGGAAAGAGCGTCGCGCCGTAGATGTTGTTGTGCCCGTGGACCGCGTCGGTGCCCCAGATCACGGGGACCTTCACTTTCATGTCTGTGGACATGCTGGCGCGGTAAAAAGCGTCCGACAGCTTGAGCCAGTCGTCCACGCTCGAGTGCATGTTCATCGCCGGCCAGGCGCCGCCCCCGTTGAGGATCGAGCCGATATAATAGCGACGCACCTCGTCCGGCTTGATCGAGCGAATGTCGGGCTGGGCCATCTGCCCAACCTTTTGCTCCAGCGTCATGCCGGCAACGATCGCCTTCACCCGCGCTTCAATTGCCGGATCGAGCGGCTGCTGGCCAGTTGCCTTGGGCCACGTTTGGGCGGTCGCCACGCTCGAAGCGAGCAGACCAGCCGCAAGGCACAACATCGCCTTCGGCCGAGTAAGACCGCCCCAAACCTTCATCATGAAACCGCCCTAAAGCTAGAAGTGATAACTCGCGCCAAGCAGCCACGAACGCCCATACTTGTTGACCTCTTCGAGCGTCTGAGTCCCGTTGACGTCATAGTAAGTGCGGTAGGGCGAATTCAGCACGTTGCTGACCTGAAGAAGGATGCCGAGGTTCTCGAACCGTGACCCCTTCTGGAAGGTGTAGCCGACCTGGGCATCGAGTTGGCTGTCCGGCTGAATCAGCGGGAAGCCAAGGTTCGTGAACAGCGAAACCACCTCGCCCTTGAAGGCCGACCGGTGACGATAGGCCGCACGCACCTGGATGCCGTTCTTCTCATAATAACCGGTGACGTCGTACACCCACTTTGAGAAGCCGGGCAGCACGCCGCCAATCTCGTTCAGAGCGACAGGCTTGAGCTTATAATCGGTGTACGAAAGGCTCGCGGTAGCGCCGAAGCCGTCCAGGAAACTTGCCAGACGTCCGAACTCGAACGAACCGCTGGCTTCTATGCCACGGACCCAGCCGCCCTTGCCGTTTGCCGGCGCTGTGAGCTGACCGATCGGGCTGACAATGACGCCCGGCGGGATCTGCGAAATCTGATCGGGCGGGGGCGTGAAGTCGGAGAAGTCCGCAACGAGCGCCTGGTTATAGATGTAGTTATCGAGCCACATGTAGAAGCCGTGCAGGGCGAAATAGCTGGCATTTCCGCCATACCATTCGTAGCCAATGTCGACTTCCTTGGCGCGCCAGGGCTCAAGCTTGGGATTGCCGCCGGACGCAGACCACGGGTGCACTACCGTGCCCGGCGCGCATGCCGGTATTGCGCCGACGCACACGGACCCGTTGAAGCCTGGCACCAGGTTAGCGCGCAGATCGTCCATGCGTGGACGCGCCATGACCTTGGCCGCGGCAAAGCGAATACGGTTGTGCTGATCGAGGTCGTAGAACAGGTTCAGGCTCGGCAGGACGTCGGTGTACGTGGCACCTTCGTCCGTGTTGATCAGCTGGATCGGCGTAACGGCGGTATTGATCCGCAGGCCTGACGAGCTTTGCTTTTGCCTGACGATCTGAACGCCGACATTGCCGTGCAGGTCGCCGGAATCAATGACCGCCTTGGCCTTCAGGGTCAGGATGTCTTCCTTGATGTCCCAGGACTTGTCGAAGTGATTGGCATCCTGGAGCTGGACGACATCGTAATAATTATCGAGCGCCTTCGCGATATCGACACCGAGGACGCTTCCGAAGCCAGCGAAGCCCAGCGAAACCGGATCTTCCAGGTAGCGCGGATCAACGAGGATCTGCTGGCGGTCGTTCTTCAGGAATAGGTCGAGCTCGTCGACCGTCTTGTCCTTGTGGCGATGGGTGAAGTCGACGCCCGCCTCGAGGCTGCTGATGAAGCCGGTGTTAAGCTCCTGCCGGGCGGAAAGATCGGCCGAGGCCAACGTTTCCTTGATGTGCGGCGACTTCTTGAGACCGTCATGGCCCCAGCCGCCCCACGGCGCGCGATCGCCCAGGGATACCTGGTTCGCATCCGCATAATTCAGACCGAAGCCTGAAAAGCTTGGGAATCCGTCGTCCGAAATCTTGAAGTCGTAATCGTCGAAGGTCCGAGTCTGGAACGGACCCGCGCCATAGCCGCCGTAGGCTTCGATATAGGTCTCATCGCGCTTGTTTGACGAGTAGGAAAGATCGGCGAGAATGTGCGTGTGCTCGGCGACCTTGAAATCGTTGTTCAGGCCGGCGGCGAACAGATGATCGGTCCGCTTGTTGTCCTGATACATCAGGATCGGCGCGACGTTGGTCACGTGACCGGCGACCGCGAAGTCATTGCCGTTCTTGTTGACGACGGTGGTCGGGTCGTAGGTTACGCCATCGGCCCATGCGTCAGAGAACCATTCCGCGCCTCGGTTGACCGTGTGCTGTTTGAAACGGGAGTAATAAAGGTCGAGCACCGAGTGGACTGCGTCGCTCGGCTTCCATTCAACTGTGCCCGTAACGCCGTCACGCAAGTCGCGGGAGTTCGTTGCGATCGCCTCTTGTCCTGACAGGAAATAGGGCGACCCTTCCGGAAGCAGCCCGGCGTAATTGTCGTAGAACCAGTTCTTCGTGTGATCGGTATGGCCCGGGGCATCCAAGTGCGCGTAGCCGATCATCCAGCCGAGCGTGCCGCTCGCGTTCTGGTCGATGTAGCTGGCGCTTCCGCGCCAACCATATTTCGAGAAATCCGAATTGCGGCCGCCGCCCTGATCCAATTGCCCGCGAATGTTCAGCGCAATCGCGCGCTTGCCATATTCGAGCGGGCGAATGGTCCGCAGATCCACCGTTCCGGCAAGCCCCATGCCGACGATGCTGGCATCAGGCGTCTTGTAGACGACGACCGAGCCGAGCAACTCCGACGGATATTGGTCGAATTCGACTGCGCGGTTGTAGCCGGAACTCGCCTGCTGGCGGCCGTTCAAAAGAACCGTGGAGAAGTCGGGCGAGAAGCCGCGGATGGAAACGATTTCCGCGCGGCCGGCGACGCGCTGCGCGGCGATGCCCGGCAGGCGCGCGATCGATTCAGCAATGGATACGTCAGGCAACTTGCCGATCTCTTCGGCCGAAACCGCTTCGACGACGCTCGCTTCGCGACGCTTGATCGCGATCGAGTTTTGAAGGCTGCGGCGGATGCCGGTGATGACGATCGAATCGCCGCTGCTGGCAGCTTCCGGCTGCGGCGCCTTCGGCTGCCCCGGACCCGTTTGCGCGGCGGGGTCAACTGGCTGCGTCTGAGTCGTGGTGTCCTGCTGCGCCGGAACATTCTGCGCATAGGCCGCACTCGGCGCGGAAATCATGAAAAGCGATGAACAACAGCCACCAGCGAGCAACATGGCGCGGCGGCACCGTAGCGACGTATTCGGCACTCTTGTCTCCCCTCACGAAGGCCCCGCAGCGCGAATCCCTTCTGCTTCCACTCTCCCTATGGAAGCGCTTCCATGTCGTGCTTCAAACCTGCGGGCCTGTCAAGCGGCTGGGGGCGCGGTCGAATCCCGGACGACGAGCGCGAACGGAAGTCCGTCGAAGTGCGGCCCATCATCAGACATATTCTGCACGAGCAGGTGTACTGCGCGTTCAGTCAATTCCTTGATCGGCTGGCGAATCGTGGTCAGCGGCGGCCACACGATTTCCGACATCGGCGTGTCGTCGAAACCTGTCACCGAAATGTGCTGAGGGATTTCGAGTCGCGCGCGGTGGAGGGCGAGCATCGCGCCGGCGGCCATATCATCGTTTGCGCAAGCGATTGCCGTGTAACGCACCGGCTCGCGGAGCATCAGCTCCGCCGCCTCAACGCCGGACTTGAAGGTGAAGTCGCCGATAGCCGTCCACGGCGTGTTCGTTATGCCGGACTGGCGGAGCGCCTCGACGAAACCATCATAGCGCTGCGCCGCGGCACGATGCTCAAGCGGTCCGCGAATGAATGCAAAACTCGTATGGCCGAGCGACGTAAGATGCCGGCCGAGGGCATGACCGCCCGCGCGCTCGTCAATCCCGACGGACGATACCACTTCTTGCGCTTCCTCGCCGGCAGAGACGGCAACTATTTTCACACCCGCACGCCGCGCCGCATCGATAAACTCGAGATCGTCTGACAGCGGCGGCGACAGGATTAGACCTGCCGGTCGCTCGCGCTCGATGATCGACGACATCATCTGCGCGCGGTTCACGTCCTGCGGATCGACTGATCGCGAGACGAGATCGAAGCCAAGCGACGAGCAACCCCGCAATGCGCCTAGCTCCAGAGCGGCGTTATAATAGCTGTTCGGCTCTCGCTCCGGACTATGCGCATGGATCAGCATGATCAGCCGGCCCATGCCGCTGGCGAGCGCCCGTGCCTGATGATTGACTGAGTAGCCAAGCTCCTCGACCGCCCGGAGCACCTTCTCCCGCGTTTCGGAACGAACGTTCTGGACGTTGTTCAGAACGCGCGACACCGTGACCCGGGCGACACCTGCCGCCTCGGCAACATCATCGATCGTGGAGTTGCGCTTGCTCACGCGCGCACATTGGCAACGGTTGTTACGAACGACAACTTTGCGCTTCCGGCAGCGTCGATCAGCAACGTATCACATGCGCGAATCGCGCCACGCCGATGCGCGAGCCAACCCAACTCATGGTGAGGAATGAAACTGATCCATCTGAGCATTCTGCTCCTGTCCGCGTTGATTTCGGTCGCACCAGCAATTGGCGCGCCCGCCCTTATTCCACTGCCCCGGTCGATGACCCCGCATGCCGGCGAATTCCACGTTTCGGCTACCACGGTTGTTGCCGGAAAGCGCGATGCCGGTCCGACAGCCCGCTACCTGGCGGAAGTTTTGAAGCTCCAGCGGGGTGCAGGACAATCGGCAATTCGCCTGAGGCTCGTAAGCAAGAAAGCGATTTCGGGGCCCGAAGCCTATCACCTTAGCGTCGCGCCGGACGGGATTCGCATCGAGGCATCCGATCCTCGCGGACTCTTCTATGGCGCGCAGACCTTGCGCCAGTTGATCAAGACCGATGCCGCTGGGACGCGCACTGTCGCCAGCGTCGACATCGTGGACAAGCCGCGTTTCCGCTGGCGTGGCCTTTTGATCGACGAGGGCAGGCACTTCTTCGGCAAGTCGACACTGCTGAAGATCATCGACGAAATGGCCGCCTACAAGCTCAATGTCCTGAAGCTGCATCTGACCGACTATGAAGGGTGGCGCCTGGAAATTCCTGCCTATCCGAAATTGACGCAGGTTGGCGCGCTTGTCGACGGCAAGCCTCAATTCTTCACCGAAGCCGAAATGCGCGACATCGTTCACTACGCCGCCGACCGGCACATCATGGTCGTTCCGGAAATAGAGATGCCCGGGCACGCTGGCGCTGCCGCGCGCTCCTACCCGGAATTCTTCAACACTGCCGGCGGGGCTTTCAATCCGGCAAGTCCCAAGACTTACGATTTCATCCGTGGCGTCCTGACCGAGGTCGCTCGCATATTCCCAGCGCCATATCTGCATTTCGGCGGCGACGAGGTCGGCGAGGACACGTGGGATGGCATGGCCGACGTCGACCGGCTTAAGGCCGAGCAAAGGCTGAAGACGACAAACGACGTGGAAGCCTATTTCGGACGCAAGGTCGTCGCCATCATCCAGGGCTTGGGAAAGCGGCCCATGGCTTGGGACGAGCAGGTTGATGCACAGGCGCCGAAGAGCGTCGTCATCCAGTGGTGGCGCCGCGACAAACCCGATGTTCTCGGCGCGGCGGCGCGGACCGGATACGAGCTCGTGATGTCGCCCGCCGACAAACTCTACTTCGACTATCACCAGGGTGAAGGAGAGCCAGGTGCCCCGTGGGAAGGCAATAAGGGCGGGCCCCAGTCGATCGCCAAGATCCTGGCGTGGGAGCCGGTGCCGGACGACTTCACGCTCGAGCAGTCGGGCAAGGTCCTCGGCATCGAGGCGGCGGTGTGGACCGAATTCATCGAAACCGAGCGCTACCTTGAATTCATGACCTTCCCGCGTCTCCTAGCCCTAGCGGAAGTCGCGTGGCGGCCCCGCGGCCCGCGCGACGACAAGGAATTCGAAGTCAGGCTACAGCCGCACGTCGACGCGTTGCGGGCAAAGGGCATCAACGCGCGCCGCGGCGAAGGCGACGCCTACGAATTCATCAGGAATTGAGCGGCCCCATGAAGTTGCGTTCTCTTGTTGCGCTTGCGCTGTTGCTGACTCCATCGGTTGCGATGAGCCGGTCGATCCTGTTCGTCGGCAACAGCTTCACCTTCGGCGCACTTTCGCCTGTGATGGAATGGCGCGCGAGCAGTGTCACTGACCTAAACCGCGACGGCGTCGGCGGCGTCCCCGCGCTCTTCAAGCGCTTCGCCGACGAGTCCGGGCTCTCGTTCGACGTATCCTTGGAGACGGCTGCCGGTCAGAGCCTGCAATGGCATTGGGCCAACCGACGGTCGCTGCTCGACCGCCGCTGGGACGATGTCGTGCTTCAGGAATACAGCACTCTCGACCCTGATCGGCCGGGCGACCCCACGAACCTGGTGGCTGCCTCCGCAAAGTTCGCGAGCATGTTCCACGCCCGCAATCCAAAGGTCCGCATCGGCCTTGTCTCGACCTGGTCGCGCCCCGACCAAACTTTTCCGGCGCAGGGCCATTGGTACGGCAAGCCGATAGAGCGGATGGCGCTCGACATTCGCCGCGCGAACGAACGCGCACGGGAGTCGAGCGGAAAGATCAATTGGGTGGCGCCCGTCGGCCAAGCCTTCAATTGCGCCATCAAAAGCGACATTGCGGACGGCAACCCGTACGACGGGATCGCCCCGGGGCAGATCGATCTGTGGGCCCCCGATCACTATCATGCGAGCACGGCTGGCTATTATCTCGAAGCGCTCACGATCTTCGCGAGAGTGACCGGCAAGGATCCCCGCCGTCTGGGCCCTAGCGAAACTGCGGCGAAGGAACTGAACTTGCCGCCCGCTCTCGCACAGCGCCTTCAGCGCATTGCTTATTCTGTCGCGCTACACGACAGCTGCGTGCCGCGTCCGGCATCCCACCAATAATTGACCAGCATATTGAACGGCTCCAGCGCCTCGACGTGATGGAACCAGTCCTTGGGAATGAAGATGGCGTCGCCGGGAGCAAGCTCAGCCTCCTCTCCCGCTTCCAGCGCGGAAGCAAAGCGCGGGTAAAGTTTAAGATCGGGAGCGGTCATGTGGACCATGCTCACGGGCGTACCCGCCGGCGTCGGATGAGACGGCCCGAGGTAGAGGTCTTGCTCGCTCTCGGGCGGAAAGAGCGTGAAGCGACGCCGTCCGGCGACCACGACCGCGATATTGTCGACGGGATCGTTATGGGTAGCGACCTTGGACGCATTGCCAATCCAGATTCTCGGCTCCGTTCCAACAGGCACGAGCGGCATGGGGTGTCGTGCACGAAACCCGGGCAAGTGCTGATCGGCGCGCAAGCCCTGCACGGCCAACGCATGCGGCTGTCCGGATTTTGCATGCTCGCGGAGCGCGCCGAGGAACAGCGCCAGGTTCGCCTGGCCCCGGACGAAGTTCAACGATTGGCCATCGGGGCTATAATGGAACCGCCCCTCCTCGGATGGCTCGGCGCGGATAACATCCACGGGAAGATTGCTCGCGTGGATGATGAGGGTGCCGAGCCAGCAGTCGTCGCTTTCCCGTGCTGCAACCACCAGCGGCCATTCGAGCGCTAACCCGCGCAACACCGCTGGCTGACTGCGCGGCAAAATCCTCGTCTGGAATTCGTCGGGCTTTACGTCGGGCCATTCCGGGATTTGGCGCATCATATCGTCATAGCCGCTAGCAATACTTTCGGTCGATGCCGGACTGGCTTAGGTCGCGAAGCTACACCGGTCGGGAGAGGCCATGCCACCGTTACGAATTGCCATTATCTGTTCGCTCTTATTTGCAGCTAGCAGCAACGCCGCCGAGCCGTCACGACAGCTGCTTCCAACGGGCCAAGCCTTGACCCCTTTGGCTGTGCCCGGTGCGCGCTTCAGCCCTCTCATCGTGAACGTTGGGCCTCATCCGTCTTACGTCGCCGACGGAGCCGCTGCGATCGCGGTCAGCCCGGACAAGCGCGAAATGCTGGTGCTCACCAGCGGCTTCAATCTCTATAACGGTCCCGACGCCAAGGTCGTGAAGGCGCAGTCGACGCAATACGTATTCCGCTATGCGATCGGCGCTCCCGGCGCGCGGCGTCTGCAGACGCTGCAAGTCCCCAACAGCTTTGGCGGCATCGCCTGGAGACCCGACGGAAGCGGCTTCATCGTCGGCGGCGGCGTGGACGATGCACTCTATCTCTTCGCCCGTCGCGGAACGCGGTTCACCCCGGCGGGGAAAATCGCGCTCGGCCACAAAGCAGGACTGGGGGTGGATGTTCTGCCGCAGACGGCCGGCGTTGCGATTAGTCCAGACGGCCGGCGCGTGCTTGTCGCCAACTATTACAACGACTCCGCCAGCCTCGTGGACCTCGGCAAGGGCGTCGTGGTCACGGAGCAGGACCTCAGGCCCGGCAAAATCGATGCTTCCAAGTCAGGCGTCCCCGGCGGCGAATTCCCATTCTCCATCGCTTGGGTCGATGAAACCCACGCTTGGCTTTCGTCGCCCCGGGACCGCCAATTGATTGCGCTGTCGATCGGCACCAGGCGGATAAGCGTCACGGCCCGTGTATCCACGATCGGTGAGCCCACCGCCCTTCTTATCGATCGCAAGTCGAAACGGTTGATCGCGGCGGAGGACAATGCCGACCGTCTTGCGTTCATCGACCTTCGCAGCGGTCGCCTCGTGGCCGAGCCTCGGCTGAGCTTGCCGCCGTCCCTCGCGGCCCCACCGCTTGGCAAAGGCCTGAACCCCAACGGCCTCGCGATGATGCCCAACGGACGGCTGCTCGTGACATTGGGCGGCATCAATGCACTGGCCGTCCTGAGCCCCGAGATAGGCGAAAGCCCGGTCGAGGCGCTGATCCCCACCGGGTGGTATCCGAGCGCGGTTGCCACTAGTGCCGATGCGTCGCGCGTATTCGTCGTCAACCGCAAGAGTCTGCCCGGTCCCAACCTCAAGGGCTGCACGCCGGAGCTCGCCATCTACCGCGGTCAGCCCAACGCCTGTGACGCATCCAACCAATATATCCTGCAACTCGAAAAAGCTGGGTTGCTCGATTTCCCGATGCCCGACGGCCCGGCGCTCACGGCAACGACGGTGCAGGTCGCGGAGAATATCGGTCTTCCCGGAGCTGCCACCCGGGCGGCAGCGGAAGCGCGGATGGCGGAGATCCGCAAGCGCGTGAAGCACGTCGTCTTCATCATCAAGGAGAACCGGACCTACGACCAGGTGCTCGGAGATCTCGAAACCGGCAACGGCGACCCGCATCTGGCAATCCTCGGCGGCGCGCTGTCACCCAACCATCACCAACTCGCGCGCAAGTTCGTGACGCTCGATAATTTCCATGTATCGGGTGAAGTGTCCTCCACTGGCTGGGCCTGGTCGACCGCCGCGCGCGCCACCGACCTTCTGGAGAAGACCTCACCGGTCAATTATGCCGGTCGCGGCCTCGCGTACGAATCCGAGGAGGCCGACCGCTTCATCTACACCCAACAGACGACCGCTGAGCGACGTGCCACCAATCCGAAGCTACCCGACGACCCCGACCTGCTGGCCGGTCCCGCGCTGCTGACCGCGGCCGACCCGGATGAGGACGATTTACCGAACCAAGGCTTCCTTTGGAACGCCGCGATCCGTGCCGGGCTATCCGTCCGCAACTACGGCTTCGCCGACGCAAGCGTTTACGATGCGGGCGCACCCGGTGAGGTCCCGGTCGTACGCGAACCCTTCAAGGAAAAGCACAGGATCTACACGCCG
The DNA here is from genome assembly GCF_039537965.1 of Sphingomonas limnosediminicola. Taxonomy (NCBI): domain Bacteria; kingdom Pseudomonadati; phylum Pseudomonadota; class Alphaproteobacteria; order Sphingomonadales; family Sphingomonadaceae; genus Sphingomonas; species Sphingomonas limnosediminicola. The sequence continues at coordinate 2,136,326 of NZ_BAABBM010000001.1, read as the reverse complement.
GGCGACCGCCTCCTGGCAACTCGCAGCGACCCATATTTCCGAGGTTTCGACCAGAAGCTTGCCGATTATTGGCGCTTCCTCGAATGGCAGCGCGAATATGACGAGCAGGAAGCGGCAGGCACGCTGCCTCAGCTCACCCTCCTCCGCCTCGCGCACGACCACTTCGGCGACTTTGACAAGGCGGTCGACGGCGTGAACACCGTCGAGACGCAGATGGCCGACAATGATTATTCCCTGGGTCGAATCGTCGAACGGATCGCTCATGGAAAAGCATCCGACACCACATTGATTTTCGTGATCGAAGACGATGCGCAAAATGGTGCCGACCACGTCGATGCGCGTCGAAGCCCAGCGTTCATCGTCGGACCTTACGTCCGGCAAGGCGCATTGGTCTCGACGCGCTACACGACCATCAACATCCTACGGACGATCGAAGCGGTCCTTGGACTGAAGCCACTCGGCCTGAACGACTCGCTTGCGGTGCCGATGGCCGACGTCTTCGACCCTGCGGCGGTGCAGTGGAACTACCGGGCTGAAGCAGCCGAAATTCTGCGATCGACCCAGCTTCCGATCCCCGCCGATCGATATGTCGCTACCGGCAAGAACGCTGCAGCAACCTGCGGGGGTCGCGATGCCGCCTTCTGGAGCGCCGCCATGGAGGGCCAGCATTTCGGCACGGAGGACCGGCTCAATCCCGAAGCTTTCAACGCCGCGCTTTGGCAGGGTCTCGGCGAAGGCCCGGAGCCAAAGCTTCGCGAGGGCAGCGACCTGCGCACCGATCTGGCAGCACGGAAACAGCGCAATCCAGCGCCATGCGCCTCCGCCCAATGAAAATTCGTCGCTTACTCTCGTTCGTTGCCCTTTGGCTCAGCGTCTGCGTCCAGGCGGCCGCTTCGCATCTCGTCACTGGGAATGGCTTTGGGTTCGCGGTCGTTGCGCCCGAAGTTGGCACAGCGACGAAATTCTATCCTCATCCCCACAACTACCTCCGGGCCGATGCGACGAACGGGCTCGGCGAGGGCATTGAGACAGCGAACTTCATCAAGTCGCTCGCCTGGGGAATGCCGGGCCGCGCTGCCAGCACCGGCTATGTCGATGACTCGCACGTCATCCGAATGCGCCGCGGCACCCGCAGCGCCTATTTCTTCATGTCGTTCGGAATGGATCGGCCGGCCTTGATAGTCGCGGCGGATGCGGCGGCGCCCGGCTGGCAAGCTAAATGGACCAGGCCCATCCAATCGATGCGGACCGTTCGCGAGGCCGGCCTCGAAGCAAAGCTGATGCGGTTCAAGGGAATTGACGAAGTATTGCTGCTGATCCCCCTCGAGCCCGCTCGATCGACCGGTGCGGGACCGCTGGCAGGCATTTCAGCCTGGGCGCTTGTTGCGCTTGAAGACGAACGCGAAGCCGAAGCTGCTATTCGCGACGTCACTGCCTGGCGGGCCGGGCTTTCCCCCCAACAACTGGTCAAACGCGAGGTTGCTGATCTCGAACGTTGGCGTGCTCCACCGCTCGCGCATTTCGCCAGCGAGAAGGAACGACACCTGTGGCGGCAAAGCGAGACCATGCTGCGTATCGCCCAAAGCCGCGAGCCCAATCGCGCGGATCGCCACGGCAACGGGCTCATCGTCGCCGCCCTTCCGGATGTCTACTCGACCCCCTGGGTCCGCGACATGGCCTGGGCCACAGCTGCCCTCATCCGTATGGGCCATCGCGCCGAGGCCCGCGCTGCCATCCTGGCTTATTTCAATGCGCGTCCGACGGGTTTGATGCGCTCCCAAGTGAACGGGGCTGACTATCAAGTCTCCGTCGTCCGCTACTTCGGCAATGGCGCCGAGGAGCCATTCTTTACGCAGGAGGGCAGCACCAACATCGAGTTCGACAATTGGGGCGAGGTCCTATGGGTGCTCGGCGAATATCTACGCAAGTACGACGATCCCGATCTTCTGAAAGCCGTTACTTACCGCGGCCCGCTATACGAAAGCGCACGCGACTTCATCGTCAAGCCGCTGATGGCGAACACAGAACCGTTCGGCGGCGGCCGCATCGTCGCCGCCGACACGTCTATCTGGGAAGAGCGGCAGAAGGACAAGAAGCATTTCGCTTTCTCGACCGCCATGGCGATCGTCGGCATGCGCGAGTTTGCCGAGATCGCGCAGCACGCTGGCGATGCTCGTGCTAGCTCGCTAGCGCTTAACGACGAGAGCCTGCTTCGAATGGGCTTCGACGCCGCCTTCGTTCGTGACGGCAAGCTGCGCGGCACACTCGAGGACGGCATCAAGAACGACATCGACGGCGCGCTTATTCCGATCATCAATTTCGGTGTCGTCCGGGACTCGAGGGTGATCCGGAACGCGCTCGACAGGATGGATGCCCTAAAGGTCGCATCCGGCGGGTACCGGCGTGTCCGCAGCACTTACACCGACCCAGCGATCTTCGAATATTGGTACGAGCGGCAGGAATTCCTGTTCGTCGATCTCAATCTCGCAGAGCTCGACCGCCGGCTAGGCAACAAGGCTAGTGGCAACGAGATGCTCGCGCGCATCGTCGACAAGGCCGCCGCCGATCACAACATCATCCCGGAGATGTACGTCGCGGTGCCTTGCAAGCTCTTCCCCGGAAGGATCGGCGACCCGACGGGCGCGATCCCGATGGTCGGCTACGGCGCCGGCGCCTTCATCCTCCACCTCCTCGAGCGCGAGGGCGCGGGCGAAAAAGACTAGGCGCTGGCTGGGGCGGGCCGCGGCCGCAATGGGCGAAAGCGGCCGCTAGGAGAGTTGCGTTGCGTGACGTCGGGCGCCAGCGCTCCAACCATCGCGAAGTATCGCCGCGAGGGGGCGGCTTAGACCCCAGATAGCCCAAGCGCCGAGCGCTCCTGCCAGACCGTCCGTTGCGTAATGCCACCCGAGCTGAACCGAGCCGACCCATATCACGAGGCTGTATAAGGCCGCATATTTGGCCGCGCTGGGCGCAAGGACTCGCGCGGCAAACACGAACCAAATGCTGATTGCCACGTGGATCGAAGGGACAGCCGAAATCCCGGCTACGATTCCCGGCCGGGCAGAAGCAAAGGACGTCCACATCCTGTCGGATTCGGCGAGAACCATCGAGGCACCTCGACTTCGTAGAGTTGCTACCAGCGCGGCGAATGAATCGCCTCCGAAGACACGATCATGGAAGATAGGACCGGCCGAAGAGAAGGCCGTCGCAGCGACTACGCCGAGCACGAACCACGTGAGTACGTAGGCAATGAGCGCACGAGTTTTTGCGGCCGACGGCGGCTGAAGCATGACTGTGAACATGACGAGAGCCTGGGTGGGCAGCCAGAGACCGTAGAGTTTGTCCATGGGGACAGCGGCCCATCCGAACAAATGGTCAAGGAGCATCCATGGGTCGGTTCCGAAGACGGATCTTTCCGCCCCGACGAGCGACGCATCCAGCCAGAATGGCAGGATATGCGGAATTGCGTATTTAAGCGGAAGGAACACACTCGCGCCCACGCCCACGCAGATCGTAGCAGGTATGACGGTCAACCAATTCGGACGTGGTGGTCGGCGATGAAGCACCCAACGTAATAGAAGAGCGCTGCCAAGGGCGGCGAATGCCAATGCGACGTAAGTGAGCACGAAGGGTGTTGGCGCAATCCTGGCACCCCAAGCGAACGTCCAACATGCCAACTCGACGGCAGTCACGAAGACCATCACCGTGAGCCAGCTGCGATCCTCGCGTGAATCCTGGTCGAGTTTCACACCAGCGCTCAAGCTTTAGGCGCTCGCGACCAATGAGACCGCATCTTGAGACCGCCGGTGGGTGTCCCCTTCGTCCGGCCATGTGCGAACTCGCGCGAGGCCGGGCCGCAGAAAAAGTAAAGGCAGCTTGAGGAACAGCAGTTCGCTGTGGATCAAGTGATCGATCGCGCGTTCCCACCAGCTGGCCTGCCTTCCGCCATGCTCGCGAAGCCAGTCGTCATAAGGCGCCCAATGGCTCGGCTCATCTTGCTCGATGATGCGGAAGATCTTGGTCAGGGTTGTATCGGCCCTCACGATCGGGTGGCGCAACAGGATCTCGACTTGGCGATGACCGCGCTTCTCGGTCAGCGAGATCACTCGACACATGCGCTCGAACAAGTCGTCACGGCCGATGATTTGCTGCGGATCCAAGTCGTCAATTTTTGATCGGAACATGATCCCGACAAACCGATCGATGTGGCCGCATGTTCGATCGACCGCAAGCGGCCGAACCCCGCGCCGCTCGAACCACCGACGGAACATCATATAGTGCTTCCGCTCATCGGCTCGATGCTTCTCGATCCTGGCAATGAGCGCAGCATCTTCGGGCCACCGCATTCTTACGGCATCAAGAATACGATCGATCGCAGTGTAACCGCGGTGCTCGTTGTAGATGTAAATTGAACCGAGAAGGTCGAGATAGCGGCGGCGATACCAGCTGTTCATACGCTTTTGTTGACCACGCATTCCCCGACCGAGAAGCACATCGTTCGTACAGGCCGCGGTCGGAAAGGCGGCGCGCCAACTCAACCGCCGCAATCCGGGAACGGTTCCTTGGCCTTGGCGGCCATACGTAGATGGGCCTCTAAGACCCACTCTCTCCGCGGCCTTCGAGTCGGCAGGCGTTAGCGCTGCAGACTGTTACAGCCCTCGATGATCTCACGTATCCGATGAGCGAGATGTTCCATTTGGAACGGCTTCGTCAGTACAAACATGCCGCGCTCCAAGCGGCTTCGCCCAATCACTGCGTTTTCGGCGTAGCCCGTGATGAACAACACCTTCAGGTGCGGCCTGCTGACACGGGCCGCGTCTGCTACCTGCCTGCCATTCAGTCCGCCCGGTAACCCGACGTCAGTGATCAGCAGGTCAATTCGAGCGTTAGATTTCAGTATTTCCAATCCAGCTGGTCCGTCCGGGGCTTCGACCACCGTGTACCCGGCTTCCGCCAATACCTCCGCGATCAGCATCCGGATCGTTGGGTCATCATCGATGACAAGTACGACCTCGCCCGTCGCGGTCGCATCGGCATTTCCTGAATCAGTGGGCCGCTCCTCGACTTCAGCATCTTCGCCATGGCGCGGTAGGTAGAGGCAGATTGTCGTGCCTTGCCCGATCTCTGAATAGATCCGAACCTGGCCACCGGATTGTCGCGCGAAGCCATAAATCATCGAAAGCCCAAGCCCGGTGCCCTCGCCCATTGGTTTGGTGGTGAAGAACGGGTCGAATGCCTTGGCGATCACTTCGGGCGTCATCCCCGTTCCCGTGTCCGTGACGCACACAGAGACATATTGACCAACAGGCAGATCATGCTTTCGGGCTGCCCGCTCGTCTAACCATTTGTTCGCCGTTTCGATGGTGAGGGCGCCACCGTTCGGCATCGCATCGCGCGCGTTGATGCAGAGGTTCAGAACAGCGTTTTCAAGCTGGTTGGGATCGACCAGAGTAGGCCACAGGCCGCTCGTCTCAACCACTTCGACCCGAACGCCAGGGCCTACGGTGCGCCTTACGAGTTCTTCGATGCCCCGCATCAGGCGATTGGCGTCGGTGGGTTTCGGGTCAAGAGTCTGACGTCTTGAGAACGCGAGCAAGCGGTGCGTCAGCGAAGCGGCGCGCCTGACGGCCCCTTGAGCGGCGATTAGGTATCGGTCGAATTCGGCTGTGCGACCCTGCGCGATCCGCATCTTCATCATTTCCAGGCTGCCGCTGATCCCGGTCAGAAGATTATTGAAATCGTGCGCAAGGCCGCCGGTCAATTGGCCGACCGCCTCCATCTTCTGTGATTGGCGAAGTTGCTCTTCGATCGCCCGCTTTTCGCTTAGGTCACGAGTGACCTTGGCAAAGCCGATAAGTTCGCCATCGTCGTTCCGAATGGGATCGATAATGACGCTCGCCCAAAACTTTGAGCCGTCCTTCTTCACTCGCCAGCCTTCGGCTTCGAACCGCCCGTCGCGGCTGGCAGTCTCAAGTGCGATTTGCGGAATGCCCGCCTTGAGGTCCTCGTCGGTGTAGAACCGGGAAAAGTGCTGCCCCATGATCTCGTCAGCAGAATATCCTTTGAAGCGCTCGGCGCCGGCATTCCAGCTACTCACCCGGCCTTCAGGATCGAGCATGTAGATGGCATAGTCGGTGACGCTTTGGACGAGCATGCGGAACCGCTCTTCGCTAGCGCGCAGCTCTTCTTCCGCAGCCCTTCGATCGGTTAAGTCGCGAGTGACTTTGGCGAAGCCCACAAGATTACCTGCCGGGTCACGGATTGGGTCGATGACCACGTTTGCCCAAAATCGACTGTTGTCCTTGCGGACGCGCCAACCTTCGATTTCGAAGCGCCCCTCCCGTTCGGCGGTCTCTAACGCGATCCTCGGGATCTGCTGCTCTTGCTCTTCAGGCGTATAGAAGCGGGAGAAATGCTGGCCGATAATTTCATCAGCCTCGTAGCCTTTGAAGCGACGCGCGCCAGCATTCCAGCTGGTGACCCGTCCTTCGGTATCCAGCATGTAAATCGCATAGTCGGTAACGCTCTGGACCAGCAGCTCGAACCTGCTGGCCGTACTCGACGGATGTTCTGAATCTGTCATGGGGTCCCACGCCCTCGCTGGGCTTCAAAAGAACGAGCCGTCTTGCTGCGTGTTCCGTTTCTGTTTTCGACGCCAACCATTGATGCGCCCTTGGTTATGCCCATATTGTGCAGTGCAGCAAAGTCCGACGCTGTCATCGTTCTTCCGGAGTTTGCCCTGTGCGTAGTTTGTCTGACACCCTGGTCCGCCTGCGGCGCCTGCCCCAACATTCACCTAGCAGCAAACGCCTGAGAGCCTTCGGTGATTTCGGATCGACCCCGGACAACTCAACGCTTGGCTATACGTGCCCGAAACTGCCGGGCCGGGAGCCCCACTTGTCGTTGTTCTCCACGGATGCACGCAGAACGCGGCGGGCTATGATGAAAGCTCGGGCTGGTCGAGGCTCGCAGATCAGCATGGGTTTCTGCTGCTCTATCCGGAGCAGCAACGCATCAATAATCCGAACCTGTGCTTCAATTGGTTTTCACCGGACGATGCAGCCCGCGGAAAAGGCGAGGCCTTGTCCATCCGACAGATGGTCGAGAGCGCGAAGGTGCGGCATGTATCCAACCGTCGGCGCGTCTTTATCACCGGCTTGTCGGCCGGGGGCGCGATGGCTGCGGCCATGCTCGCAACATATCCCGAGGTATTCGCTGGCGGTGCAGTGATTGCAGGCTTGCCGTTCGGCGTGGCGAGTTCCGTTCCGGAGGCGTTTGACCGAATGCGCGGACATGGGGGCCCGCGTCCGGAGGCACTGGCGGAACTGGTTAGCGCCGCATCGCCTCATGACGGCAAGTGGCCTACCCTGTCCGTCTGGCATGGAACCGCTGATCAGACCGTGGATCAATCCAATGCCTCGGCAATCATAGAGCAATGGAGATCGCTACACGGTGCACCGAAGAATCCTGCCAGGTCTGATCTGGTACACGGACACGCCCATCGCGTGTGGGTCGACTCAAGTGGCCGCGAAGTGATCGAGGAATACAGCATCGCCGGTCTTGGCCATGGAACGCCCTTGGACACCCATAGCACTCGCCATGGCGAGCAAGCCGCACCATTCATGCTCGAGGCAGGCATTTCCTCCACCCGCCTGATTTGTCGCTTCTGGGGCATTGTCACGGATGAAGCTGTCGAGAGTGACTCTATCACCCGACTGGTTCATGATGGACATGCGGAGCTGCGAGCACAGCCCGATACACACACGTCGGCTAGTCAACCGGCAATTCAGACAGTCATTGAAGACGCTCTACGGCGCGCCGGTCTCATGAAGTGATCGGTCTGGCCAAGGTTCATCGGGCCGGAGGCGGACCTGCGGCCACGGGCGGCGAGGTCTAGGTCGAGGGCGACTTGTGGTCACTTCGGGCTGCGAAACGCCACGAAGCCCAAACCTAGCGTGAGAGCAGGGAAGAGGACGAGGGCGACGCCGTATTCGACATAGTCTCCCGGAACCGGAAGCAGTGAGCCGCTCGCCGCGAATAGAAAGTTGAGATACCAGGACGAGAGCAGGCCTAACCCGATTACTCCAACAAGCGCAGCTTTTTGCTCGAAACCTGGCGCCCTGTTTGAGCCGCGATCTTCGAAAAGAAGACGAGTGAAGTTGAGCGGCAACAAGCCTGTGAGGATCGTTTCGCCAAGCATCAGAAATAAGGGAAGCGGTCCCGCCGCATCATCTCCCAGCGTCAAAATTATCACCCAGGCCGCAAGAACTAACAGCAGGTTGATGATGAACGTTCGCGGTGGTCCGCCCCGGCTGAACGGGCCGTCGCGGATCTTATCGGATAGCCAAGCCGCGCCGAGCAAACCGACCCCCGAAACGATCACCAATGTTGTTCCGACGACGCCCATACGACATATGCTGATGGATGATTTCGGCGTCCGCAATGGGTCGAAAGCTGCCAGCCGAAAGCTGATGTCGAACAACTTCGGACGTGCTCCTAAATCACCAAGCGAAGAAGTGCTGCTGGAGTGCACCCATTGAGGTTCCCGCCCGTTCAGTTCTCGAAACAACCGAGGACGAAATTGAAATGGAATATGTTGACCCCATCGTCGTGAGCAGCATCGGTGCATTGATTGTCGGTGTGCTACTTGTCGTCGGTGGGCTTTGGGGGAAATCACAAAGCAAGCGAAATACGCGTCGGAGCGCCGAAGTTCTGACAGGCTTAGCGGCTGTATTGGGTATGGTTACCATAGGTGCCGGCGCCCTCTTTCTCGTACAGGCCGTTTGATCAGACTAAGGGCCGACCGGCGAAACTTCCAAAGTCACGACCGGATTGTTAGCGGCAGCAAGGGTCGAAAGCACATGCTAGCCGCCGGCAGGCCGGGCGTGGAACGGGAAGTCTAACCGTCGCCATCCCTTGGGTTGAGACCGTCTACTGAGAGATCCACCCAGCAATTGCCAAGAATGCAGCCACTCCGCCGATGCCGAATGCAAAGACCAGCAATTTGGAGGCGAGCTCGGTTGGACGGGAATTTGACAATCGCTTGCCGTCAAGCCGTTGCATCAATGGGCCTCGAAGCACGCTCGCCCAAATGATGATCGACGCCACCAATAAGAGTGACGACAGAAGCGCAATGATTCGCGCAAGTTCAAGCATCTGAGCGCCCCTTACGCCCGGGCGCGCAGACAACTGGCGGCGCCGCATCAGCAAGGTCGATCAACTGCGTTTCCGCCGAATGCGCTTTCAGACTGTAGCGACCAGCAAGATCGTAATGAATTAGCCGCGCCTCGGCGCTTCCAGCGTTTTCGGCTAGCTTGAGGGAAGCCCTCTTGCGTTTGAGCCAATAACCCTTTTCCATAGTTCATCTCCCGCGAGCGAGAGCACCAAGATGTCTCTCTGTCACAGGGCGCTCGATTGCGATCTCAGGTGATGATTTCTTGTAGCACTGCGTCATGAATGCGGCGTGACGGGGCAATAGGCCATCGGATCACTGGCGAGTTAGGCGGCTGCGGTCGCCGTGCACAAACTGATTGCTGCCGCGAGATCACGCCTTCGGAATGGCTTCGTCAGTCGAGGCAAATTGGGATCCATCCCGGCCGTCTCTGCGTAACCGGAAACGATAAGCACTGGTTTGCCTGGCCATTTCTCCCTCATGGCAAAGGCGAGGTCAGTCCCGCTCATGCCCGGCATCAGGTGGTCAGTGACTACAAGATCCGGTTGAAGGCCCTCGCTGATTAGCTTCATCGCGCATTCGGCAGAGCGGGCTTGGATTACGTTAAAGCCCATGTCGGAAAGCATATCAGCAGTACTTTCGCGGACGAGTTCCTCGTCATCCACCAGCAGAACAGTTCCCACTTGAAGATCATCATCCGCACCATGCGTCCGGGAGAGAGATGGAGCAGCCGCCGATGGTGCCGCGCGCAACCATAACTCCGCTGTGGTGCCGACGCCGCTCCGGCTGGCCAGCGTCAATGCGCCGCCGAGCTGCAGAGCAAGTCCATGGACCATGGACAAGCCCAACCCAGTGCCTTGACCGATACCCTTTGTGCTGAAGAAGGGCTCTATGGCGCGCACGAGAGTTTCCTCATCCATCCCAACCCCCGTATCACTCACGGCAAGCCGCACATATTCACCGGTTGCCAGCTTTGAACGATGACCAGCTCCAATCACAACTTTGTTTACAGCGATGGTGAGCAGGCCGCCGTCGGGCATCGCATCGCGCGCGTTTACCGCCAGATTAAGTAGAGCCATTTCAAGTTGGTTTGCGTCCGCGAATGCCGCGGAGGAATCGTTAGCAAGATCGAGTTCGACCTTGATTTTTGGACCAGAGGTGCTGGCGATCAAGTCGGCGATCTCACCGACGAGCCGTACGATATCAACGCCGGCAAGTTGCAGGGGCTGGCGACGAGCAAAAGCTAGCAAACGCTGTACAAGGACCTTCGCCCGTTCGGCCGATGCAAGGGCGCCGGCTATCTGCCGCTGCGTGCGTTCGTCGCCAAAGTTGCGCCGTTGGAGGAGGTCGAGCGTACCCGTGATGGGGGTCAGAAGGTTGTTGAAGTCGTGAGCGACTCCGCCCGTGAGCTGCCCCATGGCTTCGAGCTTCTGCGATTGGCGAAGCGCTTCCTGTGCTTGTTCGAGCTCTGACGTTCGCTCGGCAACGCGATGTTCAAGAGTTTCCGCAAGTTCGCGCAATTCGGTCTCGGCAGCCATTCGCTCCGTGACATCGTGACCCTCACAGAAAATGCCGGTTACCTGACCCTGCTCATCGACGACCGGCTCATAGATGAAGTCGAGAAAGCGTTGTACCGGAGGCGCGTCGGGCTCAAGCTGAAGCATAGCTGGGGCGGTCTGCGCAACGAAGCGCTCACCTGTCGCATAAACGCCATCGAGCCACTCGAAATAGCCTTGTCCTTCCAGCTCTGGAAAAACTTCACGGACAGTTCGTCCCAGGAATTGGCGCTGCCCAAACAGGCGAGCATAGGCTTCGTTGACGAAATCGAATCGGTGATCGGGTCCCGTGAGAACGGTGATAAATCCGGGTGCTCGTTCGAATAGTCGTCGTTGCCGCTCAGCCTCATCGGCAAGGCGCCGCTGGGCAACGATCTTGTCGGTGGTCTCAGCCACAGCACAAAACATGCCCGCGATCTGGCCAGCATCATCGCGAACAGGGGAGTATGAGAAGGTGAACCAGGTTTGCTCGTCGAAACCCTTGCGGTTCATGACCAGCGGAAGGTCCTCCAGCCAAGTCGCCTCGCCGTTTAGCGCGCGGTGAGCAAGCGGCCCCACGTCTTCCCAGATTTCGCTCCAGACGTCCTTAAAGCGAGCCCCCATCGCCTCTGGGTGCTTTGCGCCTAGGATGACGGCGTATGCATCGTTGTAGAGAAAGCCGAGTTCGGGTCCCCAAGCCACGAACATAGGAAACTTGGACCCGAGCATCAGGCTGACGACAGAGCGCAGGGGTTGCGGCCAATCTGCCGGCTGGCCGAGCGGCGAGTGCGACCAATCGAGCGAGCGCATTAATGCCCCGGCCTCGCCCCCGTCCCACAGGACAGGGCGTGGATCGCCCATCTCAACTGAACCTTGGTCGATCAACGTCTAATTCCTGCCTTCAGGCATGGCCTGCTAGCGTTAAGCGCGTCAGTCGACTCGCATCACGCTCCCGCAAACTATAAGCTCCTATGCGAAATGGAGCGATTGAAGATGAACGGCGTGTGGGCTTCAATAACAGTCGATCGAAGGCCGTAGGCGGCGCTTAGCTACTTGCTTCGACGGGACGAACTAAGGAAGTCGCGGATGTCTTGGCGGCTGATACTTGGAGTACGAAGAGGATCAGTCCCTTGTCGTCAGTGACGTTCATCTCCCATTCCTCGTCAACCCAGATTCGCCCCGCGTGATCTTTCAGGAGGTCGCCGACACGGCATGCCGCTTCGATCCTCGCCTGATCGACGCCGCTCAGCTCCGCGCCCTCGGTCAAGAGGACATGAGTTTCCGTGCGAACTTGGAAGTTGAAGTAGGGCACCGAATGAGAACGAGTCCTTAGGCGGCCCGGTTCCCGCAGTTACGCACTGGCCCAGTCAGGTCCGCGTCGGGCTGGGGACCTGACCGTCGCCACATTGGCAACGGGTTAGCAAGCGGACTTTGCCCGATGCTCCATCAGTAGCCCGTCGAGCTCTTCTATGCGGAGCCGCTGGGGTGTGCCCTTGGCGAGGCCCTTCAGCCGACATTCGGCCCACAGTTTCCTGCGTTCCGCTTCCAAACTCTTGAGGTACAGATCAGCCACTCAGGATTTCCTCCTGACTTTCCTCTGCCGACCGCGGCTGAGCATCGCGTTATCAGAGTTCACCTCGTCCTCCGCGGCCAATTTTTGCCACCTTGCGAAGCGGTCATGTTCGAGCGTCCCTTGCGCAATTGCGGCCCGGATGGCGCAATCTGGCTCTCCTGCATGCGTGCAGTTCGAGAAGCGGCATTCGAGTGATAGCGCGACTATGTCGTCAAAGAGTTCGGCAACGCCGGCGGACACTTCGGACATCTTTAGCTCACGCATGCCAGGTGTGTCGACAAGCCAGCCGCCCCCCTGTGGGCCGATGCTAATGCGGTGCATCTGGCGAACTGTTGTCGTGTGCAGCCCTTTCCCGTCGCTCTCCCGGACGGGCTGCGTTGCGATGTCATCGGTTCCCTTCAGGGTGTTGACGAGAGTTGATTTCCCGACCCCGGATGACCCCACGAGAGCAATCGTTTCGCCAAACTTGCAGAAGGCACTGAGGTCCGAGACGCTCTCAGGATCGCGTGCGTTGACCAACTGGACTTGCAGTCCGGCCTGGAGCGCCTGCGCCGCTTCAAGGAATAATCCGGATGTCGTTGAAAGGTCGGCCTTGGTGAGAACCACGATTGGCCGCACCCCAACCTCACGTGCGAGAACCAGATAGCGTTCGATGCGCGCCACGTTGAAGTCCTGGTTGCATGATGTGACGACAAAGAGCGTATCGACGTTTGCAGCGATGAGCTGGAGCCGACGGTCATCGCCTGGAGCTAAACGCTTGAACAAGCTGGTTCGATCAAGAATGCGCACAAGGTTCCGGCTGCTCGCGTCAACAAGGAGCCAGTCACCCACCGTTGGTCGGTCTTCGGGTCCTTTTGGCGCCGAGATGACAGAGGAGATTGAGTCTTCGAACCCTTCGCCCGCGACAGTCACCATTCCGCGATGGACGGACATTACTCGAACAGGCCGGCACCCCCGAGCCTCGTCGGCAGATAGCTGCCCGCTAAAGAACGGCTGCCATCCAAGCTGGGGCAGCGTTGAGTTCAGGGCTTCCATAGGATTTCAAAAAGCTTCCGTCAGTTCCCCCGTCCACTTCGCAGGGGCATCTAGGCGTTGCTCGGGAGTAAGCCTGCGGTGTCCTACTGGCACCACCGAAGCGCGTTCCCGGCGTTGCCTCGAAGAGAGGTCATAGGCTCTTGTAAGGGCGCTGTCGCTTGTTTCGACCTGCCAACTGATCACACGCCTTTGGATGGACAAAATTGCCTGCTAAGGCGCCGCCATGCTGAAAATCAACGGGCTGACGGTTCGCCTCGGCGGACGCACGATACTTGATCGCGCTTCTGCGGCCATCCCACCCGGGACCCATGTTGGCCTGATCGGTCGCAATGGTGCGGGCAAGTCGACCTTGATGAAGGCGATCATTGGCTTGATCGACCCCGACGAGGGATCCATCGAAATGCCTCGCCGGACACGTCTGGGCTATATCGCCCAAGAGGCTCCCGCCGGCGTCGCAACTCCGTTCGAGACGGTGCTTGCAGCAGACAGCGAACGGGCATGTCTCATGGCTGAGGCTGAAAGTTGCAGCGATCCGCATCGGCTTGGAGACATCCACGATCGCCTGTTAGCAATCGATGCTTACACGGCTCCGGCACGAGCCGCGCGTATTCTCCTTGGGCTCGGCTTCGACGAAGAGATGCAAGGCCGTCCCCTGGACAGCTATTCGGGCGGCTGGCGGATGCGCGTGGCGCTAGCCGCGCTGTTGTTTTCGAAGCCGGACCTGTTGCTGCTCGATGAGCCGTCGAACCACCTCGACCTGGAAGCCACGCTGTGGCTCGAAAACTTCCTCAAGAGCTATGCCGGAACACTTGTCGTCATCAGCCACGAGCGGGATCTACTCAACAATGTCGTGGACACGATCCTGCACTTGGAGCGGGGCAAGATCACGCTTTACTCGGGAGGCTATGACAGCTTCGAGCGGCAGCGCGCAGAGCGCGCCGCCCAGATCGCAGCCGCACAGGCGACTCAGGACGCGCAGCGCGCACGTTTGCAGGACTACATCGCTCGGAACAGCGCTCGTGCGTCAACTGCGAAACAGGCCCAGTCCCGCGCGAAGATGCTCGCCAAGATGCAGCCGATCGCAGCTTTGGCGGACGATCCCAGTCTCAGCTTCGACTTCCCGAGCCCGTCGAAACTCAGGCCTCCGCTAATCACGCTCGACATGGCGAGCGTTGGCTACGACGAGACACCCGTCCTGCGTCGTTTAAACCTGCGGGTCGATCCTGATGACCGCATCGCTCTTCTCGGTCGAAACGGAAACGGCAAGACCACCCTGGCACGTCTTCTCGCAGCGCAGCTCCTGCCGATGGACGGCGGAATCACGAAGTCGGGGAAGATGCGCGTCGGCTATTTCACCCAGTATCAGGTCGAGGAACTGCATGGCGACGATACGCCGCTGCAGCACATGACGCGTGCCATGAGCGATAACACTCCAGGTGCCGTCCGCGCCCAGCTCGGCCGATTCGGCTTCTCAGGCGACAAGGCGACGACGCTTGTAGGCAAACTGTCCGGTGGGGAGCGGGCCCGGCTGGCACTGGCTTTGATCACGCGAGACGCCCCGCACCTGCTCATTCTGGACGAGCCGACTAACCACCTCGACGTGGATTCTCGCGAGGCGCTGGTACAGGCGCTGAATGGCTATGAGGGCGCCGTGATCATCGTAAGCCACGACCGACATATGATCGAGCTAACTGCTGACCGCTTGGTGCTGGTCGAGAATGGCGGAGCGACGGAATACGCCGGCAGTGTACACGATTACATTGACTTCATTCTCGGGCGCGGAACTCTTCCGGCCGAGAAGCCGAAGCAGCAACGCCATGATCGCAAGGCTGCGGCCAAAGCGCGCGAAGATGCACGTGCTCTCAAGAGGGCCGCCGCGGAGGCCGAAGCCGCAAGCGCGAGATTGGCGGCCCAATGCGCCGCACTCGATCGTGCATTGGTCGACCCGACCAATGCTGCAGCTGAGTTTGCGAACGTGCCGATGAGCGAATTAAGCAAGCGTCGCGCCCAAGCCGCGTCCGAGTTGCAAGCGGCCGAAGCACGATGGTTAGAAGTGAACGAACAACTCGACAGGCTCGCCGCCTGACCGAGGACCTTCTGGTTCGCGGCGCTTGGCCGCACAAGATCCGGACGATTGCCTCAATCTCGCTAACCGGAGCGTGTTTCGCGACCCATCAAGTGGGGGTGGAAGCGGGTCCGATAATGACAGCTTTGGGCGCAAAGCAGACAGTCCGGTGGGGAACTGTTATCGGAAAGCTATGGGAAGATGCAGGGACTTCGCACTTTTCCGCCTTTGGATAAGTGCATGAAACATCAGGATAGAACCGGTCCGCCCCAGGGCACCATTTTCGACATCCCGACACCCTCGCTGACGCTCGACTTGCCGCGCCTGGAACGCAATGCGGCGGCGATGCGCGAGAAGGTGCGGCAGCTCGGCGTGACGCTTCGACCGCACGTGAAGACTTCCAAATCGATCGACGTCCTGCGCGTGCTTACCGGCGGCGATGCCATACCCATCACCGTCTCGACGCTGGCCGAAGCGCATTACTTCTTCGAGCATGGCGTGACCGATATTCTCTACGCTGTCGGCATCGCGCCGGCTAAGCTACCTGAAGTCGCCGCGCTTATCCGCGCTGGCTGCCGCCTGAAGATTATCCTCGACACGCCGGAGGCGGCGGCGGCGGTCGCGGCCTTTTCCGACGCAAATGATTTGCCCATCCCCACGCTGATCGAAATCGACACCGACGGTCACCGTGCTGGTGTCGCTGCAGACGATCCGCTGCTGATCGAAATCGGCCGCGCGCTCGGCGGGAACCGTGCGGGGGTCATGACCCACGCGGGGGCATCCTACGACTGCCGCTCCGACGACGAGACCGTCGCGATGGCCGAACAGGAACGGTCTCTTACGGTCGAGGCTGCGGAACGCCTCCGGGCTGCCGGGCTGGCTTGCGAGATTGTCAGCGTCGGCTCGACTCCGACGGTCCACTTCGGCCGCAATCTCGACGGCGTGACCGAGGCGCGCGCCGGCGTCTATGCGTTCGGCGACCTCGTCCAGGCCGAGCTTGGCACCTGTGCCATCGACGATATCGCGATCGGCGTGATCGCGAGCGTCATTGGACACAATCGCCATCATGGGCGCGTGCTGATCGACGCGGGCTTCCTCGCGCTCAGCCGCGATCGCGGGACGGCTGGTATGCCGCTCGACTGGGGCTATGGCGCCGTATGCGACGCGGCGACCGGCGAGCTGCTGGATGACGTGTTCGTCTCATCGACCAATCAGGAACACGGCATCATCACCAGCCGCTCGGGCGAGATCGACTTCGACCGCTTCCCGATCGGCTCCCGCGTGAAGATCCTGCCCAATCATGCCTGCGCGACAGCTGCCGCTTACGGCCGCTACTTCGTCACCGACGGTAGCGAACGGGTCGCGGCAACCTGGGATCGCGTCAACGGCTGGTAGTGCTTGCGCCCAGTCGACTAGGCGGACTAGCGACGCACGTCGTTCGCCGCGTGGAGAGCCTTGATGTCGCGTTACCTGCTGTTCGTCGTTCCCCTTGCTCTTTCGTCCGCATCCACCGCCGCACCGCGCGACAATCTCAACGCCGCCGCGCGCGATTTCGTCCGGCTTGAACTGGCGATCGGCGAGAAGGAAGACGGCTACATCGACGCCTATTACGGCCCAGCCGATCTGAAGGCGGAAGGCCAAGCCCTAGCCAAGACGTCCGACCTTCCCGCACTGCAAGATCGCGCTCAAGATTTACGTAGCCGCATCGCAAAGCTGGCTGCCGAGAACCCGCGCCGGAGCAGGTTCCTTCAGGCGCAGCTGACCGCTGCCGTTACCCGCCTGCGGATGATGCGCGGCGAGAAGCTTAGCTTCGATGACGAGGCGCTCGGCCTGTTCGGACTCCGTCCCAAACTGAAGCCGCTCAGCGCTTACGATCCCATCCTGGCGCGCATCGACAAGCTAATCCCCGGCAAGGGCACGCTGGCCGAGCGAGTCGACGCATTCCAGGACGGCTTCTTGATCAAGACCGAGCGGCTGAAGCCGGTGTTCGACGCCGCCATCGCCGGCTGCAAGGCGCGGACCGTTCGCCACATCAAGCTGCCGCCCAAAGAGCGCTTCGACCTCGCCTTCGTCACCGGCAAGAGCTGGTCGGGCTACAATTACTATCAGGGCAAATATCACAGCAAAATCGAGGTCAACACGGACTTGCCGATCCGCATCAGCCGCGCCGTCGATCTCGGCTGCCACGAGGGCTACCCGGGCCACCACGTCCTCAACTCGCTGCTCGAGCAACGGCTGGAACGCGGCCGCGGCTGGGCCGAATTCAGCGTCTACCCGCTTTTCTCGCCGCAGTCGGTGATTGCGGAAGGCTCAGCCAACTACGGCATCGACCTCGCCTTCCCCGGTCCGCAGAAGCTCGCGTTCGAAACTTCGACGCTATATCCGCGCGCCGGCCTCCCGACGCGCGACGCGGCGCGTTACGATGCGTTGCTCAGGGCGATGAAGGATCTCGCCGGGTCGCGCATGACGATTGCCCGCGCATTTCTCGACGGCCGCATCAGCGAAGCGCAGGCCGTCGAACTGCAGCGCAAATACGGCCTCACCAGCGAAGCGCGCGCGAAGCAGTCGATTTCCTTCACCAAGCAGTACCGGACCTACGTCATCAACTACGGCCTCGGCGAGCAGATGGTGAAGCTAGACGTGGAGAGCCGGCGCGGGACCGCCGCCCGCTGGAAGCGCTTCGAACAGATCATCAGCGAACCGACGTTGCCGTCGGACCTGAAGAGCCGCTAGTGCGCGATCTTGAAACGGACGCGAACGGTATAATAGCTGGCGACCTTGGTTCCGTCGGCTAACTCCGCCGGTGAGAATATGGCGCGCTGCGTAATCTTGTCGCACGTCACTTTGTTGAATTCTTTCTGTTCGTATCGGCTGAGGCTGGTGCACTTCGTCACGTGACCGCCCGCGTCCACCAGGACTCGCGCATTGACCTCGCTCTCGTGGCCGCCCCGAAGCATCTCGCCAGGATAGTCGTTCGGGCTGATCCATCTGTTGGAGTCCACGGCCCAGACCGGCCTTACGATTCGGTCTTCCATGTCCGGGTCGACGCCCCAATCGCGCAGGGACACCCGGGCGCAATCATCCAGTGATTCGATTGCTTCGCCAAGCGAACCGGTTTCCAAAATGACCGGTCGGCGGCTGTCGATCCGGATTTCGGTCGTGGCGGTCGCGAACGCGTGCCGCGCCGCCTTCTCTTCGTCTTGCTGCGCTTTGGGTATGGGTGCTGGGCGCGTGCGCGGAGCGGCATTTGCGGACTTGTCACGAGCTTCGACCCGGTCGTCGAGCGACTTTGGAAGCAAGCGCGCGCCACCCCACAGGATGGCTGTTCGCGAATCGTTGGCGGCTACTGCCGGGCGGCCGTGATCGAGCACCGTCCCAGATGGAAGAAATCTGGCGCTGACCTCATCCTTCATCGTGTCGAGCCCACGGCCGATGACGAGCATGTCCATGGAGCCGGGACCCTCGCTCTCGAACGACAACACAATCAGATGCGCGCCTTCACCGAAGCCACGGCTCAGCTTGCAGCTGTTCTCCGCAAAATCGAGGATCCACTTTGTGGAGGGCGGCACCCGCACCGGTTCCGCAGCAGCAATCAGACTGGGTGCCAACGCGCTTAACGCAACAAGGGACCTGGACCGCATACTACCTCCGCCCGAGCCCGGCAGGCTAAGCGACGAACCGCAGCGGCGTCCAGATTAAAGCTTCTCGGTCAGCTCCGGGACGATTTTGAAGAGGTCGCCGACGAGGCCGATGTCCGCGACCTGGAAGATCGGGGCTTCTTCGTCCTTGTTGATGGCGATGATCGTCTTCGAATCCTTCATGCCGGCGAGGTGCTGGATCGCGCCCGAAATGCCGATCGCGACATAGACTTCCGGCGCGACGATCTTGCCGGTCTGACCGACCTGATAGTCGTTCGGCGCATAGCCGGCGTCTACTGCGGCGCGGCTAGCGCCGACGGCGGCGCCGAGCTTGTCGGCGAGCGGATCGATGAGCGCGTGGAACTGATCGGATGAGCCGAGCGCGCGGCCGCCGGAAACGATGACCTTCGCGCTGGTGAGCTCCGGCCGCTCGCTCTTCGACGCTTCGAGGGAAACGAACCTGCTGCTGCCCGGATCGCCGCCGGCGTCAGCCTGCTCGACGGTGCCCGAGCCGCCTTCCGCCGATGCCTTCTCGAACGCCGTCGTGCGAACAGTAAGGACCTTCTTGGCGTCCTTCGACTTGACCGTCGCGATGGCGTTGCCGGCGTAGATCGGCCGGGTGAACGTGTCGGCGCCTTCGACCGATAGGACGTCGCTGATCTGCATGACGTCGAGCAAGGCAGCCACGCGCGGAGCGATGTTCTTGCCGGTCGTCGTTGCCGGCGCGACGAACGCGTCGTGGCTTTCCATCAGCTTGGCCGCGATAGGTGCAACGGCTTCGGCGAGCTGATGCTCGAGCGCCGGCGCATTTGCGACATAGACCTTCGACACGCCAGCAATTTTCGAGACAGCCTGCGCGACGCCATCGGCATTGTTGCCGACAACCAGCGCATTCACGTCGCCCAGTTGGGACGCGGCCGTGACCGTCGCGAGCGTGGCATCCTTGATATGGCTGCCATCATGTTCGACCAGGACCAGAACGCTCATTTCGCAATCCCCAAACCCTTGAGGCGTTCGACCAACTCGTCGACGCTGCCCACCTTGATGCCCGCCTGGCGCTTGGCCGGCTCGACGACCTTCAGCGTCTCCAGCCGGCGCGCGACGTCGACGCCGAAATCGCCCGGCGACTTGGTCGCGAGCGGCTTTGACTTCGCCTTCATGATGTTGGGCAGCGAGGCGTAGCGCGGCTCGTTGAGGCGAAGGTCGGTGGTGACCACGGCGGGAAGGGTGAGCTTCACCGTCTCGAGCCCGCCATCGACCTCGCGCGTGACCGTCGCGCCGTCACCGAGTTCGACCTTCGAGGCGAACGTGCCCTGCGGCCAGCCGAGAAGCGCGGCAAGCATCTGGCCCGTCGCATTATTGTCGTCGTCGATCGCCTGCTTGCCGAGGATGACGAGTTGCGGCTGTTCTTCCTCGGCGATCTTGGCGAGGATCTTGGCGACCGCGAGCGGCTCCACTTCCTCATCGGTCTGCACAAGGATCGCGCGATCGGCGCCCATCGCGAGAGCGGTGCGCAGCGTTTCCTGCGCCTTGGCCGGTCCGACCGAGACGGCGACGATTTCGGTCGCCGCGCCCTTTTCCTTGAGCCGGATCGCTTCTTCGACCGCGATCTCGTCGAACGGGTTCATGCTCATCTTGACGTTGGCGAGATCGACGCCGGAGCCGTCCATCTTCACCCGCGGTTTGACGTTGTAGTCGATGACGCGTTTGACCGCGACCAGAACCTTCATCTTCGTCTCCAGTCCTTAAGCCGCAACCGGCGCTTTCACCTCTGCCACAATCTTGCGTGCGGCGTCGCCCAGGTCGTTGGCCGGTATGATCGGCAGGCCGCTGCTGGCGAGGATGTCCTTGCCTTGCTGCACGTTGGTGCCTTCGAGGCGAACGACGAGCGGCACGTGCAGGTTCACTTCGCGCGCCGCCGCGACGACGCCCTCGGCGATGATGTCGCAGCGCATGATGCCGCCGAAGATGTTGACCAGGATGCCCTGCACCGACGGGTCGCTAAGAATGATCTTGAACGCCGCGGTGACCTTTTCCTTGGTGGCGCCGCCGCCGACGTCGAGGAAGTTCGCGGGTTCGCCACCTTCCAGCTTAATGATGTCCATCGTCGCCATGGCGAGGCCGGCGCCGTTGACCATGCAGCCGATGTTGCCGTCGAGCTTGATGTAGGCGAGGTCATATTTCGATGCCTCAATCTCCATCGGATCTTCCTCGGTGAGATCGCGCAGCTGCTCGAGGTCCGGGTGCCGGAACTCGGCATTGTTGTCGAAGCCGACCTTGGCATCGAGCACCATGAGCTGTCCTTTGTCGGTGACCGCCAGCGGATTGATCTCGATCTGCGAGGCATCGGTGCCGAGGAACGCCTTGTAGAGGCTGGCGAGCACCTTGCTCGCCTGCTTGGCGAGGTCGCCCGACAGGCCGAGCGCCGCCGCGACGGCGCGGCCGTGGTGCGGCATCAGGCCCGTTGCTGGATCGACCGTGATGGTACGAATCTTCTCAGGGCTTTCGTGCGCGACATCCTCGATGTTCATGCCGCCTTCGGTCGATGCGACGATCGCCGGGCGGCCGGTCTCGCGGTCGACGAGGATCGCGAGATAATATTCCTTTTCGATGTCGACGCCGTCGGTGATGTAGAGGCGCTGCACCTGCTTGCCGGCCGGCCCGGTCTGCACCGTTGCCAGCGTCTTGCCGAGCATCTCCGCCGCATGCTCGCGGACTTCGTCGACCGAGTGCGCGAGGCGGACGCCGCCCTTTGCATCCGGGCCGAGCTCCTTGAACTTGCCCTTGCCGCGGCCGCCGGCGTGGATCTGCGCCTTGACGACCCACAGGGGCCCGGGGAGTTGCTGCGCTGCCTCGACCGCTTCGTCGACGCTCATCGCCGGATAGCCTGCGGGGACCGGCACGCCGTACTTCGCAAGCAGCTCTTTCGCCTGATATTCGTGGATATTCATGATGCCGCGCCCTTAAGCAGATTGGCCGCGCCAAGGGAAGGCAGCCCTAAAGTCACTAAAGTCACGCTGAGCGGCAGCTTTCGTGTGACTTTAAGCGGTTCGCTCAAATGAATGGGCCAGTCGCAAAGCGCGGCGAAAGCACGGCCGAAAAGCCTAGACCTGCGGGGGCCGTGTAGGACAGAAAAAGGGCGCCGTGGCCGACTCGGAACGCCTCCAGCGAAAGATCATCCATGTCGACATGGACGCCTTCTACGCGTCCGTGGAGCAGCGCGACGATCCATCGATCCGGGGCAAGCCGGTCGCGGTCGGCGGCGGCCATCGCGGAGTCGTCGCCGCGGCCAGCTACGAAGCACGCAAGTTCGGCGTCCGGTCCGCCATGCCATCGGTGACGGCCAAGCGTCGCTGCCCGGACCTCGTTTTCGTGAAGCCGCGCTTCGACGTCTATCGCGCCGTCAGTCATCAGATCCGTGCGATCTTTGCCGACTATACCGACCTCATCGAGCCGCTCAGCCTCGACGAGGCCTATCTTGACGTCACCGAGGACCGCGTCGGTCTCGGAAGTGCGCGCGCCATCGCGGAAGACATCAGGCGGCGCATCCGGGAAGAATGCCAGCTCACAGCCTCGGCGGGCGTCAGCTATTGCAAGTTCATCGCCAAGCTTGCCTCCGACCATCGCAAGCCAGACGGACTTTGCGTCATCACGCCCGACAAGGGTCCCGACTTCGTTGCGTCATTGCCGGTCAAGCGCTTCCACGGCGTCGGGCCGGTGACCGCGCAGAAGATGGAGCGGCTCGGCATCGTCACCGGCGCCGACCTGCGCGAATGGTCGCTGCCCGCGCTCGAAGCGCAGTTCGGCAGCTCTGGCTCCTGGTACTGGCGTATCTGCCGCGGCATCGACGAGCGCGAGGTGAAGCCCGACCGTCCGTACAAATCGGTCAGCGCCGAACGCACCTTCGACGAGGATCTGATCGAGGCCGAGCGGCTGGCCGCGGAGCTCGATCGCATCGCCGGCTATGCGTGGGATCGCGTGAAGCGCGCCGACGTCGCGGGGCGCACCGTGACACTGAAGGTCAAGTTCGGCGACTTCACGATGATCACGCGGTCGAAGAGCTTCACTGCGAACGTTCCGGATTTCGAGGCTTTTACCGCCGCGGGACAGGCGCTTCTCGCCGCGCTTCACCCGCTTCCAAGGGGCATTCGACTGCTCGGCCTGGGGCTGCATAATTTGTGCGAAAAGGCCGAGGCGGAACCCCTGCAACTCGGACTCGCAATCTGAGACCTTTTGTGATATAAAATTGTCACATGGGGCCGCGTGCGATTCAGCTGCGGCCTTATTCTAAGGGAAGCACAAGTAACTGGCTGGGGAGCCACGACCATCGGTCGCTTTGGGGGGCGGCACTGCGGTGCTGGCTCTACTGCCGTAATTTTGAAAGGTGTGCGAATGGCTACAAAGGCGCTTAGCTTCGATGTCGGTGATTATGTCGTGTACCCCAAGCATGGCGTAGGCCGCGTCGTCGAGCTGCAAAGCACCGAGATCGCCGGATGCTCGCTGGAGCTCTACGTGCTCCGGTTCGAGAAGGAGAAGATGACTCTCCGCGTTCCGGTGAACAAGGCGGACTCTGTCGGCATGCGCAAGCTGTCATCCGACAAGACCATGAAGGACGCTCTCGAGACCCTGAAGGGCAAGCCCAAGGTAAAGCGCACCATGTGGTCGCGCCGCGCCCAGGAATATGAAGCGAAGATCAACTCGGGCGACCTGACGTCGATCGCCGAAGTGACCCGCGACCTGTTCCGTCCGGACGATGCGCCGGAGCAGAGCTATTCCGAACGGCAGATCTTCGAAGCGGCATCCTCGCGCCTGGCGCGTGAGCTTGGCGCGATGGAGCAGACCGACGAGAAGGCCGCGCTCGCGAAGATCCTCGACATCCTCAACAAGTCCTGGCCGATCCACAACAAGGCCAAGGAAGTCGCATAAATCCGGCACGAAAGTGCGGATGAAGCGAGGGCGTCCCTAACGGGACGCCCTTTCTTTTTGCGCTAGCTGCGGACGTGGAGTGGCCGGAATGGCTGGAAAGCCGACTTTCGCCGATGCACAACCCGTTGCCCTTTCTTCAGCGTCTGGCTTACGCTCCCCCTCATGGGATTATTGACGTTTAGCATAAACGTGACGCTGGACGGCTGCGTCGACCATCAAGAAGGAATCGCCGACGACGAGACGCACGCGTACTTCACCCGCCTGATGGACGAAAGCGGAGCAATGCTGTGGGGCCGCACCACATATGAGATGATGGAGAGCTATTGGCCGGCGGTTGCTCGCGGCGACGTGGAGGCGCCGCCGGCGATGCACGAGTGGGCGGTGAAGCTGGAGGCCAAGCCGAAGTACGTGGTGTCATCGACACGAAAAGACTTCCCATGGACCAACAGCCATCACATCGCCGACGACCTGCGGACAGGCGTGCAAAGGATCAAGGACGCGAATCCCGCAGGCGTGCTTCTCGGTAGTGGCAAACTCGCAACCGAGCTGGACCGGTTAGGTCTGATCGACGAGTACAAGTTCCTCGTTCACCCTAGGATCGCCGGACATGGCCCGACCCTGTACCAAGGCGGGCTGCCCAGTACGCGAAGACTCGAACTGGTCTCGGCGAGGCCGCTCCACAGCGGCGCGGTCGCCATGCATTACCGGCGACAAGGCTGACTCAGAGGAGCATCATCGCGGCCCGTCGCTCTAAAGTCCAGAATGGGTGGCTTACAGGCCCCAGTTTTGAGGCACCGGCCCGGAAGCGGGATCCGAGATCCAGAACAAGTTTGCTCTGCTTGCTGAACTTCATTGCGTTCAACATTTACGGCTCTGCTGCGGACGCTCAACATCGCGCGATAGGTTCGCAGCCTTCAATCGCTACGCCATCAGCCGAATGTCCGGCAACCCAGCGCTTCAACCCCCGTATGGGAATTTGCATGCCAAATGCCAAAATCCCCCGAGCGACCTCTCCGTCCGAAAAGGCAGCGTCACCAAATTCCAGTCCCGCCGAGCCCCCTTCAAAGAAATCCAAGACTACGGCCAATCCCGATCAATCGGCCATGAGCATGCCGATGTCAGAGGGCGCTAAATCGGACAACGGTGTGATGGTGCGCCTCAATCAGTTCATGCTTTATTCGCGCACCTCCGGTCCACGCGGACAGTCACGCTTGACCGGGCCCGGAATGTGGATGCTGATGTACGATGAGGACCTATCGTCCCGAAATCATCTTAGCATCGATGTGATGGGTACTCCCGAGCATTTGACGGTCGGGGACAAGGGAACACCCCAGCTGCTGCAAACCGAAAACATCGATGCTATGCATCCTCACGACTACATCATGGCACTCGAGTTCCGGGACAGCCTGACCCTTAATGCTGACAAGAAGGAGCGATTGACGTTCCTGTTCGCGCCTCGCGGTGAAGCCGCATTCGGTCCGGTCCCCTTCATGCATCGAATTTCTGCAGAAGGTAATCCTGATGCGCCGCTCGGCCATTCCCTCCAGGACGGATTTCACGATGTCTCGACCGTCCTGGGCATCGGCTATCAACTTGCTGGAACAACGATCGAAACGACGGTCTTCAGCGGCAAGGACATCGTCTGGCCCTTACCCATGCACAGTCCTGATTCTTATGCTGTTCGCGTGAACCAGAAGGTCGATAACCACCTCAGTTTTGGTGCATCCTATGCCGACGCATTGTTGCCCGAAGATGCTGGACGGGCAGAACACAGCCAATTCGTCGCGGCTTGGTTGACTGCCTCCTATTCCGTTGGAACGGGGACACTGAAGTCTTCCCTTATCTGGGGCCAAGGCCGCCCGACCCATGGCGCAGCCCAGAATAGTTTTCTCGAAGAGGCGCTGTACCAACTTGGGCCCAACAAATTTTATGGCCGGGCGGAGCTCCTGCAGATCCTCCCCGATAACCTGGACCTAGCGGTACCCAACGGTGGGGCAGTTCTGAAATGGGCTGGAGCGTTGACCCTTGGGTACGAGCGAACCCTATTCGAAAAGAGCGGGCTCTCGCTCTTTGTTGGATCATCATACACCAAGGATTTCATTCCGGCGGAGTTCACGCACGCCTATGGAAATGATCCTGCTGGCGCCAAAGTCTACGCGCGAGTGGCATTTGTTGGCAGATCTCACTGAAGACGCAATCGCCACATCCGTGATCTAGCGCCAGACCACCGACGAATTGACGAGGCCAAAACTGTCCTCAGCTCCCTAACGTTTTAAATCGACGTGATACTAATGGCAGGAATGCGGTCGAAAGCTGCCATTGGCTTGGGAGCCAGGAGATGGGGTGTTTGCGCAATATGCTGATGCTCCAAACCCTCCCCGTCGCGCGATCTGCTACCCCTTCGGGAGAGCCGGCGCGCAGTCCGTCCGGCCCAGCGGCGGAGGCGCGTCGGCGCGCAGTTTCAGGCGCGGCGTCAGCTCAACCAGTCGGCGGACATAAGCGTCGGTAAAGACGGCTGCGCACTTGCGGCTGAGGTGGGATAATTCCGGAAGCACGAGCTTCTGCGCTTGCGGCAAATCGTCAGCGTGGATGCCCTTCGCATTGGCCCCCACCAGCAGGCGATCCCAGCCGACGCTGCGCGGAAGGCTCTTTTCCTCGTTGACGCGCAGCGCGGGCGCCGAGGGCGGGCGGACGAAGATCACGTCGCCACCGCGCGCGCGGATTCGCCGCACGGCTTCAGCGCTCCGTTCGATGACCTTGTCTGCGACGGCACGAGGGAGCGGAGGCCGCTTGAAACCATGCCAGGCGTAACGCGCATGGCCTTGCAGGTAGGGATCGGTTTCGATCCGATCCCACATGAAATACTGCCGGCCGGGGAACGTCTCAGAGATCTTCCAGACGTCGTCGTAAGGGCTGTCCGTTCCCTTGCGCCAGCCATTGTCGAAGCGCGGTGCCCACCGGCTCAGGCGATAATCCGAGTCCATGAAGGCCAGGTAGTTCTGCAGCCAGCGGTCCAGCCACAGGCCGGTCAGTTGCGACGGCTTGTCATTCTTGTTGAAGCTTTTGAGATAGGGCCCGCCGATGCCGACACCCTGAGGGCGGAAGTAGCTCGTGTCGGCCATCCCGACGATCAGCAGTCCCTTGAACTTCGCGTCATTGGCGAAATTTTCCAGCAGCGCCCTGCCGTTCGTGCCGACGATCGCCGCCTGGACGGGACGAACGCCTGTCATCTTCTCGAAGCGGTCGAGGTCGGTGTCGAACAGGATGCGGCTGTCGCCGACGATGGCGACCTCGGCGGAACTGGCGGCCCGTCGCGCCTCGGCCCATGCCTGCGGGCTGTCGTCGATATCGCCGGCGCGAAGTCCGATGTTGGTCCGCGCATTCCATTCCCACGCCGCGGTCATCAGGGTCGTCGCAGCGAACGCGAACACGCCCATTTTCACCCACGGGCGAAGCGGGATGTCGCGCGTCGGCACCGGCTGCGCCTGGCCCGGACGGTGGGATGCCGTCTGCCTGAGCCCGGCAGGAAGCGCGCCTTCGCGTACACCCCGGACTTCGGCGTCGCGCGCCTTAGAATGCGAAATAGATGAAGGCACTGCCTTGCCCCTGCTCCACGATCACTGCGAAAAGAAGCACCGACCAAATGCCGGCGATTGCGACCGACGGAGTTCGTTCGATCACCGCCTCAAGCGTCGTGTTACGCATCGCGAGATGGGTGCCGAAGATGGCCGACACGATCAGGATTGCGAGGATCATCGGCCCTGCTGCGATCAGCGGGTCGGGCTTGGCCTGCATGCCCGCTATGCCTTTCAGCACCACGCCGGCGTCGGTGAAGGTTTTCGCACGGAAGAAGACCCAGGTGATGTTGATGAGTGCGAAGGTCAGCAGCGCGAGGCCCAGCGTTGCCGCCCGCCCGGGCGTGAAGCCCTTGAACCGGGATCGAAGCCAACGCTCACAGGACAGGTAAAGCCCATGCAGGCCGCCCCAAACGACGAACGTCCAGTTGGCGCCGTGCCACAGGCCGCCGAGGAGCATCGTCCCCATGAGCGCCGCATAGGTCCGCGCCTGTCCGTGCCGGTTCCCGCCCAGCGGTATGTAAAGATAATCGCGCAGCCAGCTCGACAGGGTGATGTGCCATCGGCGCCAGAAATCGGAGAAGCCTACCGCGCCATAGGGGAAGCGGAAGTTGTCGGGCATGGCGAAACCGAGGCAGAGCGCCACCCCGATCGCCGACGTCGAATAGCCGGCGAAGTCGCAGAAAATCTGTCCGGCGAAAGCAAGGGTCGCGACCCAGCTGTCAAGCATGCCGGGCATCTTGCCGGGCGCGTCATAGACCGCCTCCACCACCGGCGCGAGGAAACCATCGGCCAGAACCACTTTCTGGAACAGCCCGAGCGTCAGCAAGGCCAGGCCGAAGAAGATCTGGTTGAGCCTTGCCTGCCGCGGCTGCTCGAACTGCGGCACCAGTTCGGTCGGCCGCATGATCGGGCCGGCAACGAGGTGCGGGAAGAAAGTCACGAACAAGGCGTAGTTGAGGAAGCTGCCCGCCGGCTTCGACCGCCGAAGATAGACGTCGAGCGTGTAGGACAAAGTGGCGAAGGTGTAGAAGCTGATCCCGACGGGAAGGATGATGTCCCATCCGGGCGGGTGGTAGACGACGCCGACGGCCGCAGCGAGGTCGACGAAATTGTCGAGCAGGAACCCGCCATATTTGAAATAGCCGAGCATCCCGAGATTCACGACGACGCTGATCAGCATCCATAGCTTGCGCGTGTGCTCGCGCTTGGCGCGAACCATCCATTGCGCCGCCCACCAATCGACCACGGTCGAGATCCACAGCAGGATCACGAATGGCGGGTTCCAGGCCGCGTAGAAGAGATACGACGCCAGCAGGAGATTGATCTTCTTCTGATGCCACGAGAAGAATGGCGCATAGTGCAGCGCCATGACTGCCGCGAAGAAGACCAGGAACGTCAGCGAATTGAAAATCACCGGGCGCGCGCCCGGGCAGATCCAGCCCCGTTGATCATGCGACAGCCTTCCCCGAGAGGCGTACGCGCTAGCCCCGCGAGACTGCTGCGGCGCGGCGGTGCGACACTCTCACGCTTACGCTGTTCCGGCAAGTGGAGCGAAAGCGTTGGCCAGGAGATTGCGCTTGCAGCCGCGACGCGCCAAGTGTATTGTGCACGTAACACAGCGTTATGGAGAATCGCATGCGCAAGACCATTACCGCCGCCGTGATCGCCGCTTCCGCCGCGACGTCCGCATGTGGCCGGACCCATGGCGATAGCGACGACGCCGGTCCCGACACTTCGCGCAACTACCAGGTCGCGAATTTCCAGCAGATCGAGGTCGCTGGGCCTTATGACGTCGAGGTCCGCACCGGTTCGAACCCCAGCGTCTCCGCGCGCGGCTCGCAGAAGCTCCTCGAGAAGACGATCGTCGAGGTGAAGGGCGACAAGCTCGTCATCCATCCCGAAAAGGAAAAGGGCTGGTTCCACATGGGGTGGAGCTCGAACGGCAAGGCGCACTTCGTCGTCACCGTGCCGAAGCTCAATGGCGCGACGATCGCCGGATCCGGCGACATCAGGGTCGACAAGGTCCAGGGCGATCGTTTCGAAGGAACCGTCGCGGGATCGGGCGGGCTCAACGTTGGCGCGCTTGACGTGCAGACGGCGAAGCTCGCCATCGCGGGATCGGGCGGAATCAAGGCCAGCGCGGGCAAGGCGCAGAGTGCCGACTATGACATCGCCGGGTCGGGCGACATCGACGCCGGCGCCGTCCAGTCGCAGCAGGCGAAGGTTTCGATCGCCGGTTCCGGCAGCGTTCGCGCCCATTCGAGCGGAACGGCCGACGTCAGCATCATGGGATCTGGCGACGTCGACATCGCTGGCGGCGCGAAGTGCAGCATTCACAAGGCCGGATCGGGCAACGTCCGCTGCTCTTAAAGACCGCTTAACCATGATGGTGGAAGGTGCGTCCATGCGCACCTTTCTCATCCTCGCTTCGCTCGCCGCCGCGGCTTCGCCCGCCGGCGCCGCGACCCGCAACTTCGGCGTCAGCAGCTTCGACAAGATCCGCGTCGAAGGCCCTTATCGCATCAAGCTGACCGTCGGCGTTCCCGTCTCAGCGAAGGCAACCGGCAGCAGCACCGCCGCGCTCGACCGCGTCTCCATCGAAACCCAGGGCAGCACGCTCATCGTGCATCCCAACCGTTCAACATGGGGCGGTTATCCGGGCGGCGACCCCGGACCGATCGCGATCGAGATCGGCACGCACGACCTGGTCTCCGCCTGGCTGAACGGGTCGGGCGCGCTCGACATCAACAAGGTCAAGGGGCTGACCTTCGACCTGTCCGTCCAAGGATCGGGATCGACGACGATCGCGCAGGTCGACGTCGATCAGCTCAACGTGTCGATCGGCGGCACCGCCAATGCGTCGCTTGCCGGCCGCGCTGCGAAAATCACGGCGGTCATTCGTGGGATGTCCTCGCTCGATGCGACCGCGCTTACTTCGAAGGATGCGACGTTCGGCGCTGAGGGCGCGGCGACGATCAAGGCCGTCGTCACCAATTCGGCGAAGATCGACGGTTCCGGGCCGGGCACCATCGTGCTGACAGGCCGCCCCGCCTGCACCGTTCGGGTGAGCGGATCGACCAGCGTCAGCGGATGCAAATCATCTCAGTGAACTGAGACGCGGGCCTCCACGCCCGACAGGAAGTTCCACAGCGCACCGGCCAGCTCTTCGGCAGCCGCGACGGCTTCCTCACGCTCGTCCTCGCCGAAGCGATCGAGCAGCTCGCGGCACACCGCACTGTGCTCGACATCGGCGCTCTCGTGGACGCGGAAGAAGCGGAGCGTCTCCTCATCGACGATGCCGTAGCGGTCCATGAGGCCCTCGATCTTCGCGCTGGCGACGCCTGGAAACTGGCTTTCATAGGCGTAGAGCGCGCCGAGGCCCGACGCATAGGAACGGCGCGACAGGTTGCGGAACGTGTCGATCAGGTCCTGTGTCTCGGCGTTCAGTTGCTGGTCGCGCACGGCGCCGGCGTCTTCGCCAAGGCCGCAAGCGAACATCAGCCACAAGGTCGCGTGGTCCTGCTTGCCCCTTTCGATGCCCTCTTCTTCGGCGAGATTTTCGGCAAGCATGCGGCGGCCCTCGCGGTCGGGGCAGGCGCTGTGCACGGCGCTGACGGCCTGCGGGAAGGCTTCGACATGGTGGAAATACTGGCGGGCGTAGGCGCGGAGATCTTCGAGGCTGAGGCGGCCTTCGGTCCATGCCTGGTAGAAGGGATGCTTGAGCATCGCGCGCTCAGCGACTTTGATATCGATACGTGTCGAAGTGCTCATCATGACCTCCCTGTCCGGTTGCTGATGGCCGGATAGCGTCGGCTTGGCGACTATACCAGAGCGAGTGCGGCGAGCCGTCCATATAGGCGCGGGGGAAGCATTCCGAGGCCGCTGCCGTCGTCGTCCGACGAGGGCGCGTCACCTTCCTCGAGGTATCGCCAGCCTTGGTGCGCGCGGCGCGGCATTGGCGCGACGGTGACCAGTTCGTCGGTACAGACGATATCGATTCGCCCGTCGCTGCGATCGTCGAATCGCAGGATCTCCTGGCATGCGATCAGCCGGTGCTTGACGATCCAGTAGAGTGAGCCGCCGACCAATTCCGCGGCGCGCTTCGGGCGCATTCGGGTGACGACGCGCACCTCGCCGCCGATCGCGCGGCCGGCGATCCGCTGCTGCAGCATTTCGAGGTCGCGGCAAGCGAACGCGACCTTGGTCATGTGGAGCTTGGGCACGCTCGCGATCTGGTCGCAAACAACAGGTGTTTCAAGCGCTTAGCGCGTCAGGATCAGGGCCGCCAAACCGAGGAAGCTGAAGAAGCCCATGACGTCGGTCATGGTCGTGACGAAAACTGCCGACGACACCGCTGGGTCGATTCGCGCCTTGTCGAGCGTCAGCGGGACAAGCACGCCGACGAGGCCTGCGACCAGGCTGTTGATCACCAGCGCCATTGCGAACACGAGCGAAAGCTTGAGGTCGTGAAGCACCATGAAGCTGCCGAGCGCGCCGACGATGCCGAGCGCGATGCCGTTGGCGATGGCGATCCGGAATTCGCGGAACAGCATCCACGCCGTGTTGGCGCTCGTTAGCTGGTTGGTGGCCAGCGCCCGAACGACGACGGCAAGCGTCTGCGTGCCCGCATTGCCGCCGAGCGCCGAGACGATCGGCATCAGCGCGGCGAGAATCGCATAGCGCCGGATTTCGCCCTGAAAGGCCCCGACCACCGATGCGGAGCAAATCGTCGCGCCGAGGTTGATCACCAGCCACACGACGCGCGTGCGCACGGTCATCTGGATGGGTTCGTTGATGTCGCCTTCGCCCGCGCCCGAAAGCAGGGTGATGTCCTCGCCCGCTTCCTGCTGGATGATGTGGACGATGTCGTCGACCGTGATCATGCCGACAATGCGGCCATTCTCGTCGACCACGGCGGCCGACACGAGCGCATATTTCTGGAAGCGAAGACCGACGTCTTCCTGGTCCATGTCGACCGGGATCAAGGTCTGCTCGCGCTGCATAATGTCGCTGACGAGCGTCTTGCGCGGCATGCGCAGGATCAGCGACAGCTTGCAGGTGCCGACCGGGTGATGGCTGGGATTGACGACGAACACTTCCCAGAAGTCGTCGGGCAAATCCTTGGTCGAGCGTAGATAGTCGATGACCTGGCCGACGTTCCAATGTTCCGGCACCGCGCACAGGTCGCGCTGCATGAGGCGGCCGGCGGATTCCTCCGGATAGCTGAGCGCCTCTTCGACCGCGGCGCGATCGTCCGGCTCCATCCGCTCGAGCACCGCCTGCTGCTCGTCGCGACCGAGGTCCTCGATCAGCGCGACGGCGTCGTCGGTATCGAGCTGCCCGGCGATGTCCGCGACCTGCTGCGGCTCCAGCTCGTCGAGCAGGTCTTCGCGGACGTAGTCGTTCAATTCCGCGAGCACGTCCGGGCTGACGATGC
This sequence comes from Sphingomonas limnosediminicola, assembly GCF_039537965.1. Classification (NCBI taxonomy): domain Bacteria; kingdom Pseudomonadati; phylum Pseudomonadota; class Alphaproteobacteria; order Sphingomonadales; family Sphingomonadaceae; genus Sphingomonas; species Sphingomonas limnosediminicola. Next base: position 2,103,367 of record NZ_BAABBM010000001.1, on the reverse strand, counting down.
CGGCGAGCGCCTTCACCAGCCCTTCGCGCTCGTCAGCGCGGGCAAGCTCGATCAGGTCGGCGACGTCTGCGGGGTGGAGCGGCTGGACGAGCTGCCGCGCAGTCTCGTCATCGCCTGCCTCGACCGCGTCCAGCACCTTGTTGACGAATTCGGGACGCAGCCGGGTCTCTTCGTCCATCACCTCATTGGGTGTGGAATCCTGCGGGGGCGCAGCAGGGGGCGCGGCGGCGATGTGATCGCTCTCGCTCACGATGTGCTCCCTCGATTAAACCCCGTGCGGCCCTCCTATGGGCGCTGCCGCTCTGGCGCAACCACCCGACGGCTCCTAAATCGCCGTCTTTCGTACCTTTCACTTGGAGTTCATTGTCATGGCCGACGGCGACCGTCTTACGCTCAACCTCTCCTCCGGCGGCGATGTCGTCATCAAGCTTCGCCCGGACCTGGCGCCTGGCCACGTCGAGCGGATTACCGAGCTGGCGAACAAGGGTTTCTACGACGGCGTCGTGTTTCACCGCGTCATCCCCGGCTTCATGGCGCAGGGCGGCGACCCGACCGGCACCGGCTATCACGGGTCGGACCTGCCAAACCTCAAGGCGGAATTCTCGGCCGAGTCGCACAAGCGCGGCGTCGCCTCGATGGCGCGCTCGCAGAACCCGGACAGCGCCAACAGCCAGTTCTTCATCGTGACCGAGGATTCGCCCTTCCTCGACCGGCAGTACACGGTGTGGGGCGAGGTCGAGAGCGGCATGGAATATGTCGACGCGCTGCCGGTCGGCGAGCCGCCGCGCGAGCCCGGCAAGATCGTCAAGGCGACCGTTTCGAAAGCCGGTGCGTGAAGAAAGTCGCGCTGATCACTGGCGCGTCGGCGGGTCTGGGCGTCGAGTTCGCCCGCCAGCTTTCCAAGCGCGGGCACCGGCTGGTGCTCGTGGCGCGCCGGAAGGATCGGCTCGATGAGCTTGCGAAGGAGCTCGGCAATGCGCGCGCGGTCGCGATCGACCTGTCGAAGGCGAACGCAGCGGCAAAGCTGATGGCCGACGTCGAGGCGGCGGGCGAGCAGGTCGACCTGCTCGTCAACAACGCGGGCTTCGGCCTCATCGGCGCGTTTGCGGAGCTCGACGCCAAGCGTGAGCGGCAGATGATCGACCTCAATGTCGGCGCGCTCGCCGACCTCTGCCGCGCGGTCGCGCCGGGCATGATCAAGCGCAAGTCAGGTGGCATCATCAATGTCGCCTCGACCGCCGCCTTTCAGCCAGGGCCGAAGATGGCCGTCTATTTCGCGACCAAGTCCTTCGTACTGTCGCTGAGCGAAGCGCTGCACGAGGAGCTGAAGCCCCACGGCATCAGCGTCACTTGCCTTTGCCCCGGACCGACGCGCACCGAATTCGGCGATGTCGCCGGTTTTGGCGGCAACGGCGTGTTCGATCGCGTCGCAATGGAAGCCGGCCCGGTCGTCAAAGCGGGCCTCAACGGGCTCGACAAGAACAAGGCCGTGGTCGTCACCGGCCTCGTCAACAAGGTCGGCGCGGCGAGCACGCGTTTTGTCCCACGCTCGGTCGTTCGCAAAATTGCCGGAGCAATCAAATATTGATCGGGATATTGAACCGCCGCACGCGCATCGCCGTTAGGTGCGCGCATGCAGCGGGGTAGGAGCAAGAATGCCTGACACCGACACGATCGATCGCGTGACGTCGCGCAAGGTCCAGGTCGCGAGCCTCCCGCCGGCCGACAGCGGCCGCGGCTTTGCGCGCCTGCCCGATAATTTGATGGACGAGTTTGGGCTAAGCGAAGGCGACGTCATCGAGATTATCGGCCGCCGCACGACCGTCGCGCGGGCCATCCGACCGTACGGCGAAGATGAAGGCATCGACATTATCCGGCTCGACGGCCTTCAGCGAGCCAATGCCGGCGTCGGTTCGGGCGACTTCGTCGAAGTGCGCAAATCGGAATCGAAGGTCGCGACGCGCGTCGTCTTCGCGCCCGCGCAGCCGAACGTGCGGCTGCAAGGTTCGTCCGACGCGTTGAAGCGCACCTTTTCCGGTCGTCCCCTCGTCGAGGGCGATACGGTCGCCACCACCGGCCACCAGCGGATCAATGCCGACATGCCGGACAACATTCGGCAGATGCTGAATGCACCCGCCTTCGCACTGCAGGAATTGCGGCTCGTCGTCGCGCAGACCGTGCCGAAGGGCATCGTTCACATTGACGCCAAGACGACCGTCGAGCTGCTGCCGGAATATGACGCCAGCGGCGGCGAGCGGCGCGCGGACGTCACTTACGACGACCTCGGCGGCATGCGCGACACGATCGATGCATTGCGCGAAATGGTCGAGCTTCCGCTCCGCCATCCAGAGCTGTTCCAGCGCCTCGGCGTCGACCCGCCCAAGGGCGTGCTGCTCCACGGCCCGCCCGGCACCGGCAAGACCTTGCTGGCGCGCGCGGTGGCCAACGAGAGCGCTGCGAAGTTCTTCCACATCGCCGGCCCGGAGATCATGGGATCGGCCTATGGCGAGAGCGAACGGCGCCTCCGTGAGGTGTTCGAACAGGCGCACGAATCCGCGCCGTCGATCATCTTCATCGACGAGATCGATTCGATCGCGCCCAAGCGCAGCCAGGTCACCGGCGAAGCCGAGAAGAGGCTGGTCGCACAGCTGCTGACGCTACTCGACGGCATGGAGCCGCGCCAGAACACGGTCGTCATCGCGGCCACCAATCGCCCCGAAGCTATCGACGAAGCGCTTCGCCGCCCCGGCCGCTTCGACCGCGAAATCGTCGTCGGCGTTCCCGACGAGCCCGGCCGCCGCGAGGTCCTCGGCATTCACACGCGCGGCATGCCGCTCGGTTCGGACGTCAATCTCGACGACCTCGCGCGGCGGACCTACGGCTTTGTCGGCGCCGACCTTGCCGCACTGACCCGCGAGGCGGCGCTTGAAGCCGTGCGCCGCATCATGCCGCAGCTCAACCTTGCCGAGGACACGATCCCGACCGAGGTGCTCGATGCGCTGTCGGTCGAGCTTCGCGATTTCGAAAATGCGCTGAAGCGCGTGCAGCCCTCGGCGATGCGTGAAGTGATGGTTGAAGCGCCGACGATCCGCTGGGACGACATCGGCGGGCTCGACGAAGCCAGCGGCCGCTTGCGCGAAGGCGTCGAGCTTCCGCTCAAGCATCCCGAAGCGTTCCGCCGGCTCGGCATCCGCCCGGCAAAGGGCTTCCTGCTCTATGGCCCGCCGGGCACTGGCAAGACGCTTCTGGCCAAGGCGGCCGCGCGCGAGAGCCAAGCCAATTTCATCGCCACCAAGTCGTCGGACCTGCTCAGCAAATGGTATGGCGAGAGCGAGCAGCAGATCGCCCGACTGTTCAGCCGCGCGCGCCAGGTCGCGCCGACGATCATCTTCATCGACGAACTCGACAGCCTCGTGCCCGCGCGTGGCGGCGGTCTCGGCGAGCCGCAGGTCACCGAGCGAGTCGTCAATACGATCCTGTCCGAGATGGATGGCCTCGAGGAGTTGCAGAACGTCGTCGTCATCGGCGCGACCAACCGGCCGACGCTGATCGACCCGGCGCTGCTCCGTCCGGGCCGCTTCGACGAACTGATCTATGTCGGCACGCCGGACACTGCGGGGCGCCGTCGCATCCTTGCGATCCACACCCGCAAGATGCCGCTCGCGGACGACGTCGATCTCGAAAAGCTGGCGCAGCGCACCGACCGGTTCACCGGCGCGGACCTTGAAGACCTTGTGCGCCGCGCGGGCCTGACGGCGCTTCGTCGTGGGCTCGACACGGGCAAGGTGTCGATGGCCGACTTCGAAACCGCTCTCGGCGAGACGCGTGCGTCGGTGACGCTGGATATGCTCGAGGAATATCAGCGAATCCAGGAGACGCTGAAGAGCGAGGCGACGCGGCCGCTAGGTGGCATTGGCTTCGTGCTGCCCGGCATGTTGCGCCCGAAAGCGGGCGGCAAGGAAGACTAGCCGAGCCGCCTTCGCCCGAACACGGTGAGCGCCGCGAGGACCAGCGCAAAGGCTGCGAACGGCAGTTCGTGCTGCACGCCATAGAGACTGATGCCGAGCGTCGGCGCCAGCACGTAGCTGATGCCGTTGGCGGACGTGATCACGCCGGCCACCGCGCCCTGCTCCGCCAGCGGTACGGCAAGCGACGCGCCCGCCGTGAACCCCGGTCGCGTGAAGCCGAAGCCGAGCGACGCCAGCGCGAACCCGATCGTGATTCCGTAAAGATCGTGCGACACCGTGGTCCAGATGAGGCCCGTCGCCGCAATCAGCGCGCCCCACAGGATCAGCCGCCGCGGGCTGAGCCCAAGCCGTGGGATAAGCCCCCATTGCGCGCCCAATGTCGCCACCGCGCCCGCCATCATCACGATCGAGATCGGCCCTTCCGATCCCGACGGCGTCAGGTTCAGCCGGTCGATGATGAAGAAACCGAGGCAGGTCAGCGTCGCAGCCTGAGCATGGCCTGCAGTGATGCCGGCGACGATCCACGGCTTAATTCGCGGGTCGTTCCACTTGAGCCGCCTGGCCCGATGCGGCGCGGTGGCGGCGACCACGCTGGCGCCCGTCGGTGTCGTTGCAAGCGACGGATAGCTCATCGCCGCGCCGTGCCCCGCGCGTCGTCCGGCGCGGTCGTTGGGTAGCCAAAGCGCGATCGACGTCACCACCCCGATCGCGATTAGCGCGAAGGCGAATAGCGGTCCCGCGAGGCCAAGCACAGGCACCACGAACAAGGGTGCGACCGCCGGGCCGATGATCGTACCGAGCCCGAACGACGACGACAGCGCCGAAAGCGCCGCGACTCGTCCGCTCCGCCGCGTCTTCGACGCCAGATAGGCCTGCGTCGCCGAGGGGGTCGCGCATCCCAACCCGCCGTAGATCGATCGGAAGATCGCGAAGAGCCCAAAAGTGATAGCGCCGCCGATCCACCCGTAGAGCCCGGCGAACAACGCCAGCCCGCACAGCAGCATCGAGGCGATGAATCCGCTGACGCCCATCACCGCCAGCGTCTTGCGCCCGTGATGGTCGCTCTTCTCAGCCCAGTAAGGCGCGAGCGCAACCCACAGCACCGCCGACCAGGTGTAGGCGATGGCGACCCAGAAATCGGCGATCCCGATCTCGCGCCCGATTGCCGGCATCACGGATTGCAGCGCCGTATTGCCCGCCGCGGCGACGAGCATCGCCGCGTAGAGCAACAGGAAATGGGTCGTCGTCAGCGCAGTGGAGCCGACGCTGCGGTTGCTTGCAAGAGAAGCCACGATGGATGGCTTAGGACGCGTGCAATCCGAACGAAACCTCTTCGTCGCAATATTCGCGCAGTTCGCGGACACGGCCGCGCCGGACGTCAACAATCGTCGTTGGAATCTTGCCAATTGGCGCGGCAACTGCCAACGCTCGCGGCCTTGTCCGCCCCAGACGGAGTTCCAATGCCTCCCTCATCCGCGCGTACCATGAAAAGTCCGCGCCGCCTTCAGCACCGTCACGACCGCCGTTCGGCAAGCCCGCGCTGGCAGTTCCTGCGCGGCTTCATCAAGAATCCGGTGATGGTCGGCTCCATCATTCCGTCGAGCCGCGTATTGATCGACAAGATGCTTGGCCCCGTCGACTGGGAGACGACGAAGCTGTTCGTCGAATATGGTCCGGGCGTCGGCACCTTCACGCGGCCGATCCTCGAACGGCTCGGGCCCGACGCGAAGCTGGTGACCATCGATACCAACCCGGACTTCACCGGCTATCTCAAGGAATCGATCGACGATCCGCGCCTGATTCCGGTCACGGGTTCGGCGGCCGACGTCGAGAAGATCCTTGCCGACCGCAGCCTCGGCGCGGCGGATTACGTCCTTTCGGGCCTGCCCTTCTCGACCCTTCCGCCGGGCATTGGCGACGCGATCGCCGAGGCCACCTCGACGGTCATTCGTCCGGGCGGGGCGTTCCTAGTCTACCAGTTCAGCCCGAAGGTGCGCGATTTCATCGAGCCGCATTTCGAGCCGATCAAGCGCGGCTTCGAATGGATCAACGTGCCGCCGGCGACGCTGTTCTGGGCCTACAAGGGCGAACCCGAAGGCTAAGCTTCCGGCCGGAAATTGAGCCGGCGCGTCACCGTATAGTCCATGATGTTGACCAGATAGTGAGAGGCTGCCCACTTCAGCCGGCGCCACAGGCTCGCGCGCTGCTTGTGGACGTAGGGTGAGATCCAGCGGCTGTCCTCGAGCTCGCCCTCGAAATATTTCCGCATCTGGTCGGCGAAGCCCGCATCCTTGATGCGAAGCATGATCTCGCAATTGATGTAGAGACTGCGGTAGTCGAAGTTCGACGAGCCGATGTGCACCACGTCGTCGACGATCGCGAGCTTGGTGTGCAGCTTGGCGACCTGATATTCGTACATCTGCACATGCCGTCGGAGCAGCCGGCTGTAGCTGTGCCGCGCCGCCGCGATCGTCGCATTATTGTCCGACTTGGCCGCCGTGATGATCCGCGCTTTACCGCGCCGGCCGAGCCGGCCGATTCGCCGCAACATCGCGCCCGGCGGCGCGAAATAGGCGAAGATCATGTCGAGCTGCTTGCCGCGCCGAATGTCGCGCCCGATCGTCCGCCACCAGCTGTTGCGCATGCTCAACGGCCCGGTGAACTTCCACTGTAGCAGGCCGCGCCACTCGCTATATTCGGCGACCATCCGACGCAGCGAACGCGTCTTCGAATGCTTGCGCATCGACCAGCGGAACAGCGAATCGAAATAGCGGCTGGCGGGCTTCACCTCCGGCCCTTCGATCTTCAGCCACAGGTCGCGCCAGCGCTTCGATCCCTGGTCGGTCAGGTAGGTCTCGTCGATATTCGCGCCGCCGATCAGCGCCACCTTGTCGTCGGCGATCGCAAGCTTTTGGTGATTGCGCAGCAGGTACGAGCGGCCGTAGCTCGCGTTGAACACGCAATGCTCCCCACCAAATTCGTTGAGCGATGCGAAGAAGTCGGGCGGCGCGGCCGATCCGAAGCCGTCGATCAGCAGCTTTACCTCGACACCGCGCTGCGCCGCCGTCACCAGCGCGTCACGGACCCGCTCACCCACCGGGTCCGGGTTGAACATGTAGAAGAGAATCTTGAGGCTTTCCTCGGCTCTGGCAATGAGATCGAGGATCGCGCAAAGCCGCGCTTCGCCGCTTTCGATCAGCTCCAGCCGATTGCCCTCGATTTCCGCGGTGATCGCGGGCGTCGTCACCTCTGCAGCGTGATCCGGCATCGCTGCGGGTGTGGCGCGATGCGAAGCGGGCTGCAAGGCGGCGTCCCGCGCTGGAACTTCAGGGGCGGCGACGTCCCGTGCCAAGCTCAGGCGTCCGCTTTTTCCGGGGCCTCGCGGCCCACCATCGCCATCTGGGCCGGTGCGTAACGATCGCCTTCCGGCTCGATTTGCGACGCGCCTTCATTGATTTCCCGCAGGTCCGCATCGGAAAGCTGCACGTTCGCCGCGCCGATATTCTCCTCGAGCCGGTGAAGTTTGGTCGTGCCCGGGATCGGCACGACGTAGGGCCGCTGGGCAAGCAGCCAGGCAAGGGCGATCTGCGCGGGTGTCGACTGCTTTTCGCTGGCGACGCGCCTCAACAGGTCCACGAACGCCTGGTTCTTCGCCATCGCTTCGGGCTGGAAGCGCGGGACGCTCGCACGGAAGTCGCCATCCGGCACCTTCGTGTCCTTGTTCATCGCGCCCGTCAGAAAGCCCTTTCCGAGCGGGCTGTAAGGCACAAAGCCAATACCGAGTTCGTCGCACGCGTCGAGAATGCCGTTCGTTTCTGGCGCCCGCCACCAAAGGGAATATTCGTTTTGGACGGCAGTGACGGGCTGAACGGCATGGGCGCGGCGAAGGGTCTGCACGCCAGGCTCGGACAGGCCGAAATGCTTGACCTTCCCCTGTGAAATGAGGTCGCGGACTGCGCCCGCGACATCCTCGATCGGTACGCTGGGATCGACGCGATGCTGGTAGAGCAAGTCGATACTCTCCACCCCCAAGCGCACGAGCGAGCCTTCGACCGCCTGCCGGATGCGGTCCGGGCGGCTAGTCATGCCGCCGCGGTTTTCGCCGGTCGAGGGATCGATGTCGAAGCCGAACTTGGTCGCGATCAGGACCCGGTCGCGGAACGGGGCAAGCGCCTCGCCAACCACCTTTTCATTCTCGAACGGACCATAAACTTCAGCCGTGTCGAAGAATGTGACGCCGCGGTCGAAGGCGGCACGGATCAAGGCGACACCGTCTTCCTTCGATAGCATGTCAGCATAGCCGAAGCTGATACCCATGCAGCCAAGCCCGATGGCCGAGACTTGAAGGCCGCTCCGTCCGAGTTCGCGCTTTTGCATCATGTTCCTCCGCTGGACCCGTAACGAACGGCCGGGGCTATCGCTCCGCTTCCTGAAAATGTTGACTTTCAAAGGCCCGCCAAGCTATTGGCGCCGTCTTCCTGAAATCCCATATTCCTGCTTTGGAATAGCTTTGCGGAGCGACTGATGGCGCGCGTTACGGTTGAAGATTGCGTAGACAAGGTTCCGAACAGGTTCGATCTCGTCCTGGTCGCGGCCCAGCGCGCGCGCCAGATTTCGGGCGGCGCCGACCTCACCATTGATCGCGATCGCGACAAGAACCCGGTCGTCGCGCTGCGCGAGATCGCGGAAGAAACCGTGCGTCCCAAGGAGCTCGAGGAGAATATCGTCACCAACCTGCAGAAGGTTCGCGTCGACGAAGAGGACGAGACGGAAGAGCTGGCGTCGATCAGCGAAGCCGCCGAGGCGCTCCGCCTGACGGCCGCTGCGCCGCCGCGTCCGACACCATCGGGCGGCGACTACGAATAACCTCTAGATTGAACCTCGGCCGGCAGTTAGACCGGCCGCATGGTTCCCTTTTCGTTCGCAGGCGAAACATTCTTCGCGACCACTGGCGGCGCGCTCTTCTGGCCTGCCCAGCAAGCGCTGCTGGTCGCCGACCTGCACCTTGAAAAGGCGAGCTGGTTCGCGCGCTTCGGACAATTCCTTCCGCCTTATGATTCGCACGCGACTCTAGTTGCGTTGAACGCTGCGGTCGAAGAAACCGGCGCGACCCGGCTCTATTGCCTCGGCGACAGCTTCCACGACCGATTCGGTTGCGACCGCTTGCCGCAATCCGCGCGAGAGCTGCTGCAATCGCTGACGTCGCGTCTCGATTGGACGTGGATCGTCGGCAACCACGACCCGGGGTTTGCGGACCATTGCGGTGGCAGTCTCGCCGACGAGGTCGAAATCGCCGGCATCGTCCTTCGCCACGAGGCCGTCCGCGACGACCCGCGCCCGGAAATGTCCGGGCACTATCACCCCAAGCTGAGGCTGCAGGTCAAAGGCCGCCGCGTCTCGCGCCGTTGCTTCGTCGTGTCCGCCTCGAAAATCATCTTTCCAGCGTTCGGGTCGCTAACGGGCGGCCTCGACGCCCATCACCCCGAAATCCTCGGCAGCGTCGGCGCCAACGCCGCGGCGCTCGTACCGGTTTCCGACCGCCTGCTGCGCTTTCCGCTCGCGGCTTAGTCTTCCGCCCTTACCTCGATCGCCATCGCGCCGGTCGGCGAAAGCAACAACCGAGCGATTGCCGGCCGGCGCTTGCCGAACGTGGCGGCCTGCAGCTCATTGCGCGCCGCATGGCGGTCAAACTTGAAGCCGCCCTCGTCAGCGGCTTTCTTGAGCCGGTCGAGATGGTCATCGAGATTGGCGATCCCTTCTTCAGGATCGAACCGCATCGTCTCTTCAAGGTCGCGCATCGCTCTTTCTTCGTCGGCTCCGAGACAGAGCACAAGTCCCCTCGCGATTGCGCAGCCATGCCGCTGTTCCTAAGCACGGACCATGATAACCAAAGCCGCCCTCCTGCTCGCCGCCACCACCCTGGCTTATTCGACCACTGCTGCTGCCCAGCAGATCGACCCGAAGGTCAAGGCGCGCATCGACCGGATCCTCAAGGCGACGCCGCTGATCGACGGGCACAATGACATCGCCGAGCAGCTCGCCGAGAATTACAAGCGCAACACCGACAGCCTCGCAAGCGGCACCGATCAGCGCCAGCCACATCCTTTGATGACCGACATGGCGCGCCTCCATGAGGGCCGCGTCGGCGGGCAATTCTGGTCGGTCTATATCGACGGGACGATCACCGGCGACGCCGCGATCCGCGAAACGATCGAGCAGATCGACATCGTCGACCGCATGATCCGCGCCTATCCGAACGACCTCGAACGCGCGTCGACTGCCGACGACATCGTCCGCATCCACAAGAGCGGCAAGATCGCTTCGTTGATCGGCATCGAGGGCGGCCGGCAGATCGGCGGATCGCTCGCCGCGCTGCGCCAATTCTACCGGCTTGGCGCGCGCTACATGACGCTGACCCACAACCAGACGACCGAGTGGGCCGACAGCGCCACTGACGAACCGAAATATGGCGGGCTCAGCCCATTCGGCGAGCAGGTGGTTCACGAGATGAACCGGCTCGGCATGCTGGTCGATCTCAGCCACGTATCGGCCGACACGATGAAGGATGCGATCGCCGCAAGCCGCGCGCCGGTGATCTTCTCTCACTCCTCCACGCGCGGCCTGGTCGGCCACCCGCGCAACGTGCCCGACGACGTCCTCGCCCTCCTGCCGGCAAACGGCGGCGTGGTGATGGTCAATTTCGTGCCCGGCTTCATCTCCGACGACAATTGGAAATGGAGCGCGGAACGGAGCGGCGAGGAGGCGCGGCTGAAGGCGATCCATCGCGCGAGCAAGGCCGATGTCGAAGCCGACCTGAAAGTCTGGGATGCCGCGCATCCCGCGCCGCCGGTCACGGTAAAGACGGTGGCCGACCATATCGAGCATGTGGTCAAGATCGCGGGCTACGATCATGTCGGCATTGGCGGCGACATGGACGGCATTGATGCGACGCCGACCGATCTCACCGGCGTCGAAGACTATCCAATGCTGTTCGCCGAGCTGATCCGCCGCGGCTGGAGCGATCAGAATCTCGCCAAGCTCGCCGGCGGGAATGTCCTGCGCGTCCTGCGTCGCGCCGAAGCCGTGTCGGCTTCGATGAAGAACGAGCCGCCGATCCTGTCGAACGTCGATACCGCCAAATGAGCGAGGCGCCCCTCCGCGCGGCGATCCTTCCCGTCACCCCGCTGCAGCAGAATTGTACCCTGCTGTGGTGCACCGCGACGATGCGGGGCGCTTTTTGCGATCCCGGCGGCGATCTCCCTCGGTTGAAGGCAGCGGCAGAGCAGGCGGGCGTCACGATCGAGAAGATCCTGCTGACCCACGGCCATATCGACCATTGCGGCAGCGCGGGCATCTTCGCCGAGGAGCTTGGGGTCCCGATTGAAGGGCCGCACGAGGAAGACCGTTTCTGGATAGACCGGCTCGGCAGCGACGGGGCGAAGTACGGCATCACCGGCCGCCCGTTCGAGCCGAGCCGCTGGCTCAAGGACGGCGACCAGGTGACGCTCGGCGAGCTGACTTTCGATGTCCGCCATTGCCCCGGCCACACGCCAGGCCACGTCGTCTTTCATCATCCCGAATCGAACCTCGCGCTAGTCGGCGACGTGCTGTTCAAGGGCTCGGTCGGGCGTTGGGACTTCGAGCGCGGCGATCAGCAGCAGCTGATTCGCTCGATCACTGAGCGGCTGTGGCCGATGGGCGATGAAACCGCCTTCGTGCCCGGTCACGGCCCGATGTCGACCTTCGGCCACGAGCGCGCGACCAATCCCTTCGTCGGCGATGCGGCCGTCTCCGCCGCCTGATCAATAACCCGCGATCAGGGCGATCGCCCAACCGGCGAGCGCCACCGTGACCAAGGCGCTACCCATCATGCCGACCATCCGCCAGCGCCGGAACTGGGGTCCGTCCATCCCGATCGGATGCGCAATCCGCGCCATGATGAAGATCGCCGCGATCGCCTGGAGCGCTAGCCGGTTGCCGCCCCACAGCTCGATCCCGGCAAGCAGGATGAGGACGAACGGCGCATTCTCGATGAAATTGGCCTGCGCGCGCATCCGCCGCAAAAGCAGGTCATTGCCGCCATCGCCGACGCTGACCTTGAACTGGCCGCGAAGACGCGAGATGCGGGACCCGAGCCAAATGTTGAGCAAAGCGCAGGCCGCTGCGCTGGACAGCGTAACCGGTAATTGTGTCATCGATGGCCTCCCCGCCCCCTCCTCGCACCGGCGCCACGCCCTTGCAACGCGGCCCTTATTCGCTATAGGAGCCGCGGTTCGCGACGATCCAGCCGCCGCCGCGGGGTTAAACCCGCCAGGATAGGGCGGAGATCGTCGCAATTTTTATTGAACTCAAACATTTGCTTTCAAAGGTGCCGCAATGGCTGTCCCCAAGAGAAAAACGTCGCCCTCCAAGCGGAATATGCGCCGCAGCCATCATGCGCTGAAGCCCACCGCGTTCCAGGAATGCCCGAACTGCGGCGAACTGAAGCTTCCGCACAATCTGTGCGCGGCTTGCGGCCACTATAACGGCCGCGAAATCACCTCGCCCGAGGCCTAAGTTCAGACGAGGCCCAGATGAGCTCAGGGCCAAGAATCGCGATCGACGCCATGGGCGGCGACAGCGGGCCCGCGGCCATGGTCGCGGGCGCCGCGCGAGCGTTCCGGCGGGACAGCACGCTCCAGTTCCTCTTCTATGGCGACGAGCAGATCGTCGGCGCCGAGGTTGCGCGTCACCAGAACCTCAAAGGTGCGGTGACGATCGTACATTCACCCGAATCGATCGACGCCAGCGAGAAGCCGAGCCAGGCGATTCGCCGCGCCCGCACCACGTCGATGGGCATGGCGATCAACGCGGTGAAGGAAGAGAAAGCCGACGCGGCCGTTTCCGGCGGTAACACCGGCGCGCTGATGGCCATGGCGAAACTCGCGCTGCGGACCATGCCTGGCATCGACCGTCCCGCCCTTGCCGCCCTGCTGCCGACGCTAGGCGAGCAGGATTGCGTCATGCTCGACCTCGGCGCCAACACCGAGTGTGACGCGCAGAACCTCGTCCAGTTCGCTGTCATGGGCGCCGCCTACGCCCGCACCGTGCTCTCGATCTCCAAGCCGCGCGTGAAGCTGCTCAACATCGGCACCGAGGAACTGAAGGGCACCGACGAGCTGAAGGAAGCCGCCGCGCTGCTACGCGAGGCGACCGACTATCTGCCGTTCCGCTTCAACGGCTTCACCGAAGGCGACCAGCTGTCGCGCGGCGAACTTGACGTCGTGGTCACAGATGGATTCTCCGGCAACATCGCGTTGAAGACTGCCGAAGGCACAGCGCGCTTCGTCACGGACTTGCTGCGCCGCGCGTTCAAAAGCTCGCTTCGGTCGAAGGCGGGCTTCGCGCTGTCAAAGCCGGCGCTCAACCTTCTGAAGCATCACCTCGACCCGAACAACCATAATGGCGCAGTCTTCCTCGGCCTCAACGGCCTGGTGGTGAAGAGCCACGGCGGCGCCAATCCCAAGGGTGTCGCCAACGCGATCGGCGTCGCCTGCGGCATGGTCCGCAACGACATTCTCAGGAAGATCGGAGACGACCTCGACGATTTCCGCGCCCACGCTTTCGCCAATGAGGCCGCCCAGTGAGTTTGCATTCCGTTGTGGTCGGCGTTGGCAGTGCGCTGCCGAAGAAGAGGGTGACGAACGATGAGCTGGCACAGCGCGTCGACACCTCCGACCAGTGGATTGTGGAGCGCACCGGAATTCGCAGCCGCTACGTTGCCGGCGAGGGCGAGACGACCGCGACACTTGCAACCGCGGCGGCGCGCAAGGCGCTCGAGCATGCCGGCGTCGACGCCACCGACATCGAGCTGATCGTTCTTGCTACCGCGACCCCCGACCAGACCTTTCCGTCGTCGGCGACGAAGGTACAGGCCGCGCTCGGCATCAACGATTGCATCGCTTTCGACGTGCACGCCGTGTGCACCGGCTTCCTCTACGCGCTGTCCGTCGCCGATTCGATGCTTCGCTCGGGCAATGCCAAGAAGGCGCTGGTGATCGGCGCGGAAACGTTCAGCCGCATCCTCGACTGGGAAGACCGTACGACTTGCGTGCTGTTCGGCGATGGCGCCGGCGCGCTCGTGCTTAGCGCCGAGGAAACCGAGGGCGGCATCCTCGCCACGAAACTCCACGCCGACGGCCGCCACAACGATTTGTTGTTTGTCGACGGCGGTCCCTCGACCACCGGCACGGTCGGCAAGCTGCGCATGAAGGGCCGCGAGGTGTTTCGCCACGCCGTGGTCAATCTCGCCGACGTGCTCAACGAAGTTCTTGCCGCCGCGGGTCTCAGCTCGGCCGACGTCGACTGGGTCGTTCCGCACCAAGCGAATGCTCGGATCCTGGACGCGACTGCGCGCAAGCTCGGGCTTCCGGCGGAGAAGGTCGTCGTCACCGTCGACGAGCATGCAAATACGTCGGCGGCATCGGTTCCGCTTGCATTCGACACGGCGGTTCGCGACGGGCGAATCCAGCGCGGGGACCTTGTCGTCCTTGAAGCGATGGGTGGTGGCTTTACTTGGGGCGCTGCAGCGCTCAGATATTGAAAAAGTTCAAGAATTCGCAGATTGTCGAATTGCCGACGCTTTGCAATTTTGTTACGATAGTGAATCGACGTGGGGGCGCGTCGCATCAAAGGGCGGGAGAGAAATCATGGCCGATCTCGGGATCGCGCGGATCAATAACGAAGCAGATTCGGGGAGCACTCTGACGCGCGCCGATCTGGCCGACGTCGTTCATCGCAAGCTGGGACTGTCACGCGCCGAAAGCGCGAGCCTGGTGGAGCGCGTTCTCCATCACATGTGCCATTCGCTCGCTGACGGCGCAAACGTAAAGATCTCCGGATTCGGTACCTTCATCCTGCGCGACAAGGGTGAGCGCGTGGGCCGCAACCCGAAGACCGGCATTGAAGTGCCGATCGCGCCGCGCCGCGTGATGACCTTCCGCGCCAGCCAGATCATGCGCGACCGGATCGCCCGGTAACAACAGTCGTGGCGACGGTCGAAAAGGCACCGGGCGCCCTCAAGACCATCGGCGAATTGTCGCATGAGCTGGGCGTCGCCCAGCACATCCTGCGCTATTGGGAAACCAAGTTTCCGCAGCTGAAACCGATGCAGCGCGCGGGCAACCGCCGATATTACCGCCCCGCCGACGTCGATCTGGCGCGGCGCATTAACCGCTTGCTCAATGAGGAAGGCTACACCGTCCGCGGCGTCCAGAAGTTGTTGCGGGAGCGTGGTGGCATGCCCAGTGAATTGCCCGTGAGTGGTGGAATTCCGATTCCGCCGCGCGAACCCGACGAGCAGCCGGAAGCGCGCGAGCCGGTGATGGCGCCGGTCACCAAGAGCGTGGAGGCGGTCGGCGTCGACGTCTTCCGCCTGATCGCCCTGCGCAACCGCCTCGCCGAGGCGCTCGACGACTAATCGAGCTCGCGGGGCAGGATCAGCTCCTCGACCGTCCCGTCACCCGGTCCGACTTCGATCCATTGATCGACGGGCAGCTCAATTTCGACCAACGCCGCCGTCGGCAGTCCCTCTTCGACTTTGTGGCGCAAATCGTCGTCATCCGCTGTGAGCGTGATCGCGAGCCGTTCGAGCCCTGGATTGTGGCCGACAATCAAGGCGCGCTCCGCGTCCGCCGGAAGTGCGCGAACGATTCTAAGCAATTCATCGCTGCTCGCCAAATACACGCGCTGGTCGAAATGGACCGGAAACAGAAAATCCCCATATGTCTCTTCGAGTCCGTCCAGCGTCTCGCGCACCCGGGCCGCCGTGCTCGCAATCGCGACATCGAAATGGATCTTGCGGTGCTTGAGCGCTTTCCCCATCCGCCGCGCGGCCTTCCAGCCGCGATCGTTGAGCGGGCGGTCGAAGTCGTCGGCGTCGGGCTCATCCCAGCTCGACTTGGCGTGGCGCAGCAGCGTCAGTCGCTTCATTCGACGATCTCTTCGATCGGCCGGCGGAGCATCTCGCCGCTGAGCCTTAGCTGCACGCGCGCGATCGCCACATCCAGCGACATGCGGTTGACCGCGACACCCGGCGGGAACGCAGTCAGCAGTCGCGACGGCACTGCCGCCGACAGGACTACGAACAGCCCGCAATCACCCTGACGCCGAATCAGGCGCCCGAAGGCCTGCGCCAGACGCGCGCGGACGGCCCGATCGTCATAAGCACTTCCGCCGCCGGCCATTCGCCGCGCTGCGTGGAGCACGGTCGGCCGCGGCCAGGGCACGCGCTCCATCACCACCAGCCGCAGCGATTCGCCCGGCACGTCGACGCCGTCGCGCAGCGCATCCGTGCCGAGCAATGAGGCACGCGGATCGTCGCGGAAGATGTCGACCAACGTTCCCGCGTCGATCGGATCCACATGCTGGGCGAGCAACGGCAACCCCTCGCGCGCCAACCGATCGGCGATCCGCGCGTGCACGGCTTTCAGACGCTGGATCGCCGTGAACAGCCCGAGCGTCCCGCCACCCGACGCTTCGATCAAACGCGCATAGGCGCCCGACAGCGCGGCGATGTCGCCCTGCTTCACATCGGTGACGATCAGCACTTCCGAACAGGCCGCATAATCGAACGGGCTTTTCGCCTCGAAATGCGTCGCCGCCGCGGGCAAGTGAAGCGCACCTGTTCGTGCTTCGGCGGCTGGCCAACCCTCGCCACCCCGCAGCGTCGCCGACGTCACCAGCACCCCGTCAGCCGGCGCCAGCACCGCACGCGCGAGCGGCTTGGTCGGGTCGAGCCAACGGCGATGAATGGCGATGTCATATTCGCGCCCGTCGACACGATCGACCGCCAGCCAGTCGACGAATTCCGGATCGGCCTCACCGCCGATGCGCGCCAGCAATGCAATCCAAGCCGACAGCAATTCACGCCGCCATGACAGGCCGTTGATCGCGCCTTCGACCCGCGCACGCGCCTGGGAATCGAGCCAGTCCGGCGCATCTTCGATCACGGCTTCCAATCGACGGGACAAAGCGGCGAGCGGCTTGTTCAAGCTTTCGAGCACCTCGGCCGCGCCCGCCGCCGCCGACACCAGGGCCCCGTCGGGCTCGGCCAGCTCGGTCTCGAGACCGTAGCCCGCCTCCTGCGCCTTGGCCCGGGCGTAGACCATGCCGCGAACCTCGGCGAGCAGCGCTTCGATCTGGCCGAACGGCGCGCCCTCGGCCAGCCGCTGCAGCCAACCGTCGGACGCCAGCGCCTTCGCCGCCTCCACCGCCGCATCGAGCGCCAACGCACCTTCTTCGTCGTACGAAGCGACGTCCATCAGCCGCGCCGCCAGCCCGCGCCGCCGCCCGCGCGACCGGCTTTCCGGGCCGACGATCCAGCGCCGAAGCTCGATCGCCTCCTGCCCGCCGAACGTCACCGCGAAGGTCGAATCCGCAGCGTCGAACAGGTGATGTCCCTCATCGAACAGGATGCGTCCCGGCGCGCCCTCGCGAGCGCGGGCAGCATTGACCATCACCAGCGCGTGATTGGCGATGACGATGTCCGCCTCGCGACTCGCCCGTTCCGCCTTCTCGATGAAACAGCGGCGATAATGCGGGCATCCGGCATAGACGCACTCGCCGCGCCGGTCGGTCAGCGCGGCCGCGCCCGCCCGCCGGAACAGGCTCGGCAGCCAGCCCGGCAGGTCGCCACCGACCATGTCGCCGTCCTTGCTATAAGCCGCCCAGCGCCCGACGAGCTGCGCGAGCACCGCCGCGCGCCCGGCGAACGCGCCCTGAAGCGCATCTTCCAGATTGAGCAGGCAAAGGTAGTTCTCTCGCCCCTTGCGGACGACGATTCGCCGCGCGCGCTCCGCCGGATCGGCGATGATCTTCGGCCCCTCGGCGTCGAGCTGCCGCTGCAGCGCCTTGGTGAACGTCGAAACCCAGGCCGTGCCGCCCGACTGTTCCGCCCACAATGACGCGGGCGCCAGGTAGGCGAGCGTCTTGCCGATCCCCGTCCCCGCCTCGGCGAGCAGGAGGTTAGGCGCGTCCTTCATCCGCTTGGGCGCGAACACGCCCGCCACCGCCTCGGTCATTGCCCGCTGCCCTTCGCGAGACTCCGCGCGGCCGGTCAGCCGGTCGAGCTTCTCGCGGGCTTCGCCCGGCCGAAGCGTCACATGCCGGGGCGGCGGACGCTCGGCGGCTTCCTCCCATTGCTTGAGCCGGGCGAACAGCATTCGCTCACCGCGTTCAGGCCGTTCGAGCCGGGCGCCGATCAGCGGCGCCCAGCCCCAGCCGAGCCGGTGCAGAGTCGCGTTCGACGTCCAGGCGCCCTCGCGCTGCTCCCACGTCGGATCGGCGAGCGTTTCGAACAGGCATTCTGCAATTTCCGAGAGCTTCGCAGCCGCATCCGTTTCGCTTTTCGGCGGCTCCAGCCCCAGCGTCCGGCTCAGTCCCGACGCCGTCGGAACCGCAAACCGCGCCGGGTGAATGAACGCAAACAGCTCCAGCAGGTCGAGACCGGATAGCTCCGGATAGCCGAGCCGCTGACCCACCAGCGGCGCGTTGAGGATGATGTGCGGCGTCTCCGCCGCTCGCGCGATCGCCTCGCCCCGGCTCGCCTCGCGCACCTCGCCGCTGCCGTCCGCCAGCCAGATGCCGGCATGGGTCGCGTGAAGTGCGGGAAGGAGGCGCGTCATGGACAATGCTTGTACACCTTACGTTCCGTCAGACCACGAAGAATCCCCGCACTCGCATGGCCGATTTGGCGGCGACGCCAAGACTCCCTAGAGCCCAGCCAGAAGGAGAAATCGGATATGCCGGACCGCTATCACGGCTACAATGCGTCCGTCGGCTACACCGCCCATTTCTTTCCGGAGATGGCGCCGGACCTGCTGGACTTCTGCATTCGCGAGCAGAGATTCGAGCCCCAGCGGAGTAGTGAACGGTCCTATCGCTATCTGGACCTGGGTTGTGGCCAGGGATTCCACCTTTGTTTACTCGCCGCCGCCAATCCTGAAGCCGAATTCGTCGGCGTTGATTTCCAGGACGATCACATCGCGCACGGCCGGGAGCTAGCGAACGCTGGCGGCCTTGCGAACGTCCGCTTCCTCCAAGCCGATTTCCTCGATCTCGCGGCGGCTTGGCCGGCAGAGCTCGGCACCTTCGACTATGTCGCCTTGCAGGGTATTCTCAGCTGGATCTCGCCCCAGCTTCGTGACGCAGTGTTCCAGTGTGTAGCGCATGCCAGCGGGCCGGGCACGCTTTCGGTTTTCGGATACAACTCGCAGCCCGGATGGCTGAGCGTTACCCCATTCCAACATATCGCTAATCAGTTCGGCAAGACCGCCAATCCGGAAACCGCGCTTCGTGGCGCGATCACGATGTTCCAGCGGCTAAGGCAGCTCAAGGCGCCTCTTCTTGAGCAACTCCCGCGCTTCAAGGGGCATCTCGACACGATCACGACAAAGTCGACCAGCTATTTGGCGCACGAATATCTGACCGACAATTGGACGGCGCTTTGGCATTCGAGCGTGGCACGGGACCTGGAGAGCGTGAGCCTCACCTATTTGGGAACCGCTTCGATCGCCGAGACCATGCTCCCCTATTCCCTTGCCCCGGAGCTGCGCGACATCATCCTCCAGCAACCGCCCGGCCCACTCCGGCAGGATGTGCAGGACATCGTGATCGATCAGTCGTTCCGGCGCGATATTTTCTGCCGCGACCCGCGGCCCTCGGATTCTGCCAGCGCAAGGGTCGGAGCAACTCCGATCTATCTGTTCTCACCACCGGTCGACGGCGAGCTTGTCCGCTTCACGACCAAGTTCGGTGAGCTGACCATCAGTTATGCCGGGATCGCCGACATCCTGGCCGCCGTTGCTGACGGCCCGAAGTCATTTGCCGAGCTTGTGGCTCTCGAGAATCCTGTCCGGCCGCACACACGAAGCATCCTGCTTTCGATGCTTCATTCGGGCATCCTCGTTGTCGGGAAGGACGCCTCAGCATCTGCAAAGACTGCTCAGCGTTTCAATGGCGCAATCGCGCGTTCGGCGGCCGCGGGAATAACCTACGAGTACGTTGCCGCGGCGGCTCTTGGGTCTGGCATCCCAGTTTCCGAACTGGAACTGTTGTTGCTTGACACTTGGCTCTCGTCAGACGGCGAAATCGATCAGGCCGCCCTTGTCCACGGCGTTGCGAACCGGCTGAGAGCTCTGGGGAGGCAGCTTCATTTCCGCGGGAACACGATTGCGGACGACCAGCTAGAATCACAGATTGCGCATTTGGGCCAAATGTTCTTCGAGCGGGCACTTCCGCTGTGGCGACGCCTCGGTGTGCTCGAATAATCGACGTATGCATGGCGCGTCAGCGGAGGCGACGGTTACCGGCTGAGCACGTCGATCAGCAGCTTTTTCACTCGGGCCACCAGCTCCGGCGTGCGCCGGCCCAAGATGCCCTTGCCTGCTTCCGGCAAATGCGCAACCGGATCGCCGTTCGCGCCGAAGATGTAGTGGTCGAACAACACGCGCCACGCCGCCAGCTCCTTCGGCCCCAGGTTCTTCATCGTGATCACCGAATGATAGAGCGCGTTGAGCGGCGTCAGCAGCGGCGGCTCCGCGTCGCGCCACCAGAAATTGATCATTGCCGCAAGGTCGTCGAGCGACGCCACGGCGTGCCACCAGAGGCTGGGGATATAGAGCGCGTCCCCCGGGCCGAGCTCCGCCGTCATCGCGGCCTCCATCGCCCTCGCGAACTTCGGGTGCCGACCTAAGTCGGGGTTGTCGACATCGACCAGGCTGATCGGCTGCCCTGCCAGTGTGAAGTCGAGTGGCCCGACGTAAAGGTTCGCCACCTGCTCGGTCGGGAACAGCGTGAAGCGCCGCCGTCCGGCGACCACGCAGGCGAGGTTCTGCGGCAGGTCCCAATGCGCCGCCGTCCGCGTCCGGTTGCCCAACCACAGCGAGATCAAGGTCGCCCGCTCCATGTCGAGCATCGGCACTGCGATCCCCGGCAGCAGGTCCGGCAAATGCTTTCGGATCGGAATTCCACCGGCGTACATCGAATATGGCTGCTCGCTTCCGCGCTGTCGCAGCAGTAGCTCGAGAAGCTGATCCACCGTGGCCAGGCGCCGCTCATGATTGAAGCCCGCAAAATCGTCGGTGTAGCCGAACTGCCCTTCGATCTCCGGCGCGCCGAACCAGGCTTCGAAGGGTTCTTTGGTGGCTGCGCCGCGCAACGCCTCCGCGACCTCGCCCTTCTTCGCGGCCCGGACGATCGGCCAACCCGTCACCAGACCGCGAATGACGGCAGGCTCGCCCTTCGCGACGATTTCCCGTTCGAAGCGTTCGCGCTCCATCGGCTCATGTTCGGCGATCGGCCGCATGCCCTTCGGCTAGCAGTCCACCCGCCCCTTCGCTAGGACGCGCGCCCATGACCGCATCCGAAGAAATCCGCGCCGCCGCCCAAACGTCCAAGGCCTGGCCCTATGAGGAGGCGCGCAAGCTTCTCAAGCGCTGGCCGGACGGCAAGGCCGCCGGCGACCCGGTCATTTTCGAGACCGGCTACGGTCCGTCGGGCCTGCCGCACATCGGCACCTTCAACGAAGTCGCCCGCACGACCTTCGTGCGCCGGGCTTACGAGGAATTGACGAGCAATCCGACGCGGCTGATCGCCTTTAGCGACGACATGGACGGGCTGCGAAAGGTCCCTGACAACGTGCCGGAGCAGGAGATGCTGGCCAAGCATCTCGGCAAGCCGCTGACGAAGATCCCCGATCCGTTCGGCACGCACGAAAGCTTTGCGCACCATAACAATGCGATGCTGCGGTCATTCCTCGACCGCTTCGGCTTCGACTATGAATTCCTGTCGGCGACCGACTGCTACACCTCGGGCCAATTCGACGACGTGATCCGCAAGGTGCTGCGCGGCTGGGACGGCATCATGGGCGTCATGCTGCCGACGCTGCGCGAGGATCGCCGCAAGACCTATTCGCCGATCCTTCCGATCTCGCCGAGCACCGGCCGCGTACTCCAAGTGCCGGTCGACGTCATCGACGCCGAAGCCGGGCTGATCGCATTCGACGATGAAGACGGCGCCCGCATCCAGCAATCCGCGTTCGGCGGCGCTGCGAAGCTACAGTGGAAGGTCGACTGGGCTGCGCGCTGGGTCGCGCTCGGTGTCGACTATGAAATGGCCGGCAAGGATTTGATCGACAGCGTCGTCCAGTCCGGCAAGATCGCGCGCATCCTCGGCGGCCGCCCGCCCGAAGGCTTCAACTATGAGATGTTCCTCGACGAAAAGGGCGAGAAGATCTCCAAGTCCAAGGGCAACGGCCTCAGCCTGGAGGAATGGCTGCGCTACGGCAGCGAGCCTAGCCTCGCCTTTTACATCTATCGCGAACCGCGGAAGGCGAAGAGCCTGCACATCGGTCTCATCCCGCGCGCGGTCGACGAATATTTGCAGTTCCGGGGCAATTACCCGAACCAGCCGATCGAGCAGAAGCTCGGCAATCCGGTCCACCACGTCCACGGCGGCAAGGTGCCGACGGCGACGCTTCCGCTGACCTACGGGCTGCTGCTCAACCTCGTCAGCCTGCCGGGCGTCGCCGACAAGGAAACGGCGTGGAAGTTCGTCCAGCGCTATGCGCCCGGCACCTCGCCCACGAGCGAGCCCGAACTCGACGAGCTTATCGGCCTAGCCGTCAATTACGCCCGCGACTTTGTGGTGCCGACCCTGAAGCGGCGGCCCCCAAGCGCGGTGGAAGCCGAAGCCTTGCGCGACCTCGACAATGAGCTCGCCGGGCTCCCGGCCGAGGCCGACGGCGAGGTGATCCAGAACGCCGTGTTCGAGGTCGGTAAGCGCCATCCGTTCGAAAGCCTGCGCGGCTGGTTCGGAGCGCTTTACGAAACCCTGCTCGGGTCCACCCAAGGACCGCGCATGGGCAGCTTCATCGCACTCTATGGTATCGACAACAGCCGCCGCCTGATTGCGGAAGCGCTGGAGAGCGTCCCCGCCTAGGGCGAAAAGGCCGACGCGTGCCCGAAGATGGACGCGGACCCGTCCGGCACCTTGATGATCACGGCTCTCGCCTGCCGCTGAACCGGCTTGGCCTTCGCCGAGCGCTCCTGCGGGCAATCCTTGTCGGCATGCTGGCCGCCCGCGACAGCGCCTTGCCGGGCAGTCGCCGGCGGAACCCAGAAGAGCGCCGCGAGGACGAGCAGGTTGCGCATCAGCTTCAACATCTGGCTTCTCCTCGCGCCGAATATACACCCGGCGCGCGTCCCATTTTCCGCAATTCACCTCTTTCCATTGCCAGAATTTGGCACGCCTAACGGGCGCGCAGCTTGTCCGAATGGACGGGCTCTGCCGGCACCTCCGTCGCGTCGAGGCGCACCGCTTCGTCGTGGCTCAGCCCCGCCTTCTCGAGTGCGACGACCAAGGCCTGCTTCGGATCGGCCTGGATGTCGGGTGCGACGCCATCGCCTTCCCA
Organism: Sphingomonas limnosediminicola; assembly: GCF_039537965.1. NCBI lineage: Bacteria > Pseudomonadati > Pseudomonadota > Alphaproteobacteria > Sphingomonadales > Sphingomonadaceae > Sphingomonas > Sphingomonas limnosediminicola. The sequence continues at coordinate 2,079,949 of NZ_BAABBM010000001.1, read as the reverse complement.
GTCCTTCCCGGTCTTGATGTCGAACGTCCGGCCGACCGGCATCCACACCGCGAAATGATCGTTGAGCGGCGCCGGTCCGCCGAAATGGTTGGCGCCTGCCGTCGCTTCACCGATCAGGGTCGCGCGCCCGCTCGACTTCATCGCCAGCGAAAAATGTTCGCCGGCCGACGCCGTCTTATTCGACACCAGCAGAAGGACGGTGGACTTGCGCAGCGGCGTGTCCGCCCCCGGCGATGCGTAATGCGTTGCCGTGATGTGTTCGGCATCCTTCACGAACTCGAGCGACGGCGCTTCGCCAAAAGGCGACCCGAACTTGTCGTAGATCGATCGCGCCATCTGCATCCGCACCAGCGGCGTCTTCTTCGCGAATAGGTAGGGGAAGATGACGTCCATCTCGCCCAGACGCCCGCCATGATGGTTGCGCAGGTCGAAGATGATCGTCTTCGCGCTGCTGTGCTCGCTCATGAACTTCTGGACGTCGGCGATTTCCTCGTCGGTCGACATGAAGGCGGTCGGGCGGATGTAGGCGATGCCCGGCGCAATCCATTTTGCCGACTGGATGAGGGGCGGGAAATCCTTCGGCAGGCCACCGTTGCCGCCGCCTTGCTCCTCTGGCTCGGCGACCATGACATGCAGGTGGCCGTCCTTGTGCACCGCCAGCAAATCGTCGGTCATGCGCTTGGCGACGTCGCTGCGCGTGCCGCTGTCGTAGCGCCCGGCGGCGGCATTCTTGCGAAGCATGGCCGCATAGGCGTCGGCCTGCTGGCGAAACACGAACGTGGCGACCAGCTCATCCGCCAGCTTGAGGGCAACGGCGCGTCCCTCGCCCGCGGTAACCGGCGCCGCTGCCGGGGTGGCCGGGGAGACAGCACCAGCAGCGGGCGCCGGCGCGGCAGCCTGCGCGATCAGAGGGAAAGCCGACACGCTGGCCGCCAGGATTGCGATAAGTGAAACACGCACAGGTTGCACTCCACTGTATGGTTTATGTAACACACTAACAGTAATCACCGCCTGTTGCGCGCAAAGTTGATGCGCTCCGTGCCAGAATTTGGCACGTTGGCGCGGATGCTCGACCGTTTCGACCTCGCCTTGCTCAATCTCGTCCAGCGCGACGATTCCCGCACGGCCGATTCACTGGCCGAGGACGTGCCGCTGTCGCCCTCCGCTATTGCCCGCCGCTTGCGGCGCCTGCGCAGCCAGGGCTGGATCGCCCGCACCCTCGCCCTGCTTGGTCCGCGCCTCACCCAGAACCGGTTGCGCGCGATCGTCCTCGTCCAGCTTAGCGAACATGCCGACCGCCAGGGAAAGGCGGCGCTGGAAAAGCGTCTGCACGCCGCGGACGAAGTGCAATTCTGCTACGAAATCGCCGGCCCACACGACTTCGTCCTGCTGTTCGATTGCGCCAGCATGGACGACTTCAACAGCTGCGCTGAAGACCTGCTGGCGTCGACTCCAACCGTCCGCCGCTACGAAACCCACTTCGTGAAGCGGGAGGTTAAATTCGACCCTTTCGTCGAGTTACAAACATAAGCTGCCGGACGCTCGTCTTCGGGCATTGGTCGCCCGTCGCCTGGCTGCACTCAGCTCTATTGGAAGTCGTTACGCAAGCGTCGCAAGTTCAGCTACGCGGCAGGCTCTTATCCATGATAGGAACGACATAGGCCCGGTTTTCAAAACCGCGGCGCAGGAAAGGAAGTGGCCAAATGGTCGCCGTGGCGGCGTCGAACGCGGAGTTCACGCAGAGCGATAAGCCGCTGCCGCACCGGGAACGCGCCAAACGCATTCTCGCGACCCATCCCGACGTGCGCCGGCTTTTCGGACGCGACCGCTGGTCGGCACTGTGGACCGTGCTGCTGGTCGCCTTGCAGGTCGGTATCGGCATCGGGCTGGCGCTTCTCAAGGCGCCGTGGTGGGCGATCGTCGCCGCCGCCTATGCCTTCGGCGCATTCCCCAATCATGCGCTCTTCGTGCTGATCCACGACTACACGCACAACATGGTGTTCAAGACGGCGAGAGCGAACCGGCTGGGCTCGATCCTCGCCAATGTCCCGATCGTTTTTCCGGCGGCGATGGGCTTTCGCAGCCATCACCTTCTGCATCACAAATATCTTGGCATCCCGGGCCTTGACGCCGACGTACCGGCACCGAACGAAGCACGCTGGGTGGGTAATAGCCCGTACCGCAAGACACTGTGGCTAAGCATGTACTGGGCGGTTCAGGCTGTCCTCCGGCCACGCACCGTGAAGGCCATCAGCACCATCGACAAATGGGTGATGTTCAATGCCGTCGCGATGGTCGCGGCGATGGCGCCTATCGTCTGGTTCTTCGGCTGGTGGCCGGTCGCTTACCTGTTCCTGTCGACGATGTTCTCGCTGGGCGTGCACCCGGTCGGCGCCAGATCGATCCAGGAGCATTACGTCTTCAGCGAGGGGCAGGAGACCTATTCATACTACGGGCCGCTGAACAAACTGTCGTTCAACATGGGGTACCACAACGAGCACCATGACTTCCCCCATGTGCCATGGTCCCGTCTTCCCGCCGTGCGCGCGGCTGCGCCGGAATTCTACAATGATCTATATTACCATCGGTCATGGAGCAGGCTGCTCCTCCACATCCTCTTCAGCCGCAAGTTCAGGCTGCACAACCGGATCGTGCGGCCGATGCCGGAGCGCATGAAGGGCGTCATCGAAGCCTGATTCCTCGCGCATATTAATCGTCGCTCCGGTTCGATATTCAGCACGCAATCATGGCGGTGAGACAGATCGCCAATAGTTGTGAGCAGACGATTCAACGGCTCGGAAGAAACGTGAAAAGCCCTTGCAAATAAAGAATGTCGTAGGGAATCAGGGCCTGGTGTGGTATACAAGCGCATCGCTCGGATGGTTACCGTTGTAGGCCTGCGCGACTGAGAGACCGACTGTGCTCCCGCTTACGAGACGGGAGCGTATATGGATCTCAATTACCTCTACCATCGTCATCAGATTTCGTTGTTCATGGCGGACCACGCCAAGTGCGACCAATCGCGCCGCGCTCACCGCGGCCTGGCCGATGGCTATGCCCTGCGAATTTCCCAGCGCCGCCTGACGGCTGGCTTGGCAGGCGCCGCGTGATGGAATCGCCGACGCGCAATGAAACTGCGAACGAGCTTCGCGAGCAGGCTTCCTCCTTCCGAAGACTGGCCCGACGGGCGCGCACCGATGGCGGCTCGATCGCCCTGAAGGCTGCGGCGGATCAGTTCGATCACGACGCACGCCGCATCGATCCATCGAGCCAGAGGCGCTGGAACCTTGGAGAGCAAAAATGACGGCCGGCGCTTCTAACGAAATCGATCAGGCGGAGCTCGATCGCTACGAGATCGTCCGTGTCCCCGCCGAAGTCTTCCTGTGGGGAGGTTATCGCTATTCGAACGCGCGGGATGCGCTCGCGGCAGCCAGGCGGAACGCGAAATGACGGGCCGGTCCATCCACCTGTCGATGAAGCAGGACGAGGTCGTCGCTCGGTGCCTGAAGGAAAAGATCAACGTTTCCACGATCGAGCGGCTTTCGAGCGGCGGCGTCCGGCTCGTCTGCAGCAGCAGCAGTGGTGCTGACCGCATCCGGCAATTGCTCAAGTCCAAGATCATCAGCGGCGAGGTCGTGCGTGAGAGGCATCGTCCGAAAGGGCCGATCTGGTGATCGCCAAGAATTCCGCTGCGCCGACGCGCAAGCCCGTTGTGAGGAACGCTCATGAAGATTGAAGGCAGCGTGCGATCCAATCTGCTTGCGGCAATCGCCAGCTCACGCCGCTTGCGCGGTCAACGCGTGCATCGCGACACTCTCAAGCATTGGCAGCAGATCGCCGAGCACGCGGGTCGTGTCTCGATGCATGGCGAGGCGGTCACGGACCTCGTCGCCGAGCTCAACGCGGAACTTGCTCATGCCGTCGCGGCCTGACCCTTCTGCGCCGTGAGCTTCGTCCGGATTAAGCGTGAGGCATTGGAGATCGCGTGAACGTCAAGATCGTGGTGCGTGGCCCCGATTGGCGCCAGGTTGAGCATCTCGCCGAAATCGACGCCGAGCAAGATGTCGTCCGCGTCGTGGCTGAAGCCATGGCGATGTTCTGGGATTTCTATCCGGACGCGCCGCCTCTCCAGAAAACCATTTTGATCGACCACGCCTGAGGAGAGCGCGTTGACGTATTTCAGCAAGGGCGTGGAGAAGACGCAGCTAAAACGCGATCAGAAGGCGGCGCAACTCGCGTCAATCCGCGATGGAAGCTGTGAGCCCACGCAGGGCATGACCAAGGAAGAGGCGACCACGATGTTGCTTCAGGACATCGCAGACTATGACGCGATCCTCGCCGGCTTGCGGCGGTAGGGACGCTCGAGCTGCGGCGCGGACAGCGGAGACGATAATGAGCTCGGAGACTTGGCATGAGGAGCGGGACCGGCTGGTGCAATTGCTCAAGGCGATCGAGTCTGGAACGATTTCCCACGTCGACGAGGATGGCGAGCGGCAGCTTCAGGCCACGAGCCCGGGTAACGTCGAAATCCTGAAAAAGCGGCTTGCCGAGTTGAACGTCCGTCTCGGCGCTGACTAGGACTCACTGCTCGCACCGAGATTGCGCACAATTTCAATTCGGACTTCGCCAGGGCTTTGCGATAATCCGCTGCGATGCGAATTGCACTTTTCGAACCGGAAATCGCCGGGAATGTCGGCGCCGTTCTGCGGCTCGCAGCCTGTATGGGCACGGCCGTCGATCTCATTGAGCCCATGGGTTTCGAGTGGGACGATCGGCGAGTCCGGCGGACGGCCATGGACTATATCGATCACGTCGACGTCACGCGGCATGCGGACTTCGACGCATTCAAAACCACGATCGGATCGCGAAGGCTGGTGCTGTTCACGACGAAGAGCCGCCAATCGGCTTACGATTTCAGCTTCGGGCCCGACGACGTCCTCCTGTTCGGGAAGGAAAGCGCGGGCGTTCCAATCTCCGTTGCTGAAGCCTGCGGTGCGCGTGTGCGCATTCCCCTTCGGGCCGAGGTCAGATCATTGAATGTGGCGACCTCCGCGGCACTCGCGCTTGGCGAGGCCTTGCGTCAAACCGCGACGCTTCCGTCCTAGGCGTGTTTCGGTCTGCGCGCCGTCAGTCTCCGGCGGGACGATCGTAAAGATCGGAAAGCGAACCTCCCGGCACCGGCGTGTTGCGTTTGATGAAGGCTTCGGCCTCCCGCATCGTCGCAAAGCCGTGCTCGGTCGGGTCGCGATCATGGTGGTTGAGAATGGCAAGATAAGGCAATTCGCTGCCATGGACGTGCGTGACGCGACCGGCGGTCGAGCTCATGTGCCCGCCTTCCTTTCCTCGCGCCGGTTTCTCTGGTTCGGCCTCGTCAGTCACGCGCTTGCCGACTTCTTCGGCCGCGGACCGAAACGCGGAAAAGCTCTTGCCTTTCGACTTTCCGGGATCCTGCATCGCATCTCTCCTCGAGGCGCGGCGAAGTCAGGCGCCGTGCAGCCTGATACTTTTCTGAACCGCTGCGTCCAGCGCCTCGGATTCGACGGACCTGTCACGCTGTTTATCCCGCGCGTCCTGCTCCAGGCGGTCGCTGCGTTGCTGCTGGCTCTCGGGTTCGCGCTTCTTTCGCATTGCTCAGGCTTTCAGTGAATGTTGCTGGAGCCAAGCCTGGACGCGCTCCAGGCCCAGGTCGCTCTCGATCGCGAGACGGAGCGGTTGTCCCTCGAGGCCTTCGTGACGGCTGTTGAGGAAAGCGATGACCGGACCGGGCTCGCCGAAGTGATGCCAAGCCGATTGAACGACGTCGGCCTGCCGCCGCGATTGCTCGGGAGTCGGCAGCGGAGTCTTGCTCCGCCTGGAAAATGCCATGCTTCGGGGACGTCGTGGACTTGGCGTGGGCTGGTCGATGTCCATGAAAGTGCTCCCAATCCGTAAGCGGGAGCACTTCATGTCTCTCAGCCGCTGGCGCCTACAAGCATCGTGCCCGCGATGCTCTCAATATGGTGACATCCTGCGGGATTACCAGCGTCCGTGAGCTTACCCCCGTTCGCCTTTGCCCGTCGGCGTCGGCTGTGACGTCGGCGTCAGGACCGGCTGCGGCTGCGGGGCCGGACCGCCGTTCTGGCGAGCAGCGATCCAGCGGTCGATCTTCTGTTCGAGGATCGGCAGAGGCAGCGCGCCCGTGTCGAGCACCTGCGCATGGAATTCCCGGATGTCGAACTTGGGGCCCAGCGCCGCCTGCGCCTTGTCGCGCAGGCGCAGGATGGTCAGCTGACCGATCTTGTACGCAAGCGCCTGGCTCGGAATGGCGATGTAGCGTTCGACCTCGGCGGTGGCGTCGGTCTTCGACATGCCGGAGTGGCCGAGCATGTAGGCGATCGCCTGCTCGCGCGTCCAACCCTTGGCGTGGATTCCGGTGTCGACGACCAGCCTCATGGCGCGCAGCATCTCGTCGTTGAGGTTGCCGAACCTTTGGTACGGGTCCGTGTACATTCCCATCGGGTAGCCGAGCGACTCCGCGTAGAGCGCCCAGCCCTCGACATAGGCCGTGTTGCCGCCGAAGCGCATGAAGCTCGGCAGCGCCTCATTCTCCTGCGCCAGGCTGATCTGGAAGTGATGGCCCGGCTCGCCCTCGTGCATGAAGAGCGTCGTCTCTTCCCATTTACTGCGCGAGGGCAGGTCGTAAGCGTTGTAGTAGAAGGTGCCCGGGCGCTTGGCGTCGGGCGTGCCCGGCTCATACGAGCCGCCGGCCTCGAACTTCTCGCGGAACGGCTCGTAGGCGCGGATCTCGAGCGGCGCCTTGGGCGTGCGCGAGAAAAATTCAGGCACCCGCGCCTCGACCTTCGTCTGCACCGTGCGGAAACCGTCGCGAAGCTCGTCGCGCGTCTTCGGCTGGAACTGCTTCGCCGTGCGCATGTAATCGAAGAACTGCTGCAGATTGCCCTTGAAGCCAACTTCCTGCCGGATCTTCTCGAAACCCTTGGTAATCCGCGCGACTTCGCTGAGGCCGAGCTGGTGCACAGCTTCCGGATCGAGCGCTTCAGTCGTCGTCGACTGGATGAGGTAGCGGTAAAGCTCCGGGCCGCCCTTCATGTACATGAGGCCGGCGCCGTCGCGCGCCCTGGGCAGATATTCGTTCTTCAGGAAATCGCGGAGCCGCGTGAGCGCGGGGTAGATTTCGTCAGTGATCGAAGCGCGATATTCCTGCGTCAGGCGCGCCTTGTCGGCATCGCTGAAGCTTGCCGGGAATTGCTTTGCCGGCCCGAAATAAGGTGAGTCTTCCGGCTTCATCTTGAGCTGGTTGTCGAGCTGCTCAATCATGTTGCGGACGGTCAGTTTGGTGTCGACGACGCCCGACTGCTCGCCCTGGCGGAAGCGCCCGATCGCGCGGTCGAGATAGGTCACGAACTCGTGGTGGCGCTTCAGGTTGTTGTCGTAATCCTCGATCGTCTTGAACGGCGCCGCGCCCTTCCCGCTCGCGAAGGTCGGGTAGAAAGTGTGGAAGCCGAAGAAGTGATTCATCGGCCGCACCTCGGTCAGCTGGAGCAGATCCGGCTGAAGTCCCCGCAGCGTATCCTTGGTCGTAAACTCGAACGTATCGTAGGCGAGCTGGTCGGTTTCGTTCAGCTGGTCGCGCGGGATCGCGTGAAGCGCCGCAAGGTCGTGCTCGGCCGCCGCCCGCTCGCCGGCATAATAAGCGTCGGAGATGTTGTCGCCGAGATGCTCGGCATAGCGCATGTCGCCGCGGAAGATCGCGTTGAGCGGATTGCGCTTCAGGCTGGCTTCGTCGCTGTCCTTGAAAACCTTGAATAGCCGGTCATGCGCGCTGGCGACGGGCGCTGCCGGTGCCGGCGCTTCGGCGACAACCGGCGGTGGCGGCGGCGCGGCCGGAGCGGTTGCGCAGGCGCTGAGCGCCATCATGGAAGACGAGAGGACGAGCAGGCCAGCGAGCTTAGACATTGGGATAGCGCCTTCCACGGATGGGGTGTATTAGGCCACTAATGCGCAAAGGGCGCCGCGGCAATGGCAGCCGCGACGCCCCTTCGATCAAATGCGGTCAGACTTCTACCAGAAGAAGCTGTAGATCACGTCCACGACCTGACCGGTGTACATGTCGACCAGCAGCGCATCGTTGTAATAACGGACCCACTGCGTGCCGGGGGGTGGGTAGGGCAGTCGATACTGCCAAGGATCGTTGATCCAGTAATTTCTGCTGTAATAGTTCGGCCACAGGCGCCAGCCGATCGAGAATGGCTGATAACCCCAGCCGAACGGATCGTTGTAGAAGCCGAAGTGGAAGCGCCAACGATTGTGATCGCGATAGCGCCGCCAATCGTAGCGATTGTCGTGGCGCCAGTTACCGTTCCAATTGTGGTTGTCGGTCCAGCGCCGGCCGTCGGTGCGTAGCCGCGGCTGCGTTCCCGGGCGCGGCACGTCGCTTACCACCGGTGTGCGGTTGCGGTCGCGCCGGAAAACGTTCGGTTCCCGGCGCTCGGACTGGACGATGCCGCCCTGATCCTGGCCGCCGAAGCGAGCGCGGTCGTTGTCGAACCGCTGGCGACGATCCTGCGCGTTGCCCTGGAAGTTGGCGCCGCCGCGGCCGGCAAGGTTCGCACGCTCGGTCGCAAACTGTTGCTGGCGTTCGACGTTGACCTGCTGGCGCTCGACATTGACCTGCTGGCGCTGTGCATTGATCTGCTGGCGCTCGGCCCGGCGCTCGGCGCGCTGCGCCTGACGTTCGCTGCGGTCGTTTTGCGACTGTTCGCTCTTCGCACCTGTCCCGCGGTCGTCGTTGGGATCGGCAAACGCCGGTGCAGTGATGGCGCTTGCAAGGAGGATGGAAAGAATCAGCTTACGCATGACAGTGACCTTTCAAGTTCAGGACACGTCACTGCGACTCGCTGGCTGAGCGCCGGCTTAACCGTTTCGCACCCGTTTATTCATCTTTGTAAGTTGACCGGCGGCGCGGGTGCCTGCGCAGCGGGCGAAGGCGGAACAGGTCTCACGGGCGCGCTCGCGCTCGCCGCCCGCGCAATCGCCTTGCGAATGCGCGGATAGGCGCCGCAGCGGCAGATGTTCGGCAGCGCCGCAATCTGGTCGTCGCTCGGGTTTGGGCTCGCCTGGAGCAGCGCCGCGATCGCCATGATGAACCCCGGCTCGCAATAGCCGCACATCGTTACCTGCTCGGCCAGCCACGCCTGCTGCACCGGGTGCGTGCCGTTCGCCGCCAGCCCCTCGATCGTCGTCACAGTCGCGCCTTCCAGCGACCCGATTGATACGCTGCAACTTAGCGCCGCCTTGCCGTCGATCATCACCGTGCATGCGCCGCAGTCCGCGCTGTCGCAGCCATATTTGGTGCCGGTCAGGTTGGACGCATCGCGAAGCGCGAACAGCAACGGCGTCTCGGGGTCGAGCTTGTAGAGGATGGGCTCGCCGTTCACGATCATTCGGGTCATCGGCAGAGGCCTAGCGCGCCAGCCATGGCGGTGCCAAGATGCCGCCATGCCCCGCGTCAAAACCGCCAATGGCCTGACCGTCGGCTATCTCGACAGCGGCGTCGGCGATTCGACTCCGATCGTCTTCCTGCACGGCGTCGGCTCGGACAAGAGCGTGTGGGAGCCGCAACTCATGCACTTCGCCAAGGACCGCCGTTCGGTCGCCTTCGACTATCCCGGTTACGGCGATAGCGACACGGCGCCCGAAGGCACCAGCCGCGACGATTATGCGAACACCGTCTTCGCCGCGATGAGCGAGCTTGGCGTCCGGTCTGCGCACATCTGCGGGCTGTCGCTTGGCGGCGTCGTCGCCATCGCCATGCACGCGCTGTGGCCGAAGCGAGTGAAGTCGCTGATCCTCGCCGACACCTTCGCCGACCACCCCGAAGGCCGCGCCATCTACGATCGCTCTATTGCGGCGAGCGGCGATCTACGCGGCATGGCCGAGGCCCGCGTCGACGTGCTGCTTGCGCAGCCCGCCGCGCCCGCCGTCCGTCGCGAGGTGGTGGAGACGATGGCCCGCATCGACCCCGACGCATACCGCACCGGCGCCGCCGCCGTCTGGCTCGCCGACCAGCGCGAGCGCGCCATGGCCATCCGGGTGCCCACGCTCATCCTTTGCGGCGCCGAAGATCGCGTTACCCCGCCGGCATTGTCAACGGTTCTGAACAAGCTGATCCCCGGCTCTCAGTATGAGACGATCCCGAACGCCGGGCACCTCCTCAATCTCGAGCGCCCGAACGAATTCAACACCCTCGTCGGCGCCTTCATCCGAGGCGTGGATTCACGCACTTAGCCGGACGCCCGGGCCGACGTGTATGGCCTGGCGAAGACGGCCGCACTCGAACTTGGCCCGTCGAATATCCGCGTCAACGCTGTCGGCAGTCAATGATCCACCCGCTAGTGGGAGCTTTCGACCCATTCCGGCCATTAGCTATCTAACCGCTTCATCAATCCATTGTCCGTATGCGGCACTTACTGGCTTTGCGCTGACCATGGCTTCGAACACGAGCAGCATTAAGAGGAGATCAGCTCCCCGTCGTTTCGGCGCGCTTCACGGGCACCAAATGACCTAACATTCCCGGCTCTTGCGAACGCAGTTGCGCCAGTTCCGCCCGACAAGCATCCCCGAACTTCGAGAACAGATCGACTGATCCGCTGTTGAGCAAATCCCTGATTTCCTCTCGGCTCCTGTTGTCGTCCTGATGGGTTTCGAGGATCGCGCGCACAATGGCATATGCCTCGCTTACGACTCTCTGGGTTGAGTAGACCCGCATTTGGCCGATCTCTCCGTAAAGGTTCGCAAGACGGCCTGCGTCCGGCTCGTTCTCCTGTAGCGCATCGGCGAAGCAATTCGCGGCCGCCTTGACGAACTCGCCGTAAAGCTGCTGCCGCTGCTTGATCTCCTGCACGAGCCATTGCGACTTCGACTGCACGCGCTGCGCAATCCAGGAGGCGACGACCGACAGTATCCCACCGATGGTCGCGCCGAGGAGGGCTGCTAAGGCGGAATCCATTAGCGGTCGTCCGTTGTCACACGCGCAACGACCGACATGCCGGGCCGCAAGCGCTCCGCCAGCGGTTGGCCGGGGTCGACCCGGATTTTGACGGCCATGCGTTGCGACACCTTGACGAAGTTGCCCGTCGCATTGTCCGGCCGGAGGACCGCAAATTCGGAACCCGTCGCGGGTGCGATATTTTCAATGTGGCCACGGATCCGATTGCCGCCCAAAGCATCGACAGTAAACGAAGCACGCTGCCCCACGCGCATGTTGCGGGTCTGGGCTTCCTTAAAATTGGCAGTCACCCAGTATCTTTGCGGTACGAGATACATGAGCTGAGTTCCGGCCGTAACGTATTGGCCTCGGCGTACGGCCACTTCGCTCAGCTGCCCGGCCAGCGGCGCCCGGATAACCGTGTGGCCAAGGTCAACTTCTGCCAGGCGGACCTGGGCCCTGGCCGCATCGACATTGGCGGTTAGGCCCGAGCGCCCCACGATCACGCTCTGTACGTCCTGACGTCCAACTTCGCGCGCGGCCTGTGCCTGCCGCAGCTGGGCCTCGGCGGCCCGAAGTGCAGCCACCTGCTGATCGCGTTGCGCCGGCGTGACCCAACCGTGTGCAATGAGAGATTCGGTTCTCAACGTGTCAGCCTTTGCACGCAGCAGCTGCGCCTGCGCATTGGCGATCGCAGCGTCTTGTGAAAGCTCGCTCGCCTGCTTGGAGCGCTGCGTCTGGTCGGAATTTTTGAGATTTGAGACTTGAGTGAGCACGTTGGCGCGAGCTTGCGCGGCTCTCGCGGCATAGATGCTGTCTTCGATGCGGACGAGAACGTCCCCAGCTTTCACAAATTGAAAGTCCTTTACCGGCACCGCGGAGACATAACCGGACACCTGCGGGCTTATTACGGTGGTCTGGCCGCGCACGAAGGCATCGTCCGTTTGCTCGAACCGCCCTGCGAACGGGGGAAGCCGCCAGGCGTAGAGAATCGCGAATATCGCTGAGCCCAATAAAATGATGATCAAGCCCATCCCCGCCCACCCCGGACGAGGAGGTTGCCATCGATCGTGTGCGCGACTTTCGGTCGATTCAACGACGCTGATTTCGTTCACGAACGCGGTCCTCCGTTCTGCGCTGAAGTGATTTTCGCGGCCATTGCCTGCGCTAAGCGGACGATCGGTGAGATTTCCCCGCGCTTGCGCATGTTGATCTCGATCACGATCCCCCACAGGAACAAGACAAAGGCGAGGACGGCGATGATCAGGAAGACGTCGTTGTAAGCGAGGACGTTGGCTTCGCGGGTCACCTTCTGCCCTACTAGCACCGATCCCTCCGCACTGCGGAGGGCAGGATCGGTGATTACTCCAGCGACCTGCTGGGCGCTCGCTGCGAGCCGATTTGCGTCGATCGGATTATCGAGGCGGATTTGCTGTGTGAGGATGTTGGAGTGGAACTTCTCACGCGCCGTCTCGACCGTTCCGAATAATGCGGTTCCGACCAGCCCGCCGAGGTTCTGAGAGGCCAAGAATACGACCAGCAGGCTGATGAAATATTGCGGTCCACCGAGCAGCGCTCGGGACATCCCGATCACGAACGCCGGTCCAATGAACATCAGGCCCGCAAAGCCGACGAGCGCTTGACTGAGATAAAGGTCGGCCGGGTGGGTTAGGCTGGTGGCCCCCGAGTCTAGCCAGGCCGCGACCGCGATCAAAAGGCATGCGAGCTGAATTGGCCGCGCCGGCGATTGGGGGCGCATTGCCGCCAGAGTCACCAGCAGCCCCGCGATCGATGCCAAAGTGACGATGATGAATAGTGTCCGGATCTGTTCCGTTCCGTAGCCCAGGGACGACAGTAACCCCACCGCGCCGAATGTCTGCTCTGCCAGTACGACCCGGATGCAGAACGCGACCAGCGCGACGCGAACAATTGGCCACTGGCCGATGAAGCGGGTCATCAATAGTGGGTTCGACCGGCGGTGCTCGATCCAGAATGCCGAGGAGATGAGCAGAATTGCGCCAATCATCGCCCAGCCGATCCATTCCCGCTCCAACCACCAGACAGTCCTGCCAAGGGCGAGTACGCTGCACAGCAGCCCGACCCCTGGCAGCAGCAGCGCGATGGTCACGAAGTCGGTCCGTTCGAAAACCTTGCTGCGCTCGCTCGGCGGAAGCGGCAGGATCAGGACTGCCGCCAGCGTAAGCAGCGCCAGCCCGAGCTCGAACACATAGGCGACGCGCCAGTCGCCCCATTCCAGCAAGGAGGGTGCCAAGACGCGTGCCAGCGGCGTCGCGAGTTGCGGGACGCTGACGCCGATCATGAGCCCGTAGAGCCTCTTCGGCGCGGGCATCGCCTGGAACCACGTAAGGACGCCCAAGGTCGACAGGCCTGCCGCCGCAATCCCACTCATCGCGCGAACGACGATGGCAGACCAGAAATCTTGGATGACGAGGTGTGCGGCTGTCAGCACGATGTACCCGACCAGCATTAACCGCAGGAACAACTGAAGGCCGAACTGTTGGCGGAATTTCACGAGCACCAGGTTGGCGCAAATGTAAGTCGTCGCGTAAGCAGCCGGGCTCCACTGAACTTGCTCCGCGGTCAGGCCCAAGGTGCCTTGGAAATAGATCAGGTTCGATGTCACCAGAGCATTGCCAAGGCCGCCGGTGAGCCCGGCAAGGACACCGATGAAGCCATAGGCGAACATGCGTTCGGTCGGATGATCGGGATTGAAGGGCGAGCCGGGTATCACCGGTCGCTCATGCGGCTTGAACTGGTAGGCCAGGGTCATCGGAAATGCCTGTTCACGGGGCGCAAGCTACGCGTGACAGGCCATTCGGCGCCGGCGCATTATCACTGATAATCGCGCGGTGCCAATCGGTACTTAGGTCATACCGGCTTGGCTGACGGTAATGGATGCCCACTCGCAAATTGCGCCTTCGCGCCGCTCACCCGGCAGCTTCGATTGGAACTCCCATTCCGGCCGCGGCAGCTTTCGACCCAGAGCTGATTCTAGCGATTGGTTTCGATTGGCATCTCAGCTGGAGCGGTGAACAAGTCCGCCACCTTGCCTTCCTTGAATGTGATGAGAGACAAGAACTCAAGCTTGCCGTTCCACATCCACTCAATCCGAACTCGCCCATCCGCGAGGCCATAAGGACGGTTCGGAACGAACTCTTTCCCCAGCGGCCAACGTTGCAGAGGCTTGCGCGACAAGCAGCCGTTCGAGAACTTTTCGCAGAACTCTCCAGTGGCGCGGCTCGCGAGCAACTTCCGGTCGATGGGCAGACCCATCCGCTGGTTCCTCAAAAGGGCATATACGGTCGTAGAAACCTGCGGTGAGATTGGAGCACCCGTTCCATTAGCAGGCAGCAGCTCGATAACCTCGAAGTCTCCATATTTTGCCACGACGGGCCCCGGACACATGCCGGCGGCTGGACCCCCGTTAAACGGAAGGCAGCTGAGGCTCGCGCTGGCAGTCGCGACTTGCATGAGGAGCAGCATGAGCACCATTGTGTTGGCTAAGCGAGCTAATGGCAGCTCAGTCGTGAGGGCGGCTACTCAATCCTTGGCGCACATAGGACGTGACGGCCCAAATATCCCGCTGTGATAGGATGCCCTTGAAAGCGGGCATGGCGGAGCCGACTGGCTTACCGCCCTCCGAGATGGTCCAATCGATATATTGGTCGCCTACCATGTGAGAGTGGGCAAGCCACGCTAGGTCGGCTGGTCGTGGCGAGAGTTGCTGCCCCGCAGGACCATCCCCGTAACCCTTAGGTCCATGGCAAGCGGCGCAGTTCTGCGCATACACCTGAGCGCCGCGTTGAAGGGTCGCTGGCGAGTTCGGGAGCGGGTTTCGGGCCGAACGGTATGGCTCGGGGATGCCATTCATCATTGCCTGATGATGCCGCATCTTGGAGCCGGTCATCATGCCATGGCCCATCATGCCAGGCTGCCCCATCATCCCACCCATCGACTGGCACCACGCGGCACCCGTCGCGGCAACAGTAAGAGCCAGCGCAGTCCAAGGCGCGAGTTTCATGTCGAACCCTCCTCAGGAAGGTCGGGGTGTCTTCATTTACAATGTTCGAGGCAGAATGTCTGCTTTGGGTCGAAGCTGCTGCGGCAGGTTTGGGTGGAAAGCCGACATTCGCGAAACGGCTAAAGCCAGCGTCCAACGCGTTCTTTGTAGGCGAGATACTCGTGGCCGAACGCCCGCTCGAGATACGCCTCTTCCTTTGCAATGACCTGCTTCTGGACGATCGCGAGAACCAGCGGAAGCAATATGAGCGCCGCCAAGCTGTTCAGAATGACTGCGAGCCCAACGTAGAAAATCGCCATCCCAAGATACATCGGATTGCGGGTCCAGCGGAGGATGCCGGAGGTCACGAGGGAACTGGCCGGTTTGAACGGCAGAATTGCGGTGCGCCGGCGCAGAAATAGTCCCGCACCCGCGAACATGACGAGGAAGCCCGTCACGTCCAGCGAGCCGCCGACAATGCTGCGGATCATGATCGGCAATCCCAAGGTCGGTAAATTCAGGAGGCGATCGGCGCCGATGCCGACGGCCAAGCCACCCACATAAATGAGCGGGGGCGGGAAGCGCACGTTCGCTCCATCCGTTGCGTTCGTCACTCAGTGTCCTTTCGGTGAAGGTGGAACGCGACTGTCGGGACAATGCAGCTAGGAGTCCTGTACTGGCCGCGCCAATTAAACGAGCCCCGGTCGGCCCTAGCCAGATTTATGAGCGCGGGCCGCAGGCGAACGGCCGGGGTTCGCTTATGACAGGAATGGGTGGAAATCGGACATTAAGGCATCTCGGCCAGAAAGCTCCTGAGAAGGAGATGTAATGCGTAATCCGATAGTCATCGCCGTTTTGGTCACTGCGGCTGGCTGCAACAATGCCAGGGCTGCAAGTCCTGACAGCAGCAATCCCGCGCACTGTATCGCGGCAATGAACTTCGAGGCCTATTGGCTTAGTAAGAACCCCAAGCATGCCGACTCCCTTGCGGAGGTCCGTGCGCGGTCACTCTTCGAGGCACAAAAGATCAAGGCTTCCGGTGCGTCCTTGAAGGCGGCTGCTGCCGAGGGTGCAGCACTCACAAAAGCTTACGCCAACGATGCCGATAAGATGAATGCCTTAGCACTTGCTTGCTTGAGGGCGGAGGACAGCGATGCGCGGTTCCAGCAGGAGAAGCAAACGCTGATCGAGACGGTTCGCAACAACTGGCGAGAATAGCGCGGAGAGCATTCGTGGCCGCCAGCGGACCGTCCGCTAGCGGCAGCTTTCGACCCAAAGCTGCCATTGGAACTGTTAAGCCGGGCACAATACGAGCTTGCCTTCAAGGCCACCGCTTTCCAGTCGGCGGTGGGCATTCGGCACATCCGCGAACGATATTCGCTCGGCGACCTTGGGTTTGATGCGGCGCTGACTCAGTAATTGGAAAAGGCAGGCGAGGTCGCTCTTGAACCAGTCGGAATGCCGCGCCCGCATGACGTTGATCGAGTAGAAGCGGGTCCGCTTCCCGCCGGGCAGCCAACCCCACAGATACATCCGCGCAATCATCGCAAGAATCGCAAGCATGCGCAGCTTTGCCTGGACGCTCGCGGAAAAGCCGATTGCGACAAGGAGGCCGCCGCGCCTGAGCGACTGGAATGAACGCCGGTATCCATCCTCACCGATGCCGTCGAACACGACGTCGAACCCGTCCGGCAGGACCTTCGCGAAGTCTTCGTGCTCGTAGTCGATCGGCGTCGCTCCGAGTTCCCGGATCAGCCCCGAGTGCTTGCTGTTCGCAGCTCCCCAGGTCTCAATGCCGGCGATCCGAGCGAGCGAGAGCAGCGCCTGGCCAACCGCCCCGCCGGCACCGTGGACGAGAATGCGCTGACCCGGCTTCACCTTCGCCGAGCGGTGCAGCATTTGATACGCCGTAGTCCAGCTTAAGATCAGTGTCGCTGCTTCGGCTGGATCGATCCCCTGTGGGACGATTGTGAGGTCCTTCGCCTTGAGCAGGCGATAGGTCGCGTCTGAGCCGACGACCGTCATGTCGGCAACGCGGTCACCGACTTTGAACTGGACGACGTCGGGATGGACCTCGTCAATCTCACCGACGACGTCGTAGCCCATGACGAACGGTAGCTTGTAAGCTGCGGTTTGCGGATAGAGGTGCTGCCTGATGAGGGTCTCAGTATAATTCACCGAAGAAGCGAGCACTCGGACCCGCACCTCGCCGGGACCTGGAGTCGGGATTGGAAGGTCTACGACGCGGAGGCATTCCGGTCCGCCATATTCGAAAAGCTGCACGGCATGGTTGACTGCCGACATGTGTTCGAACCTCTTGGTACAAGAGTGCGGCTAATCAGCGCTCCTGCATCCGCAAATGCGTAGTCTTACGTAAAGGCGGACCTCGGCTAGTGGCAGCTTTCCACCCAAAGCTGCCACTAGCGCAGTTCCGCCGCATTTGCGCGGAGCCGGGGTCAGCGATCGCGCAAGCTTGCGGCGTCAGGAACAGTGACGCCGGCGCGCGCTCCTACTTGCGCGAATAATAGAGCAGGAAGGCAAGCTTGTCGGGTTTGCCCTTCCCCGACGTGAAGGTTGCCGCTTCCATCTTCAGCCCGAGTTTGGCCAAATCGTCGGGGAGCGGCGGGACCTGCAAGTCCTTTACGGTCCGATTGATCTGAGAATTCTGATCGTCGAGCTCCGCCTTGTCTTTTGGGCCGATAAGCGTGCCGGCGATTTCACAGAGAGAGCTTCCGCAAGTCACGCGAAGCACGTTGCCATCCTTACCGACCAGCGGGATTTGCATGACCCTTGCGCGGATTGCGGACTCCAACGGTCCCGCCCAGGTCTGATCGCGCGCTTCGGAGCGGACGCGCTCGTGCAACGTCGCCAGATCCGGACCATTCACCAGGGGTGTGCCGATCAACGGATCATCAACATTCGTCGTGACCGGCGAAGTCTGGGTCATGAGCGTGACTGCTCCGGCGGCCGCAACAACAAATATTCCAAGCATGGCAAGTACTCCCGTCTGCGGACGCCATGGTTGGACGTCCCGATCCGGAAACGGTGCCCTGCGGGATGGACCCCTGCCCACCCCGATTTGCTCGTGACGAATTTCCTGTGCCTTGAGCAGCCGTGCGAGTTCCCGGCTGCTGCCCACCCCGGTTTTTCGCCGGGCTTCGCGCAAGCGCTCGTTGACGGCGGCGGGCGTGGTCTCGATCGCATGCGCAATGCTCTTTGCGGTGTGGCCTTCAGCGAGCAACCGAAGCACGCCACGCTCGGACTCGCTAAGCCGCGATAGATCGACGGGCCGCTTGGCCCGGAACTCTTCTTCAGCGCTCATGACGGAAGCCATGCGGGTTTGCTTCTTCCTCCAACACTGGAATCGCTACCCCTATTTTCTTGGAGTCGGGCCCAACTGGGCCTTAGCGTCTCCCTTTATGCACAGCTGCGCTCGCGCGGACACAGTCATGGCGCCTTCGTCCCTGTTGCGAACATTGGCGGTTCCGGGTCACAACGGGTCGATGAGGAACTTGCTGTTGCCCGGCTGGGCGGCTTTCTTTTTGCCTGCGAGGTTATTGGCAGCCGAAACGACGCCGGGCTCTAGTTGATCAAGGACCGCGCAAGGCGCTGGTACGTGGCCGCCGGCACCATGTCGCTCGCGATGACGGCGCCGGCGAACGCCTCGCCTGCCAGCTGGGATCGGGCGAGCTCCATTGCGCGCACGGGCATCGTCTCCTTCTCGCTTGGCCTTCCCGCAGCCAAGGGCGACTGGTCGGGACTCAAGCAGGACACCTTGGCCCTGGGCGCGACTGCCGTGATCACCGAAGGACTGAAGCTTGTATCTCACGAGCAGCGGCCGGACGGGAGTGATGACCATAGCTTTCCTTCCGGCCACACGTCGATCAGCTTCGCCGCAGCAGCAGGCATCGAGCAGCGCTATGGATGGAAGCTGGGCCTTCCCGCCCACCTCGCCGCCGCCTTCGTCGGCCTCGCTCGAGTGGAGGCCAATAAGCACCATCTGCACGACGTTGTGATTGGCGCCGCAATCGGCGAGGCGGCAGGGCTACTGCTGGCGCACAAGCGCCGCCACGCACACAATGCACCCCTCGGCGCCGGCTTTTCGATTGTCTTCTAGCAACGTTCAAATCGTGGCGTAGCGCGGTTCGGCAAGACACAGATTGTCGGCTTTCCACCCAATCATGCAATCAGCGCCGCTCCTGCCTTC
Organism: Sphingomonas limnosediminicola; assembly: GCF_039537965.1. Classification (NCBI taxonomy): domain Bacteria; kingdom Pseudomonadati; phylum Pseudomonadota; class Alphaproteobacteria; order Sphingomonadales; family Sphingomonadaceae; genus Sphingomonas; species Sphingomonas limnosediminicola. The sequence goes on along the minus strand of NZ_BAABBM010000001.1, from coordinate 2,060,734 downwards.
GACCCGAAGCGAGATAGCCTGAGCGACAAGGACGTGGTAATGTACTCATATCACCTGATCTTCCTCAAGCATCCCGTGACAGAGAGACATTCCAGTGCTCCCGCTTGAGGTTGCACGCTTCTTGTATGACGTCGTGCCACGCTCTTGCGGAGGAGGTCCGCTGCCATGACCCAGTCAGTATTACTCGTAGCAGTTACGGCGCTTCTCACCTGGCTCGTCATGAAGTGGTTTCGCTCCGCGCCGGACCGCCCCAAACCCTTGTCGGCCCAGGAGAGCGAAGCCGAGCGCGCCAAGGACGTCGGCACGCGGCTCGACGGCGCGCGGGATCGGGCCAGTGACGTTGAAGTGGAGCGAAACAGGCTGGCGCTCGCGAAGGCGGTGAAGGCGGCTCTGTGGGTGACGGACGCCCGCCTCAACGCCGCCGTCCCTGAATTGCTGCGAATGGCGCAGCTTTGGGCCGGGAAGTCGGACGCCCGCGGCGAGAAATGGACGCCTCCGAATGGGGTGACCGACATCGAAGGACTTGATCATCCCGCGAAACCCTGGGCGTCGTGGAGCTTCGATGGCCATCACTGGCGCATCGACGCTTTATTGCAGCCCTCCGCCCTACCGGAAGAGATCGAAGGGGACGTCGGCACCTACAAGGTTCTCGTCGATCGGCAGCTCGTTCTCGACATGACTATCAGCACCGAGGACCCGCAGCTCCTGTGGGTCGACGCGCTGACGGTCGGGCCCTGGGTGTCAGATTTGCTCGCCTTTTCTGGGGCAAGGACCTCGGACGCGAAGGCGCGGTCAAGCGCACGATCGGCAACCAAGAACCAAAAGCGCGCCGACAATATCCACTGGTCGTAAACTGGCGCGCTTTGTCCGCTTTCCATGCCGCCGAAGCGCGTGCTCAGCGATAGGCCAAGTCTGAATTCCACGTCCCGACACACTCGCAACGCAGATTAGCCTTGCCGTCTAAACAGGTATAAAGAGGAACCATCACCAGGCGTCTAATGCGGCTAACTGGTGGCTGAGAGACAAGCGTAAGCGCTCCCGCCTAGCGAACGCACGATGTCAGACAGCAGAACCCACCCTCTGAACTTACTCGTCCGCAAGCTCGACCAGTGGAATCCGCTGAGCGACGACGACTGCAATGCCGTCCGGGCGCTGCCGTTCACGCGCCGACAACTCAAAGCCGGCGAGCATGTCGTGTGGGACGGAGACCGGCCGCAGAATGCGTGCCTCATCCTTTCGGGGTTTGCCTATCGCTACAAGGTTGCCGGCAACGGCGGCCGGCAGATCATGTCGATCCACATGAAGGGCGACATCGTCGACCTCCAGAACTCGCTGCTCGGAGTAGCCGATCACAACGTGCAGATGCTGAGCGCCGGCCACATTGCGCTGATCCCGGTCGAAGCGGTGCGGGACATTGCGTTCAGCCGTCCGGCCGTCGGAATGGGGATGTGGTACGAAACCCTGGTCGAAGGCTCGATCTTCCGCGAATGGATCCTCAACATCGGCCGCCGCAACGCCATCGTCCGCGTCGGCCATCTATTGTGCGAATTCGCCATGCGCATGGAAGCGTCGGAGCTTGGCAAACAGACGGAATATGAGCTGCCGATCACGCAGGAGCAGCTCGCGGACGCCGTCGCGCTGACGTCGGTCCACGTGAACCGCACGCTGATGAAGCTCGAGGAGCTCGGCTATATTTCGCGAACCAGACGGCGGATCACGATCAACGACTGGCACAAGATGGCCGTGCTGGCTGACTTCCAACCGCGCTATCTGCACCTGCGCATGGACGCACGGAACTGAGCTGCACGGCTTAAGAAGCTAGGTACAAGTTCCCGTTGCATCCGAGGCATTCGAGCGGGCCCCATCCGGCATTACCCCGATCTCGTATTTCGACGGCAGGCGGTATTCCGCGCACAAGGGAAATCCACGCCGGAGGAAACAAGCATGCACGTTGCCAGATCGCTGCTTGCTGCCACACTCATCGCAACGTCCTGCCCCGCCGCGGCCGCGCCGCCCCCGACCTGGCAAGGCCTGGTTCTGGTGAAGTCCAAGAAGATGGACGTCGTCTATCTGTTACCGAACGCCGACTTCCGATCCTACACCCAGATCATGTACGACCCTGTCCAGATCGCCTTCCAAAAGGACTGGCTGCAGAACTACAACGACCAGGCCATCGGCCTGTCCGACCGCATTGACCCGGGCGAGCTGCGAACCGCGATCACGCAGGCCACCAAGCAGTTCGACAACTATTTCGCGGCCGCGTTCACCAAGGCTGGATATCCCATCGCCAGCGTCCCCGGACCCAACGTGCTTCGCGTGTCGACCGCGGTCCTCAACGTCAGCGTGACCGCACCGGACACCGGTTCGTCCGCTGGCACCACGGTCGCCGCGAGCGCCGGGCAGGCGACGTTTGTCGTCGAGCTCCGGGATTCGGTGTCGAACCAGCTGCTCGGACAGGCAATCGATCCGCAGATCGCAGGCGACTATGGGGGCTCGATCCGGACTTCGGCGAGCAACTGGAGCGACTTCGACGATGTATTCAAGGCGTGGGCCCAGCTCAGCGTGGCCGGCCTGACCAAGCTCAAGTCGCTTTCTCCGGTCGATACGAACGGTATTCAGAAGAAGTAGGGTTTGGGGTCAATGAGAAGGCGGGGAGCTGTTCTATGCAGAGTCCCAAATCAAATGGGCGTGACGCCGCGAGCTTAGCTTCTTTCCGTGCGCACCTGCGCACTTCCTCCTGAGCGACGACGCGCGATACATGCTCCTCATGAGCCTCTAGATTGGCTTCGTAGCTACCAGGGCGAACAGGGGCCGCAGCGCAAAGAGTCTCATGTTCAATGGCCGAAACTCGATGCCGTTGAATAATCGAAGTGGCATCTTTCGGAAAACGTGCCGCAACTGCACTTTGAAGCCGGCCTCTTTCAGGAGGCGCTTGAGTTCGAATGGATTGAGCAGCCGTTCGGAATATTCGCCAGTTTCAGGATTGCGGCACCAACCGAACTCATCGCGTTCCGGAAGGGCGCCGGTCTCTTTATAGGTGCGGACTGCCTGCTCAATCTCAGGCCGGATCATGCCAGCTGTTTGGTGTCGCAATTGTGCGACTTCATCGTCCGAGAGCGATGACGAGGTCGCTCGGATGATTTCCTCACGCATCAAGGCAGCTTTCCACCAAAGCCGACATTCCATCTGTCCTACAGTCGCACTGCTGTGCCATGATGCGGGAATGCGGGCCTGCCGTCTTGAGCTGAGCGACATCGACGCCCCCGTTCGACAGCGCACCCAGGGTGCCGGAAAGTTGCTCGTCACCCTGAACGTTGGGAACATTCGAGGCGGCGGCCGATGAAGATCGCCTGCGTCGGCGCCGGTCCAGCCGGGCTCTATTTCGCCGTCTCGATGAAGCTGCGCGACCCGGCGCACGAAATCGAAATCTTCGAACGCAACGCACCCGGCGTCACCTTTGGTTGGGGCGTCGTCTTCTCCGACCAGACGGTGGAGAATCTCAACGCCAACGACCCCGCATCCGCGAAGATCATCGCCGATGAATTCGCGCATTGGGACGACATCGACGTGCACATCCATGGGCAAACGATCACGTCGTCGGGACACGGCTTCATCGGCATCGGCCGCAAGCGCTTGCTCGAAATCCTGCAGGACCGGGCGAAGGAGCTCGGCGTCGTCCTGCATTTTAATGCCGAGTGCGATCCGGGCGATGCGAAGTGGCGCGACTACGATCTCGTCATTGCGTCCGACGGCGCCAACTCGCGTTTCCGCGACGCGATGCCCGACGCCTTCGGCGTCGATATCGACGTGCGCCGCAACAAGTTCGTCTGGCTCGGCACGTCGAAGGTCTTCGACGCTTTCACCTTCGCCTTCGAGGAAACCGAGCACGGCTGGATCTGGGCGCACGCCTACCGCTTCGCGCCCGACTGCTCGACCTTCATCGTCGAATGCGACGAGGCGACGTGGGCGAACTTCGGCTTCGACCAAATGGACCAGGCGGAAACGATCGCCGTCTGCGAAAGATTGTTTGCCAGATATCTCGACGGCCACAGCTTGATGTCCAACGCCGCGCATCTGCGCGGCTCCGCGGCCTGGCTCAATTTCCGCCGTATCAAGTGCGAACGCTGGTCGAGCGGCAATGTCATCCTGCTCGGCGATGCCGCGCACACCGCGCATTTCTCGATCGGCTCCGGCACCAAGCTCGCGCTCGAAGACGCGATCAAGCTGGCCGACGTGCTCAACCGCAAAGGCCTCAGTCTTGAAGCCGCTATGGACGAATATGTCGCCGAGCGGAATCTCGAAGTTCTCAAGCTCCAGAACAGCGCGCGCAACTCGACCGAATGGTTCGAGACGTTGCACCGCTATCTGCATTTCGAGCCGCTGCAATTCGCCTATTCCCTGCTCACGCGCAGCCAGCGCATCAGCCATGAGAATTTACGCGTCCGCGACCGCGAGTGGCTCGAAGGCGTCGAACGCTGGTTCTGGAAACGCGCCACCGACGGCGCCACGAACAAGACTGCGCCGCCAATGTTCGCGCCGTTGAAGCTGCGCGAGATGACGCTTGAAAACCGCATCACGGTGTCGCCGATGGCGATGTATTCCGCGGCCGACGGAACGCCCAACGACTTTCATTTCGTCCATTATGGGGAACGCGCGATGGGCGGCGCCGGCCTTGTCTTCACCGAGATGACCTGCGTCTCGCCCGAAGGCCGGATCAGCCCCGGCTGCACCGGTATGTGGAACGGCGACCATGTCGCCGCGTGGAAGCGCATCGTCGATTTCGTGCATGCGAATTCGAAGGCGAAAATCTGCCTCCAGCTCGGCCATTCCGGCGCCAAGGGCTCGACGCGCGTCGGATGGGAAGGAAACGACGTCCCGCTCGCCGACGGCAACTGGCCGGTCATGTCCGCGAGCGACATTGCCTGGTCTCCCGTCAACCAGAAGCCGACTCCAATGACCCGAGCCGACATGGACACGGTGCGCGATCAGTTTGTTGCGGCGGTACAAATGGGCCTCGAAGCAGGCTTCGACATGGTCGAGCTGCACGCCGCGCACGGCTATCTGCTGTCGAGCTTCCTCACGCCGCTGCAGAACAAACGCACCGATGAATATGGCGGCCCACTTGATAATCGACTTCGCTACCCGCTCGAGGTCTTCGCCGCGATGCGCGCCGCTTGGCCCGGCGACAGGCCGATGTCGGTGCGCATTTCCGCCACTGATTGGGCTGGCGAAAACGGCATCACGCCGGACGATGCCGTGCAGATCGGCGAGGCGTTTGCGCGCGAGGGCGCTGACTTGATCGACGTTTCCGCGGGCCAGACCTGGGCCGACGCGCAACCGACCTACGGCCGCATGTTCCAGACGCCGTTCAGCGACAAGATCCGCAACGAGGGCCGCCTCGCGACCATGGCCGTCGGCAACATCTACGAGCCCGACCACGCCAACTCGATCCTCGCCGCCGGCCGCGCCGACCTGGTCGCGCTGGCCCGCCCGCACCTGATCGATCCCTTCTGGACGCTGCGCGCCGCAGCGCAGCTCGACTACCGCGACATCCACATCCCGCCGCAATATCTCAACGGCATGAGCCAACTCGTCCGCAACCTGAAACGGGACGCGGAAGCAGCGGCAGCAGCGCTTAAAGTCTAGAGAGCAATCGCCTCCAGGAACACGCCGCCGGCTTCGTCGCCGCAGCTCCAGCGGATGAGGCCCTTAACCGGGTCGAGCTTGTCGACATGGATGGTGACTTCAGTGCCCGGCTCGAACGCCGCCTCGCTGTGAAAGCTGAAGCCGCGGCTCGAAACGTTCAGGATCTGCGCTTCGATGGCGCCCGTCGCGATGCGCACCATCGCGTCATATTGCACGGCGATGCGCGTTGCCCGCGGTTGCAGCTCGCGCCCTTCAAGCCTGCCTTCGTATTTCATCTATTGCCCATCCTCGGAACTGGATTCGCAGTCGCCGGTGCCGGGGCACGAACGAACGCGAGATCCTCATGATGATGAAGGCGGCGTCCACTCCGCCCACACGGGTCCCACTGGGGCAGAGAATGCGCCCGTTCTGTTAAGCGCCGTCTAAAGCAAGATGGTTTCGGAGACCTTTACGCTAGAAAGGCGCGAGTCTGGGCGCTCAGTAGCGCGCGAGGATGAAGGCGCGGGCGGCGCGATATTCTTCGGGCGTGACGCGGCCGTCGTTATTGGTGTCGGCCATTTTGCGAAAGTCGTCGGCCGCGGACTTGGCCTCGCTTTCGCTGATGAGGATATCGTGGTCGCTGTCGTGGAATTTCAGCGCCCAGTTCATCAGCACCCAATCGCGCTCGAACAGGTCGCGGGCATGCGGCGCGACGCTGACGCTGGCCGGAGTCGATTGCTGCGCGATGACGGGCGCCGCCGCCGCGGCAAGGCATAAAGGCAAGAGCAACCGGACCATCGCGCGCATCAACGCGCGAAACGGGCGGTCGGTTCAGGCCTTCGCGGCGATGGCGGCGCGGACGGCTTTTTCGAGCGTCTCGGCGCGGAAGGGTTTGGCGAGGATCGGCGCCTGCGGGGCGACGCTTTTGACGGCGTCGGTCTCGCTATAGCCGGAGACGAACAAGATCGGCTGTTCCGGGCGGTCGGCGAGGATGAGTTTGGCGACTTCGGCACCCGACATGCCAGGCATGATGAAGTCGAGGATGACGAGCTCAGCAGGCGCGCGGGCGAGCTGCTTGAGGCCTTCGGCGCCATCGGCTGCGTCGCGCACCGAATAGCCCTGCTCTTCCAGGCTGGCGACGATGAATTCGCGGACGTCGGGGTCGTCGTCGATCACGAGGATGGACAGCGGACGTGGCCCTGCGGCGGGACTCTCGGCTTCCACGGCGACTGCTGGGGCCTCTGCGCCCGGGCCGTCGGCGCAGCGGAAGTAGAGGCGGACGGCGGTGCCTTTGCCGGGCGTGCTTTCGATGCGGGCGGCGCCGCCCGACTGGCGCGCCATGCCGTAGACCATGGACAGGCCGAGACCCGTGCCCTTGCCGACTTCCTTGGTGGTGAAGAAAGGCTCGAACGCGCGCTCGGCGACGTCGGCCGGCATGCCGACGCCGGTATCGCTGATGATCAGCTCGATATAGTCGCCGTCCTCCAGGTCGGGATCGCCGGTGACGTGGACGGGGCGGCTTTCGAAGTTGAGGATGCCGCCATCGGGCATCGCGTCGCGGGCGTTGATCGCGAGGTTGAGCACCGCAACTTCGAGCTGCGTCGGATCGGCCATCACGGGGATCATCGCGTCGTCGAGGTCGAAGCGCTTTTCGATTCCGGGGCCGAGCACGTTGCGAAGCAGCGGCCGCATGTTCTGGATCAGTGGCGCGACGAACGTCGGCGTGACTTCCAGCCGCTGGACACGGCTGAACGCCAGCAGCTGCCCCGTCAGCCGCGCGCCGCGCTCCGCCGCCGCAAGCGCATTCTCCGCATAGCGCTTCAGCTTCTCGTCCTCGGCGCGCTTGGTGATGATATCGAGGCCCCCAACCACAACCGTCAGTAGGTTGTTGAAGTCGTGGGCGATGCCGCCGGTGAGCTGGCCCAGCGCCTCCATCTTCTGGCTCTGGCGCAGCTGTTCCTGCGCGGCCTTGAGCTCAGTGATGTCGCGCGCTTCGAACAGCAGATAGATGACCTTCCCGTCGGGCCCGCGCACCGGCTGGACGGAAACGTCGAGGTAGGACGTCGGAACGCCCTCCCGCTCCATGTTGACCTCGGTCGTGAAGACCTCTCCGCGCGCGGCCGTGGCGATGCCTTTCTTCATCACCGCGGCGTGCTGCGGGTAGGCGCGCATCGTCGGCGCATCCCACAATTTCTCGCCGAGCGCCTTGCTCGGGTCGGGGTTGCGCCACGCCTCGCGCCGGTTGTTGACGGCGAGCACCGTGCCGTCGGGCTTCAGCAGCACCATGACTTCCAGCGCCGCTTCGAACACGGCGCGGAACTGCGCCTCGCTCGCCGCGAGCTGCGAGGTGCGCTCCTCGACCTGGCGGCGAAGTTCCAGCTCCGCTTCCTTCGCGAGGGTGATGTCGGTACCGACGCCGATGAAGCCGACGATCTCCCCGTCGGCGCCGAAGCGGGGCTGCGAGACCGTGCGCAGCCAGCGATATTCGCCGTCGTACCGCATGTACCGCCCCTCGAGCGTAAAGCGCTGCCTGGACGCTTCGCCGGCAATACTTTCGGCAACGATGCGGTCGACGTCGTCGGGATGGATCTGCGCCCGCCAGTCGAGCGTCCGCGCCTCCTCCAGGTCGAACCCCGGCCCCAGCGCGAACTCGGCATAGGCCTCATTGACGAAGTCGCGCACGCGGTCGAGCCGGGTCACCCACATCAGCGCCGGCGCACTGTTGGCGATGCGCCGGAAGCGCTCCTCGCTTTCGCGGATCGAGCGTTCGGCAAGACGCTGCTCGGTGACGTCGGTAATGACGATGACGACGCCGTCGACCTCGCCCGTCGCCGGATTGACCCACGGCACGTAATCGCTTTGCGCCGCAAGCACGCCGCGCGTCGGATGCTCCCAGGTGGCGGCGAACAGCTTGCGCTCCCCGGCAAGCGCGGCGGCCAGCAATTGCTCACGCTCGGCAAAGGCCTCGTCGCCGATGACCTCGCGCATGTGCCGCCCGATCATGTCCTTACGCGGCCGCTCCAGCCATTCGGCAAGCGGCTTGTTCATGAAGCGATAGTGGAGCGTGCGGTCGACGTAGGCGGTCATCACCGGCACGAGGTCGGCAAGCGTCAGCAGCCCCGGCCCGGTGAACATGGCGGCGGGAAGCTCGATCGGCATCGGCAACGGGTCGCCGCCCTCCGAACCCAGCGGCTGGTCGAGCAACAGCTCCGTCAGCGGCGGCGCCGCGGCGCTGCGCTTGTCACGTCCCGACCCTCCGCTGCTTTCCGCCATGTGCTTAGGATTACCCCCTTTCCTGGCGGAGTCGATGCGGCACTTTGCCGTGTCAGCGGCTCAGCTTGCGCGGATGCAGGGCCGTTCCGGAGGAGGTTGGTTTCACTAAGGCCGCGAATATCGAGCGCGAGCGGGTTACTCTTCCCCCATCCTCAGCGCAGCAATAAACGCCTCCTGCGGGATGCTCACGTTGCCGTATTCCCGCATCCGCGCCTTGCCCTTCTTCTGCTTCTCGAGGAGCTTGCGTTTGCGGGTCGCGTCGCCGCCGTAGCATTTGGCGGTGACGTCCTTGCGCATCGCGCTGATCGTTTCCCGCGCGATGACCTTGCCGCCGATCGCCGCCTGGATCGGGATCTTGAACAGGTGTCTCGGGATCAGCTCCTTCAACCGCTCGCACATGCCGCGGCCGCGCGCTTCCGCGGTGCCGCGGTGGACGATCATGCTCAGCGCGTCGACCGGCTCTTCATTTACCAGGATGCTCATCTTGACGAGGTCGCCCTCGCGGTGCCCGATCTGCTCGTAATCGAAGCTGGCATAGCCCTTCGAAATGCTCTTCAGGCGGTCGTAGAAATCGAACACCACCTCGTTGAGCGGAAGCTCGTACTTCAGCAGCGCGCGGGCGTGGCTGCCGCTGCCGACATAGGTCAGCTCCTTCTGGATGCCGCGGCGGTCCTGGCACAGCTTGAGGATGCCGCCGAGATATTCGTCGGGGGTGTAGATGGTGGCCAGGATCCACGGCTCCTCGATGCTCTCGATCCGGTTGGGGTCGGGCATGTCCGCCGGGTTGTGCAGCTCGATCGTCTTCGCGTCCTCGTTCTTCGAATGGGTGAGGTGCATTCGATAAACGACGCTCGGCGCGGTGGTGATGAGGTCGAGGTCATATTCGCGGGTCAGCCGCTCCTGGATGATCTCGAGATGGAGAAGGCCGAGGAACCCGCAGCGGAAGCCGAAGCCCAGCGCCGCGCTGCTTTCGGTTTCAAAGCTGAATGACGCATCGTTGAGGCGCAGCTTGTAAAGGCTGTCGCGCAGCTTCTCGAAGTCGTTGGCGTCGACCGGGAACAGGCCGCAGAAGACGACGGGCTGGACCTCCTTGAAGCCGGGCAGAGCCGCCGCGGCCGGCCTTTTGGCATCGGTGATCGTATCGCCTACGCGGGTTTCGGCGACTTCCTTGATCTGGGCGGTAATGAAGCCGATTTCGCCGGGGCCAAGTTCGGATAGCTGCTCGATCTTCGGGCGGAAGCAGCCGACGCGGTCGACCAGGTGCGTCGTGCCGGCGGCCATGAACTTGACCTGCGCGCCCTTCTTCAGCGTGCCGTCGATGACGCGGACGAGGATGACGACGCCCAGATAGGGGTCGTACCAGCTGTCGACCAGCATCGCCTTCAGCGGCGCGGCGGCGTCGCCCTTGGGCGGCGGGATTTTGTCGACGATCGCCTGCAGGATTTCCTCGATGCCGATGCCGGTCTTTGCGCTGGCGAGGACGGCTTCGGAGGCGTCGAGGCCGATGATCTCCTCGATCTCCTGCCGCACGCCTTCAGGGTCGGCGGCGGGGAGGTCGATCTTGTTGATGACGGGGACGATCTCGTGGTCGTGCTCGATCGACTGGTAGACGTTGGCGAGCGTCTGCGCCTCCACGCCCTGCGCGGCGTCGACGACCAGCAGCGCGCCTTCGCAGGCGGCGAGGCTGCGGCTGACCTCATAGGCGAAGTCGACGTGGCCGGGCGTGTCCATCAGGTTGAGCTCGTAGCCCTTCCACGCGAGGCGGACGGTCTGCGCCTTGATGGTGATCCCGCGCTCGCGCTCGATGTCCATGTTGTCGAGCACCTGCGCGTTGCCGGTCATCTCGCGGTCGGTAAGACCGCCGGTCGCCTGGATCAGCCGGTCGGCAAGCGTCGACTTCCCATGGTCGATATGGGCGATGATCGAAAAATTCCGGATATGATCAATTCTCTGCATTTGAAGCGGGCGCTAGCAGGGCGGCGCGAAGCTGTCAGCAATGGCGCGAAAAACGCAGGAACAGCCGCAAAGTCCACCTTCCGACTCCATTAAATCCCTGATAAACATCGGCCATCCATCAAGGGGGCTTGATCATGACAAAGTTCGCGTTCCTCGCCGGCGCAGCGCTGGCGCTTAGTTCCACGCAGGCATTGGCAGGAATTCTCGGCGGCGGGCAGGCAAAGCCCAGCTCAGGCCGCAACGAACAGACGGCCGGCCAGGCGCAGATACCGGTTTGCACGCACAGGATCGGAACGCTGGCGATCGTCGAGCCCGACAATCAGTGGTGGCGCGAGCTGAACCTCGGCAGCCCCGAAGCGATTATCAAGGTTTTCGTGGCGCAGTCCGGCTGCTTCACCATGGTCAACCGCGGCGGCGCGATGCGCAGCCGGGCGATGGAACGCGCCATGGCCGAGCAGGGTGAGCTGCAGAAGGGCTCCAACATGGGCGCGGGCCAGGTGAAGGCAGCGGATTATTTCCTGCAGCCGGATATCGTGACCGCCAATCAAAATAGCGGCGGGAGCAGCGTCGGCGCGGCCGCCGGCGCGATCGGCGGCCTGTTCGGCGGATGGGGTCACACCGTCGGGTCGTTGGCCGGCGGAATCAACGTCAAGAAGGGCGAAGCCAACGTTACGCTGTCGCTCGTCAACGCCCGCACGACCGAGGAAGAAGCGCTGACCGAAGGTTATTTCCGCAAGCGCGACCTGAGCTTCGCTGTCGGCGGCGGTGCCGGCTGGTGGGGCGGCTTCGCAGCCGCCGGCGGCGGCGGCTACGAGAATACGGAGATCGGCCAGATTATCGTCCTCGCCTATCTCGACGCCTACAGGAAGCTGGTCACCCAGCTCGGCGGCGTATCCCCCGTCCCGCCACCGCCTACGCGCTGAGCTTTGCACTTTGGAACGAAGGCCTCGGCTCAATGGCGGGGCCATCTGTTTTGGCCGGCGCGAGTCAGCGGTACAAAGTCGAAATTAGAGCTCTACCGTGAACGAGCCGTTCAGCGGCACCGCAGCCCATTTTTCCGATAGGTCGTCGAGCCTCGCGCGGATCGCTTCGACGTCCGCAACCGACACAGGCGCGGCCGGATGGCCGCGAGCGTCGCAGGCCAACTCGTAGCTCGCGAGCAACTCCTCCGCCGGCACGCGCCCGCCCCACATCTCCGCCTGGAAGTTCTCGACCAGCCGCTCGACCGCTTCTTCGGCGTCGCCGCCGGTCGTTGTGAAGCTCGCAGCCTCTCCTTCCGCGACCATCGTGAGGAAGCCGCGATGGGCGAGCGTACTTTCGATGGCATAATGAATCATGTCGTGCGGGATGATGCCCTGCTTCGGGCATTTGATCGTCTCGGTCAGCCGCCCCTCGCGCTCGATCGCGAGGTCGTCATATTTTCCGCCGCGCTTGGTGAAGATAAGCTTCATTGGCCTCTCGCCGCTTCGATCGAAGCCGCGTTCGAAGCGGAATTGCGTTTGTCGTCAAGAGTCGCGGAAGAAAGACGAACGACGCTCTGGCGGCGAACGCGGCGAGTTGGCAGAGAGGCCGCATGTCAGTGACGAAAGTAGCCATGCTCACGGCGGGCGGTCTGGCGCCTTGCCTGTCTTCCGCCGTCGGCGGATTGATCGAACGGTACAGCGAGATCGCGCCGGACGTGCAGATCATCGCCTATCGCAACGGATATGCCGGCCTTCTGACCGGCGACAGCGTCGAGGTAACCGACGCTGTGCGAGCCGTGGCGGGTCGGCTTCACGCCTTCGGCGGGAGCCCGATCGGGAACAGCCGGGTCAAGCTGACGAACGTCAAGGACTGCGTGAAGCGCGGGTTGGTGAAGGAAGGCCAGGATCCGTTGCACGTGGCCGCCGAGCAGCTGAGCCGCGACGGCGTTCACGTTCTTCACACGATCGGCGGCGACGACACCAACGGCACGGCCGCCGACCTTGCCGCCTACCTGCGCCGCAACGGTTATCAGCTTACGGTCGTCGGACTGCCCAAGACGATCGACAATGATGTCGTTCCGATCCGTCAGTCACTCGGCGCGTGGACGGCCGCCGAGCAAGGCGCGATCTACGCGCGCAACATCATCGCCGAACATTCGTCTAACCCGCGCATGCTGGTCGTGCATGAGGTCATGGGACGTCACAGTGGCTGGCTCACCGCGGCCACCGCGCTTGCCCACCACCGGTGGGTCAAGGGCGCGAACTTTGCCGAATGGCTTGAGAACAGTGCCGCACGCTGGGATGCGCATGCGGTGTTCGTTCCCGAGCGGCCGTTCGACATCGCCGAGGAAGCGAAGCGGCTGCGCACGATCATGGACACGCAGGACGGCGTGAACCTGTTCATTTCGGAAGGCGCCGGCGTGAGTGAGATCGTCGCGGCGATGGAGGCTGCGGGCGAGGACGTGCCGCGTGACCCGTTCGGCCACGTCCAACTCGACAAGGTCAACCCTGGCCAATGGTTCGCCAAGCAATTCGCGGCCGAGCTCGGCGCCGACAAGGTGCTGGTCCAGAAGAGCGGATATTTCGCGCGGTCGGCGGCCCCCAACGACGCCGACCTGGCGCTGATCCGGGAATGCACCACGCTTGCGGTCGATGCGGCGCTGCGCGGTGAGTCCGGCGTGGTTGGTCAGGACGAGGAGCGCGGCGATGAGCTGCGCGTGATCGAGTTCGAGCGCATTGCCGGCGGTAAGCCGTTCGACCCAACCGTGAGCTGGTTTACCGACCTTCTGCGGGAGCTAGGCCAGGCCTGAGCGCGTTGGGGTCCGGTGCCAGCCGAGCCTCCCCGTACGCCTGACAAGCGTTACATCGTTGTTGAGGGCCGTGCCGGGCCCCGGCTGTGGCGCGCTTCCATCCCAAGTCTGTCGGCGGAAACTCGCGAGGCTTTAGTGAAGAAGCTAATGTTGGCGCGCCGTGCGATCCGGCACGCCCGTGGCGATGGGGAGGCACTGGCGCAGGCACGCAATGACGTCGACGAAGCGAAGCGCGCACTAGGGGAGCGTGGGTCGGTTTGGTGGGACGACGGTGCCCCCGACCTCAATCGCCGGCTCATTCGCAATTCACCGTACCGTGATTGGTATGCCGAGCTCGTGGGCAAGTCCTAAACTGCATCATTGTGCTGCGTTTCGTGATATTGCGGGCCTCCCTAAAACGAGGGAGTCGGCCCATGATGCGTACCGTCTTTGCGGCTATCATCCTCTGCGCGCCGATTGTGGCCACGGCGCAAACCGTCAGCATCGAAAATGCGAATGCTTCCGTGAAGCCGCCGCCGCTGCCGGAGAACGATCTTAACAAGATCATCTGCGAAAAGGTGGAGCGAACGGGCAGCAGGCTCGCCATCGAGAAAGTGTGCCTCACAGTGCTCGAGTGGCAAGAGCGCCGCGAGGTTCAGCGGCACGATTTCGAAAGCGTGCAGCGCATCGCCAACCAGGAGCCGTCCGACCCGGGAGCGATGGCGTCGCCCCGCTGATCGACAACGCAAAGAAGGAGAGAAGGTCATGAACCATAAGCTTCCGCTGATCACTTTGGGCATCGTCGCCGCAAGTTCGCCGCTCAGGGCGCAGCCAGAAGTGGCGCCAGCGTCAGTTGCGCCGAGCGCGCCCGCGGACGCGCGCTATTGCCTGCGTGTCGATCCGATCATCGGCAGCCGGATGGAAACCATCCAATGCCGCACCCGCGACGATTGGGCATCGCTCGAAGTCGACGTCGACCAGGAGTGGGCCGACAATGGCGTCAGGGTCATCGGCCCAGGCGGCATGCCCGCCTAATTAAAGCAGTTTAATTTGATTTGACCGACTCGGACGGCGCGGAGCAATGGCTCCGCGACCGCCAGTATGTTGCGTACGGCGTTCTCCTGCGGCCGATTACAGCGTCCTTCCCCGCTCTATCGAACAGGAGACCCCTATGCCCGGGCCATGTCCGTCGGTCGTCCGTCGCCACCTTCTCTCCTCCGCTTTCGTCGGCGCATTGATGTTGATGCTTCCGGCGACCGCCGCTGACGCCGCGCCGGGTTCGCCGGGCGGGCCGAGCGGGGAAACCCTGAGCCCGGCGCCGGCACCAAGCGATGCCAGTTCAGCAGCGGGCTCGCGCGCCATCATCGGCGCAGCCGCGAGCTTCGCACCTGCGGACGATCCGTCGATCAGGCCGTTCAAATATCATGCCTCCGACGCGGAGCTCGCCGACCTGAAACGACGCGTACGCGCGACCCGATGGCCGACCCGGGAGCTGGTGCCGGACGACACGCAGGGCGTGCAGCTTGCGACCATGCAAAAGCTCGCAGCTTATTGGGCGGACCAATATGACTGGAGGAAGGTCGAAGCGCGGCTGAACGCGCTACCGATGTTCGTTACCAACATCGACGGCGTCGACATCCATTTCATCCACGTGAAGTCGAAGCTGCCAAATGCCCTTCCGATCATCATCACGCACGGATGGCCGGGGTCGATCATCGAAGAGCTCAAGATCATCGATCCGCTCACCAATCCCACCGCGCACGGCGGCAAAGCGGAAGATGCTTTCGACGTCGTGATCCCGTCGCTGCCCGGCTACGGCTTTTCCGGAAAGCCGACCGAGCTTGGTTGGGAGCCGGTGCGCATTGCGCGGGCATGGGCGGCGCTGATGGACCGCCTCGGCTACAAGAAGTTCGTCGCGTCCGGCGGCGATTGGGGAGACCCCGTCACCGAACAATTGGCGGTCAATCACTCCGATCACGTGCTCGGCGTCCATCTGAACATGCCTTCGGCGGTGCCGCCAGAAATCTTCGCGGCCATTCAGGGCGGCCCGACGCCGGCCAACTTGTCGCCCGACGAGAATTATGCACTCGACCAGCTGAAATTCTTCTTCAGCAAGGGCCTGGGATACGCGCAGGAAATGACCCTTCGGCCGCAGACGCTATACGCGCTGGAGGATTCGCCGATCGGACTGGCGGCCTGGATCCTCGACCATGACAAGGAAAGTTACGAGCTGATTGCGCGGGTGTTCGACGGCACGCAAGAAGGCCTGACCCGCGACGATATTCTCGACAATATCACGCTCTACTGGCTGACGGGAACGGCCGTGTCGTCCGCGCGGCTTTACTGGGAAAACAAGCTGGCATTCTTCAAGCCGCAAGGGATCAGGATCCCGGTCGTCATCAGCGCGAACCCGACGGAACTTTACCAGGTTCCGGAGAGCTGGGCCAAAGCCGCCTTCCCGAAGCTGATCTATTACAAGCGTCATCCGAAGGGCGGCCACTTCGCGTCATGGGAGCAACCGCAATTCTGGACGGAAGACGTTCGTGAAGGCTTCAGGTCGCTGCGTTGAGTCAGGCTTGGGCTGCAGTCGTACCGTGATCCGTCGTGTCGGAATGTTCGAAATTGCGGGGCAGGCAATGGATCGAAGACTGTTCGTTGTCGCCGCCGCAACGGCGGTTAGCACTGGCGCAATCGGTCGAACGGTGACTGTATCCCCCGCCCTACCGGCCGCGCTGAAACAGGTGAAAGCCGGCGACCTCGACGTCGCTTTCGGGGACGCCGGCCCGACTGACGGCCGACCAGTCGTGCTGCTTCATGGCTGGCCGTACGACATCCACAGCTTCGACGAGGTGGTGCCGCTGCTGACAATGCAGGGGTTCAGAGTGATCGTGCCCTATTTGCGCGGATACGGCCCGACGCGATTCCTATCGGCGGAGACCATGCGTAACGGACAGCCGGCTGCGCTGGCGAGCGATCTCGTGGCGCTGCTGGACGCATTGAAGCTGCAGCGCGCGATTCTGGGTGGGTTCGATTGGGGCGCGCGTACGGCGGACATTGTTGCGGCTGTGTGGCCGGAGCGCGTAGCGGGACTGGTGGCGGTCAGCGGTTATCTGATCGGGAGCCAGGACGCGGGCAAGCAGCCGCTGCCGCCGAAGGCCGAGCTGCAATGGTGGTATCAATTCTACTTCGCGACCGAGCGCGGGCGGCTCGGCTATGAGCAGAACCGGCGCGCTTTCTCGAAGCTGATATGGACGCTGGCATCCCCGCAATGGCGGTTCGACGACGCCACATTCGATCGTTCGGCGGCGGCGTTCGACAACCCGGACCACGTCGCAGTCGTCATCCATAATTACCGTTGGCGGCTTGGCCTTGCAGATGGCGAGCGCCGGTTCGACGAGATCGAGAGCAGACTTGCGACCTCGCCGACCATCGGCGTGCCTGCAATCACCATGGAAGGCGATGCCAATGGCGCGCCGCATCCTGCACCCGAGGTATATCGCGCGAAGTTCACGGGTAGGTACGAACACCGGACGGTGACGGGCGGCATCGGACATAATCTTCCGCAGGAAGCGCCGCGCGATTTCGCGAAGGCGATCGTCGACGTGGCTAACGCCTGACCAACACGGCGATTTACCGTCCATAGTGCACCATTCGGTAACGATGTTTGCGCCATAAGCGCCGTGCGTGATCACGGAGCGTGTGTGCATGAATATTCGTGCGAAGATTTTCGGCGGCTCGCCGCTTGTAGAAGACCCGATTTTGGGGACCAAGAAGCCCAAGGGCGCCAAGGCCGGCAATCTGGACAGCGTGGAGATGCCGCGTGAGGCGGGTCATCGCATCAACTCGCGCGGCGAAGACCGCCATCGCGTTATCGACAAGAGCGCGCGTGTCACGCACAAGAACAAGTCGCGCGAGGTCCAGTTGGTCAACGTTTCAGGCGGCGGCGCGATGATCTCTACGACCGTCAAGCTGGTGCCGTGGGACCGGCTGGAACTGCACCTGGGACCGAACGGTACGATCGAATGTTCGGTGCTGTGGGTGAAAGACGGACGCGCAGGCCTCGAATTCGCGCATGAAACTCACCTCGATTGCTCGGCCAACGAGCAGGCACAGGTTCTCCGCGAAGTGATCAAGCAGAACTTCCCCGAAGTTCAATACCGGGCGTGCGAAAAGCAGGACGAGGTCAAACCCGCTGAGACGATCGACGACCAGCGCAGCGACCGCCGCCATCCGCTGATCTGGTCGGGTACGCTCCACTACGATTACGAAAGCACGCCGGTCAGGCTACGCAATATTTCGCAAATGGGCGCTACGATCGAAACGTCGCTGAAGATCGAGCCGGGCGCGGAGCCTTTGCTCGACCTTGGTGAAGCCGGCACCGTGTTCGGCGTCGTCGCATGGTCGATCGGCGACCAGGTCGGCCTGACTTTCAAAGAGCCGTTCGACCTGTCGGCGCTCGCCAAGTCGCGGCCGCGCGTTGCGCCGTCCAAATGGCAGCCGCCGTCGCATATTCTGAAGAGCATGCGCGCTGGCGCGCCCGAACCCGACCGCTGGGATCGTTTGTCGCTCAACGAGCTCAATGACGAGCTCGAAGGCTTCCTCAAGCACTAGAAGAACCAGGCGATGGATTGGAGCAATCAGTTCGAGAAGCAGGCGGAAGCCGACAGCAGCGAGGGCGCCGCGCCCGATCGCCGCTCGCACCGCGCGCCGGTTCTCCTTGCTGGAACGGTCGAGGTGCTTCGCCGCCGGAAGCAGGTGAAGATCCGCAACTTCTCTGAAGATGGCGCCCTGATCGAGGGCGATTGCCTGCCGAAGGAAGGCACGATGACGCGGTTCGAACGCAACGACCTGAAGCTGTCGGCCCAAGTCGTTTGGGTCCAGGGCCGCTATGCCGGGCTGAAGTTCGAGCGTCCGCTGGGTCCCGAGGAAGTGCTTCGCTACGTCCCCGCGCCGCGGGCCAAGATGGAATCAAGCTACAAGCGGCCCGGCCTCGCCTGCCGGCCGCTGTCGTCTTACGAACGCAAGATGATCGAGAGCTGGATGGTCACGGCGCCGATGGTGCCGGACTGAACGCCTACACCTTCGCCGGCGCCTTGCCGGGAAGGATCACGACATCGTCACCGGCCTTCACCACGCTGAAGAGCTTCGCCGCGAAGGCGAGTGGGACGCCAATGCAGCCGTGGGTAGCATAGCCCCAGCGGACGTTGCTGCCGTGGATCGAGACGCCGTCGCCGGTCAGGCGCAAGGTGTAGGGCATCGGCGCCTGGTCGTATGTCGCCGAATGATGGTCCTTCAGCTTCGCCTGGATCGGGAACTTGCCGACCGGCGTCTCCTTCGATTCCGCGCCGTAGAGGATGACGGCTGTACCGATTTCATGCCCTGAACGGAAGACGGAGATGATTTGCGATTTGAGGTCGATGCGCACCCAGGTCGGGCCGGCAGGCACGCCTTTCTCGTCCCAGCGGAACTCGCCGTAGGTCAGCGGGGAGCGGACATCGAGCATTGTCTTGACCGGGCGATCGAGCAGACCCGAGGCCATCGCCTGATGCAGATCGGCCGGCGTTACAACAACGCGCCCGGGCATCAGCGCGGGCGCGGTAACAGCAGCATGGACGGGCATGGCTGGCTTCAGCGCCTGAGGCAGCGAAATTGCGGCCGCGCCGCCGCCGGCTAAGCCGAGGACGGCGATGAGGACTGCCTCTAAGCGCATCTTAGCTCGTCGCGAACTGGGCCGCGCGCGACCGAGTGCGGCGCGATGCCCAGCCGATGAAGCCGAAGCCGAACAGCATGGTCAGCCATGTGCCCGGCTCGGGAACTGCGGGGATCACGGGCGGCTTCTCTGGAGGTGTGTCCGGCGGGGTCACGGTGCCGCCTCCGCAGCAACCGCCGCCGCCAGGGACGATGACGTTGCCGCCGGGCGTCGACAGGATCGGCAGCCCGATCGGCGGAGCCGCAAACGCCAGCAGTTCTGGAGTTGGCACCGGTGCCATCGCCGCCTGCACGATCGGCGGCGGCGCGGGCGTCGCGAGGACGGCCGACAGCACCTTGGGAACCTCGGGCGTCTCACGCTCGGCGAGGACACGGTGATGCTTTGTCTTGGTCAGTTGCGCTTGCGTGCGTTCCCCCGGCGAACGGTCGCTCAGCATTTCCATGAAGCTCTTCGCGCGATCGGTCGCCGCGTCGGCGAGATCGACGCGGGCGAAAGTGGCCAGCGACAGCGCGGATCCGAAAGCGAGCAATAACGCGCCGGCAGTCGTCATCACGAGCGGACGACGGCCGCGCAGGATCGGCTTTCGGCCGACTACTGCCTTTCGCCTGTGCGTCCTCACGCTCTTCATCTTTTGCGTCGCCCCTGTGGTCAAACTCGGCGCGGGCGCCAATCCTACGCGTTACGACGATTAACTACTGATTAAGGTTCCGCATCAACTTCCGATTAAACGCTGCCCCAATGTGGAGCAGCGGAATCAGCGGAATTGCTTCACCAGCACAGGCAAGGCAGCCAATATGGGTAACCAAGCGTTGACCATGTTGGCGTTCGATTTAAGTTAAGGCAAGCAGATCCGGGAGGATTTGCATCGTGCGGAGGCAGATTTCGGTGGCGAGAAAACATCTTTGCTTAACCATTATTGCAGCCATGGCTGGACCGGCGTTCGCTGCTCCTGCGGGAGGCGATATCCGGACCACGACCAAGGCCGCTGACCCGCTGATACGTTGCTTCGCCGAATCTCAGGATCGCGCTTCGACGCCCTGGTCGTTCATTCCCAAGGAAAGCGGCGGCGGCACCTTCTCCAACGCTGGCGCGCCCAACGTGCGTTCGCCTTATTACGTCGATGTCGCGGATCGCGGCGTGACGCGCGTGATCCGTGTCGAGGCCGCGTCGGACGACGACGCTGCGCGCACCCGTCTGCTGTCGGCAATCGACAGCTGCATCTAAGCCTGGCCGCTTCATTCATCGAAAATCCATGCCGGCAGGCGCACCGCCGTTGCGCTAAGCGGCGGCGCGGCTAAGTTCTCGCGTCGCCACGGGAACTGATTTCGCCGGAGAAAAGCCAAAACATGCACGGATTTGGACGCGTCGCCCTGCTGGTCGCGGCGACATCGCTGACCGCCCCTGCCCTGTCGGCCCCAACTCTTGCACCGGGGAAGTCGGTCCCGATCCCGACCCTCGTCCGTCAGGTCTCGATTCCGCATTCCAGCTTCAAGCTGGCGAACGGCCTCACTGTCATCGTCCATGAAGACCATAAGGCGCCCGTCGTCTCGGTCGCCGTTTGGTATAATGTCGGGTCGAAGGACGAGCCCAAGGGCAAGACCGGCTTCGCTCATCTGTTCGAGCATCTGATGTTCAACGGCAGCGAGAATCTGCCGGGCGACTATTTCACCTATCTGCAGCAGGTCGGCGCCACGGATTACAACGGCACCACCTCCTACGACCGCACCAACTATTTTGAATCGGTCCCCACCGGGGCGCTCGAGCGCGCGCTGTTCATGGAAAGCGACCGCATGGGCCATTTGCTCGGCGCGGTGACGCAGGGCGTGATCGATAACCAGCGCGGCGTCGTGCAGAATGAGAAGCGCCAAGGCGACAGCCGCCCGGGCGGGCTCGTGCAGTACGAATTGTTCGGAAAGCTCTTCCCGCCCGGACACCCCTATCACCACACAACCATCGGCTCGATGGCCGACCTCGACGCGGCGAGCCTTGAGGACGTGAAGCAGTGGTTCCGCGACCGCTACGGACCCAACAACGCGGTGCTGGTGCTTGCGGGCGACGTCACCGAGGCGCAAGCGCGGCCGCTGGTCGAGAAATATTTCGGCGCGATCCCCGCTGGGCCGGTCAATCACCCGGCGATGGCAAGCGTCCCCCGGCTGACCAAGCCGGTGTCGGTCGCGATGAAGGACCATGTCGCGATGACAATCATCCAGCGCTACTGGCCGGTGCCGGGCTTGCTGGACAAGCAACTGGCCGCGCTCGACATCGGTGCGTCGGTGCTTGGCGGACTTGCCAGCTCGCGCCTCGACAAGATGCTGGTGCGCAACGAGAAGATCGCCGTTGCGGTCAGCGCAAGCCTGTCGCCGCTTCAGCGCGCGGGCATGTTCAACGTCAGCGCCTATGTGACGCCCGGCGTCGATCCCGCAAAGGTGTCGAAGCGGCTCGACCAGATCATGGCCGATTATATCGCAAAGGGGCCGACGAAGGACGAAGTCCAGCGCGCGGTAATGAGCGAAGTGTCGGGCCGTATTCGCGGGCTCGAGAAGGTCGGCGGTTTCTCGGGCAAGGGCCAAACGCTCGCCGAGGGACAGGTCTACGCGGGCGACAGCGACTTCTACAAGAAGACGCTTGCTACCTATGCCGCGATCACGCCGGAGGCAGTGCGGACGGCGATGCAGCAATGGCTGCGGCGGCCCGCACTGACAATCACGCTCGCGCCCGGTGAGCGGCCTGCCTACGACGAAGCCAAGACGGCCGAGGTCAAGCCGGCGCCGAAGGAAGCGGGCGTCGTGAAGGGTAATCGCCAGATCCCGCCGGTCGGCCAGCTTGCCGCCCTCGACTTCCCGCCGATCGTTCATACGCAACTGTCGAACGGGATGCCGGTCGTCTACGCGCAGCGCACGACGGTTCCGGTGACCCAGATTTCGATGTCGTTCGATGCCGGGTCGGCGTCGGACTCGCCTCAACAGCGCGGGCTCGCGTCGATGGCGATGGACCTGCTCGACGAAGGAACGTCGAAGCTGACTTCGCAGGAAGTGGCAGAGACGGAAGAGCGGCTGGGCGCCGATGTCAGCGCGACCAATGCTGGAGACCGGTCGTACGTCATGCTGAATGCGCTGACGCCAAACCTCGCGCCGTCGCTCGACCTGATGGACGATGTCGTGAAGGACGCGGCATTCCGCGATGACGACATCGCCCGGCTTCGCACGCAGTGGCTGACCGGCATCGCGCAGGAGCAGAAGGACCCGACGCGCGTCGCCAACCGGCTGCTGCCGACGGTGCTTTATGGCGCCAACCACCCTTACGGCGGTCCGCCGGGCGACCCCAAGGCGATCGAGAAGTTCAGCCGGGCGGACTTCGTCAACTTCGAGCAGCGCTGGCTGCGTCCCGACGCGGCGAAGATCTTCATCGTGTCCGACAAGCCGCTTGCCGAAGTTCAGCCTCTGCTCGAGGCCCGTTTCGGCAAATGGGCCCCACCCGCCACGCCGAAGGGTGTGAAGACCTTCATCGCCACACCTGCGCGCGCGACGGCGCCGAAGATCCTGCTGATCGACCGTCCGGGTTCGCCGCAGTCGAGTATCGTCGGCGGACAGTTGCTGCCGATCGATCCGCGGGCGGACGTCGTGCCGTTCGATACCGCCAACGACGTGCTCGGCGGCACATTCCTGTCACGCCTCAACATGGACCTTCGCGAGACCAAGGGATGGTCATACGGCGTCAGCGGCGACTCCTCGGTCGTCGAGCATGCCGTGCCTTATGTCGTGTCGGCGCCGGTTCAGGCGGATCGTACCGGCGAGGCGCTTGCCGCGATGAATGCCGACATCGTCTCGTTCCTGACGACTAAGGGTATTACCGAGGAGGAGCGCGACCGCACCATCGCCAACAACATCAACCGCCTGCCTGGCCAGTTCGAGACCGCCGGTTCCTTGCTGAGCGCGATGATGAGCATGGATGTGCTGAAGCGACCCGATAATTATTACGAGACGCTCGCTGCGCGTTATCGCGCGCAGACCGTCGCTTCGCTCGACCAGGCCGCGCGCGCTGCACTCGACCCAAAGGGCTTCACGTGGATCGTCGTCGGCGACGCGGCCAAGATCCGGCCGCAGCTCGACAAGCTCGGCATGCCCATCGAGGTGGTGGAAGCGCCCTAAGCGATCAGTTGCGGGCGGCGCTGCCTTCGATCAGCTGGCGCAGCTGCTTTACGTAGACGCGGCCGGCAGGGAGTCGCTTGCCGTTGCGAAGCACGACCTCGGCGCTGCCGAGCTTCGCCTTGCGCACCTCGGCGATGGCTGACTTGCGGACGAGCCAGCGGCGATGGATGCGGACGAAAAGGTCGGGCTCGATGCGATCCTCGAACCGGCGGATCGATCCGCGCATGAGGTGCGATCCAGTCGCCGTATGGATCGCGACATAATCGTCTTCGCTGCTTACGAAATCGATGGCGTCGACCGGTACGCGAACGATGCCTGCCGAGCTCTTGAGCCAGAATTCGGTGTCGAAGGGACTGTCGCCGCTCTCCGCGCCGGAGCGGAGGTTGCGGATGATCTCCTGAAGCTCGGCGACGCGCTGTTCGGCATCGGTGGCGCGGAGTTGCTGCCCGGCGCGGGCGAGCGCTTGCGACAGGCGCGCGCGCTCGACGGGTTTCAGCAAATAGTCGGCGATCGCGCTGTCGAAGGCGCGGACCGCGAAATTCTCGAAGGCGGTGACGAAGATGACGGCCGGCGGATTGGCGCGGCGGCTGATCGCCTCGACCACCTCGAACCCGTTGCCGTCGCGCATCTTCACGTCGAGCAGGACGACGTCGGGGCTGAGCAGATCGATCTTTGTAAGCGCCTCGGCACAGCCGCCAGCTTCGCCGACATGGTCGATGTTGGGGATGGCGCGCAGCAAGAGGCTGAGCCGGCGAAGCGCGAGAGTCTCGTCGTCGACGCTGAGAACGCGCAGCGGGCTCACGCAAGCTCCAGCGGCAGGGTAAGCGCGACCTCGAAACCGCTGTCTGCGACGGGACCAGCGTGCAGATCCGCGTTCTCCGCGCCGTAGATGAGCTGGAGACGTTGGCGAATGTTGGCGAGGCCAATCCCCGTGCCGGTCTTGCCGCCGCCCTTGCCGCTGTCGCGCACCTTCAGGATTAACTGTGAGCCTTCAGCGCTAGCGTCGATCGCGATGGTCGCCGGCGGCGGTGCTCCGGCGACGCCATATTTCACCGCGTTCTCGACGATTGGCTGCAGTATCAGCGCGGGGACGCGCGCGCCCTCGAGTGCATCCGGCACACTGATATCGATGCGGAGGTCCGAGTATCGGAGTTGCTCGATCTCCAGATAGGCGCGCTGCAGCCCGATCTCCGCGGCGAGCGCGATCTTCTCGGTGGGATCGGCGGCGAGGCCGAGGCGCAGGAAGCGCGCAAGCTTTCCGACCATTTCCTCGGCCTGTTCGACCTTGCGGTCGAGGATCAGCGCGGACACCGAGTTCAGGCTGTTGAATAGGAAGTGCGGGTTGATCTGGCTGTGCAGCGCGCGGAGCTGCGCGACATGCTCGCGCTCGCGAAGGTCGGCGGATCGCTGCTGCTCCTCGCGAAGGTCGAAGCTGTAGGTCACGGCGAGGTAGAGACCAGACCAGGCGAGGAAGAACCAGGTCCAGAAGGAGATGGTGCGGATGACTGCGCTGCCGGTGATCTGAACGCTTCGCAGGGCCGGCTCCACGGACGCTTCGGCGAAAAAGCTGGTCCAGGCGAACGTTTCCGCGGCGATTGGCGCGACGATGACAAGGGCGATCAGCCGCTTGCGCGTCGTCGACAGGCCGGGACGCCGCAACAGCAGGTGGATAAGGAAGCACAGACCGAGGCCGGCGACGGTCGCGACGACCCGCATTCCCGTTAGCTCGAGCAAATGCGGGTTGCGGGACAATGCGGTGCCGAGCGTCAGTAGAACAAGATTCGAGCCCCAGAAGATCAGCGTCAGCCACAGCAAGGCACGTGTGCGCCGCGTCCTGAGACCACGCGCGCTATCGTCGAGCGCGAACTTGTCGGCCACGTGAACAGCAGGATCGACAGCCAGGCTTTTCATGCGCCGCAATTTGCGCTGCCGCCGAGCCGCTGTCGATTGCCATTCGGCTGCTAAGAACCGACGTTCGGCGACATCAGGAACGTTTAGCTGCGAGCATTTGCAGCCCGACAGCAAGCCGGTTCATCCGCGCTCCTCTCAGTTGGACACTGGCCGCCTCCCAAGGAGGGCAGCCGATGCGAAACATTGCCGGATCAACGGGCCCCCGCGTGATCCGGGCTGCCCTCATTGGGGGAGTCGTGGCGGGCGCGATCGACATCACCTACGCCATCGTCGCAAGCGCGGCGAAGGGCGTCAGCGCAGCAAGGGTGCTTCAGTCGGTCGCCAGCGGCCTGTTCGATCGCGCAGCCTTCGAGGGCGGGACAGCGACGGCCGTGCTTGGAGCATTGCTCCATTTCGCCATGACGATCGTGATGGCGGTGCTGTTCATCGCAGCCGCGCGGTCCCTCCGACAGGTGCGGCAGAACCTTGTCGTCGCGGGCCTGCTGTACGGCGCCGCCATCTACTTCGCGATGCGCTGGATCGTCGTTCCCGCGTCGAATTTCCCCGGCGACCTACGGACGGTGCGCTGGACGGAACTGATCGTGCATATGGTCGGCGTCGGGCTGGTCATCGCGCTTGCCGGCCGGTGGCTGGGCGCGATCCCCGACGAGCCGCGTACCGCGTCTCTCCGCCGCGCCTGAACAGCCAATGGGAAGTTTCGCCAGCATCAGGAAGGGCGACCACGCCGACGCCTGGACGGCATTCTGGGACGAGCAAAGTCCGGATTCGCGCTGCCTGCAGGGTGCGTCTCCCGCCGTCCGGCAAGCCCTCAGCAATCATTGGCAGGCTTTTGCGGCCAAGCTTCCCCTTGCCGCGACGGTCCTGGACATCGGCTGCGGCAAAGGTGCCGCGGCGCGCAGCCTAGCCAGCGCCCGCGGCGATATTCGGGTGGTGGGGATCGACACCGCGCGCGTGCAAGGATCGCCGCATCCCCAGATCGAGATTTGGGGCGAAACGCGTGCCGAAGAGCTCCCGCGCGCGGACGCGAGCCTGGACGCGGCGATCAGCCAGTTCGGCTTCGAATACAGCAACGTCCCGATCGCCACGAAGGAACTCGCCCGCGTTCTTCGCCCCGGCGCGCGCATGTCGTTAGTCGTGCACCATTCGGCGAGCGTCATCGTCCGCCGCGAGCGAGCGCATGGCGAAGCGCTGGACGAGCTTGGCAGCGCGCGAGCCCAGCGTGCGTTCCTGGCCCGCAACATTCCGTGCCTGGTCCGTATTCGCGATAGCTTCCCGGACGACCAGACCGTCATGTTCGCGGCCAATTGCCTGGCGTCCCGTTCAATGGGGACGGACGACCAGCGCCGTCAGATATGGAGCGCGGTGATGGATGCACTCGCGCCTGACAGGACGCTGTCGGCGGCGCTCGAGGGAAGTTGCGTTGCTCCGGCGGCGATTGACGATTGGCTGGAGCCGCTGCGCGAGCAATTCAGGCTTGCGCAGCCGGAATTGCTGCTCGCTGCGGGCGAAGTACTGGCGTGGAGGATCGAAGGGGTGCGCGTTTAGCGGCGGACGAGGGTGACGTGGCCCATCTTTCGGCCGGGTCGCGCTTCGCCCTTGCCGTAGATATGGACGTGCGCGCCTTCTTCCGCGACCAGTTGCGGCCAGCGGTCGAGGTCGCCGCCGATAAGGTTGTCCATTACTGCGCCGCTGCCGGAGAGATCCGTCGCGCCTGGCGGAAGGTCGCAGATCGCGCGGATATGCTGCTCGAATTGTGAGGTGATCGCACCTTCGATCGTCCAATGGCCGCTGTTGTGAACGCGCGGAGCGATCTCGTTGACCACCGGTCCGTTTTCGCTGGCGAAGAATTCCACCGTGAGCACGCCGATGTGGCCAAGCGCTTCGGCGATCTGCAGCGCAGCCTCGCGCGCCTCGGCAATTTGGAGCGCGACCGTTTCGCTGCTTGGGACGGTGGAACGGCGCAGAATACCGTCGCGATGCTCGTTCTCCGCCGAATCCCAGAACGCGTATCGCCCATCTTGCCAGCGGGCGATGATGACGGAGAATTCGGCCGCGAAATCGACGCCGGATTCGGCCACCGCGGGCTCTTCGCTGATCGATTTCCAGGCTTCTTCGGCTTCGTCGACCGCACGGATCCATGCCTGCCCCTTGCCGTCATATCCGTAACGGCGGGTCTTGAGGACAATCGGCAAGCCGAGCTCACCAACCGCCGCGTGGACTTCTTCTAGTGACAAGACCTCGCGCCACGACGCGACGCGCCCCCCACACTTCTCGATGAAGCTCTTTTCGGATCCGCGGTCCTGCGCCACAGCAAGCGACTTGGCTCCGGGCCGCAGCTTGTCGCCGAGGCCTTGCAACGGCTCCACGGCGAGGTTTTCGAATTCGTAGGTGACGACGTCGACGCTCTGCCCGAAGCGCTCAATCGCCTCCCGGTCGTTGAAGGCGGCGCGGGTGAAGTGCGCCGCGACGTCGGTCGCACAGGGCGCGTCATGCGGGTCGAAAATGTGGCATTTGTAGCCGAGCTGGGCGGCCGCGACGCTGAGCATGCGGCCGAGCTGACCGCCGCCGATGATGCCGATCGTGCTGCCCGGAGGAATCGTCATTCAGGTGCTTCGACGACCGATCCCGTTTGCTGTTCCCGCCACGCCTCCAGCTTCGCCGCAAGCGCGTCGTCGCTCGTCGCGAGGATGGCCGCGGCGAGCAGCGCGGCATTGATGGCGCCCGCCTTGCCGATGGCTAGGGTTCCGACCGGTACGCCGGCGGGCATCTGAACGATCGACAGCAAGCTATCCATGCCCTTCAGCGCCTGGCTTTCGATCGGGACGCCAAGCACCGGCAGCGAGGTCATCGACGCCGCCATTCCAGGTAGATGCGCGGCGCCACCCGCACCGGCGATGATCACCTTCAGGCCCCGCTCCTTCGCCGAGGAGGCATAATCGTAAAGCCGCTGAGGCGTCCGGTGAGCCGAAACGACCTTCTTTTCATGCTTTATTCCGAGCGCGTTCAGGGTGTCGGACGCATGCCGCATGGTTTCCCAGTCGGAGCTGCTTCCCATGATGATCCCGACAGGCCCAGCCGTCATCGTCCCGCCTTGAAACAATGGAAGAGTGGAGGCTCGTTTAGGGGGGCGAATCGGGCTAGGCAACGCGGCTATCAGGCCCGTGCCGGCTTTTCGTCCAAACGGGCCCTTGAAGGTGCTGCATTTTCAAGGCTTTGGAATCGCGCTATGACCATCATCACAACGGGGCAGGCTGGGGGCAATGTCTGACCAGGTAAGTGATGACGCGGATGTGCAGCGGTTAGTCGATGAGATCAGCCGTCTGCGCGGTCAAGTGGCGCAGCTGCAGGAGCGAGTCGAGCAACTCGATCGCCTGGCGCATCAGGACAGCCTGATCGACCTTCCGAATCGGCGCGGGTTCCTGCGCGAACTGGAGCGGCTGATAGCCCGCGTCAGCCGCTACGGCGCCACGGCAGCAATGCTTTATGTTGACGTCGACGGCCTCAAGGTCATCAACGATACGTTCGGTCACCGGGCGGGCGACCAGGCGCTGATCCAGGTCGCGGACCTGCTCGCCTCCGGCGTTCGCAAAAGCGACGTGGTCGCGCGTATCGGCGGCGACGAATTCGGCATCCTGCTCGAATGCGCCGAGGAGCAGAGCGCGCACGAGACCGCCGCGCGCCTGATCGACCAGATCGCGGCGTGCGAGGTCATCCACGAGGGCTTCTCGCTGCCGATGAGCGTGGCGATCGGCGTCGGCATGATCGAAGCGACCGACACGGCCGAGTTGGTCATGTCCCGCGCCGACGAGGAAATGTACCGCCGGAAAGCGGCGGCCTAAGCTTCGTCGAGGTAGTAGCGGCGCTCGACGCTCAAATCGTCGCGCAGATCGTAGACGATCGGCTTGCCGGTCGGGATTTCGAGGCCGACGATCTCGTCGTCGCTGATGTTCGACAGATATTTGATGATGCCGCGCAGCGAATTGCCGTGCGCAGCCACGAGCACCCGCTTGCCGGCGGTCAACGCGGGCGCGATCTCCTGCTCGTAATAAGGCACGGCGCGGGCGATGGTGTCCTTGAGGCTCTCGGTCAGCGGAGCGTCGATGCCGGCATAGCGACGGTCGTTCGAGACGTCATACTCGCTGCCGAGCTCGAGCGGCGGCGGCGGAATGTCGTAGGAGCGGCGCCAGACCTTCACCTGCTCGGCCCCGACCTTGTCGATCATTTCCTGCTTATTGAGGCCGGTCAGTCCACCGTAGTGGCGCTCGTTGAGGTGCCAGTTCTTGGCGACGGGAAGCCAAAGGCGATCCATCTCGTGCAGCGCGAGGTGAAGCGTGCGGATCGCGCGCGTCAAAACACTCGTGAAGCAGCAGTCGAAGTCGAGGCCCTTCTCGCGCATCAGTGAGCCTGCCATGCGCGCCTCGGTGACGCCGGTCTGGCTGAGGTCGACGTCCCACCAGCCGGTGAATCGGTTTTCGAGATTCCACTGCGACTGGCCGTGCCGCAGCAGCACCAGCGTCGGCATTAGGCGGTGACCTTCTCGCGAGTGTCCTGCTTCGCGCCCTTCGTCAGCTCGGGCAGGATCGCGTGGAGCGCGTCGAGGCAGGCGTAGGCCAAATATTTCGACCGCTGCGGCGACCAGCCATAGACTTCGTCGGGAAGGTCGAAATTGTCCTTGAATGGCATTTCCAGCGTCATCGACACGCAGCCGTAGCGCTCGGCCAGCTGGGTCGTGGACATCGACATGTTGGCCTGCCCCGGCGCCGGGATCTCATAGCCCTGGCTGCGCTGGAAATCAGGCGACAGGCGCTCGAGCGTTTCCCCGAACTTGCCGAACAGCTGCAGCTGGCGGTTCGTCAGCGACGGTATGCCTTCGAATCCGGCGAGGAAGTTGGCGGGGATCGCCTCGTCGCCGTGGACGTCCATCGCGAAGTCGACGCCGGTTTCGTCCATCGCGTTGCGGACGCACAGAACTTCGGGGCTTTTCTCAACCGAGGGCGCGTGCCACTCGCGATTCAGGTTCACGCCGGCGGCATTGGTGCGTAGGTGGCCGCGACGCGACCCGTCCGGGTTCATGTTCGGAACCACGTTGAACGTGCATTCCTTGCGGAGCACGCGCGCGACCGGATCGTCCTCGTCAGTCAGCTTTTCGAGCGCGCCTTCCATCCACCATTCGGCCATGGATTCGCCCGGGTGCTGGCGGGCGTAAAGCCAGACGGTGAGCGGCCCATTGCCGATCGTCAGGCAGTCGATGTCCTGCCCGTCGAGGCTCTTGCCGAGCGAACGATATTCGACGCCCGGGATGCCGGCCGTCTGGCTGACGAGGTCGTGGTGACGTTCCATTGAGTAAGGCGCGAAATAGGCGATCCAGACTACGTCCTGCGGCGGCGTCAGCTTCATAGTCAGGACGCCATTTGCGTAGCTCGTTTCAGTGATCCGAACCCACTCCTCGCGATCGAGGCTCATCACGCCTTTGTAGTCGGGCCAGCCATTCGGATAGGCCGAGCCGGCGCAATTGGTGATGCGCAGCGTGACCTCACGCCCCGCCGCGCCGGATACGCGGAAGTAGAACCATTGGTAGAAATCGCTGAGGTGATCCTTGACGATCTCCAGGTCGACGCTGTCGCCGTCCTGCCTGACGACGCTGATATTGCCCGCGTCGAACGAGCTGGAAATGTTGAGTGTCATGCCCTGTTACTCGGAACTGGTGAAGTTTGCGCGGCTGATAGTGCGCTGCCGCCGATTGGGCAAACCGGGGGGCAGCGCACCGCGACGCGATTCCCTGAACTGCTGACGTGAAAGGACGAATGCGGGCGACGCGCAGCTGCTAGGAAGCGCGCAACTGCACGTGCTCGCCCAAGGGAGGCTGAGCCGGCGAACCGAAGGTGCTCAGAATGGACAAGATCAACGGTTACCCGAGGGGTGACCGAATATTATCGGCGACCCTCAATGGCAGTCGAGAGGCTGAATGGGTCGAATTGCTTCAGAAGAGACTGGGCCGCAATAGCCTGGGACTGATCGAGCGATCGGAGTTGGCGGAAGCATATCAACGCACCCAGATCTTTCGGCGTGGGCAGACTATCGTCGACCATGCTGACGGCCAGTCCCTGCACATCCTGATCGAAGGCTGGGCGGCTCGGACCAACATTCTTGAAGACGGCTCTCAGCAAATCACGGACATCATCCTGCCGGGGGATTTTTGCGATCTGT
This sequence comes from Sphingomonas limnosediminicola, assembly GCF_039537965.1. NCBI lineage: Bacteria > Pseudomonadati > Pseudomonadota > Alphaproteobacteria > Sphingomonadales > Sphingomonadaceae > Sphingomonas > Sphingomonas limnosediminicola. The sequence goes on along the minus strand of NZ_BAABBM010000001.1, from coordinate 2,029,152 downwards.
CACGCCTCACCGGCGGCACGTCGATGAGAGCCGTCGCGATTACCAGCGGCCGCGTCGCTCTTTTAGACCGTAAGGCGCTCCTGGGCGTAATCGAGCGCCAGCCGAAGCTCGGACTAGCCTTGATCCGCCTTGCACTCAGTGAGCAATCCATTTTGCGCGAATGGCTGACGTGCACGGGCCGGCGGGACAAGCGCCAGCATCTCGCCCATCTGTTGTGCGAACTCCATCAGCGTTTGCGACAAGTTGGCCTGGCAGATGGCGACGAGTTCGATTTTCCCCTGACGCAAAGCCAACTTGCTGACGCAACGGGGATGACTCCAATCTACGTGAACCGCCTGCTCCAGGGATTGCGCGACAAAGGTATCCTCAGCTTGGAGCAGCATTATTTGTCGATCCACGAGCCGCGACGGCTCAGGGAAATTGGCGGTTTCAGCGGTTCATATCTCGCGGACTAGTCGCACCTCTGGCGATCTCGGAGGCGCGCGCTGGCGTCCTTTGCCGTCCTTCGGGGTTCTGATCGGCGACGACCGGGAGCGAGCGAGGATCTGGGCGTTGCGCCGGTATTGCGTAGGGGTCAGTCCAAATTCCTCGAGGAACCAGCTGCCAAAGGTCGCAAGCTGTGAATAGCCGAGCAGCTCGGCAACTGCCGTCACCGATAGTGTAGAGTTAGCGAGGTAGCGCATCGCGAGTTCTCGCCGCGCACTCCGGCACAATTGATTGAATGATGTGCCTTCAGCTTTCAGCCGGCGCTGCAGGCTCCGCGCCGTCAGACCGAGACATTCAGCTGCACGGTCCAGCGAAACGTCTCCCTCGTCGAGCATCAGAAGGATCGCGCTGTTGGTCTTGGCCGTGGCCTGACCCTTCAGATTGCCGGGCAGAAGATCGAGTAGTTCGCGAGCGTACGCAGCCAGCTTTGGATCGGCGAACGGGTTGGGCGTGCGAAGGTTAACCGATGAACACGACATGCCGTCGAAAGCACTTTCGAATTCGAGGCGACAGCGGAAGAAGCGCTTGAACGTTGCCAGATTTTCGGGGGTGCCGTCTCGAAAATGCATGCAGTCAGGATCCCAACTGAATTCAAGCGCTTCCGAAATCGCTTTGTAAGCTATTGCAGCAGTGAGCGTCGACGCAGGCCGGCTGCGGAGCCCGGGGACCAAATTCCACTCGACGATCGCTGACCGCCCGTCATCTTGGACGCTTAAATGCAGCAGGTCATTGAGCAGGTAGCTATATTGCTCCGCGGCAAGAATGATCTGACCGATGGTCGCTTCGTGCTTAAGCAGAAGCGAAACCGGCCCTAAACTGGTGAAGGTCCGGCACTTGCCAAGCAGGATTCCGAAATCGTCGCGGCCCGATTTTTCTGCCGACTGATCGAGCAGCGCGATCACTTTCGCAGCCGGCAACCAATTCTCGGGGTTTCGGAGGTCGCCTGGCCGAAGCCCGGCGCCCCGGATCATTGCGGAAGGATCCAGGCCAACGAAACGCGCGACCTCGTCGTAATTCGTCAGCGTTACCGCACGGGCTTGCAGGAGCAATCCCAGTCTCCCGTATAAAAAAGGTAGTCAAAGAGAATAGGCTACGCGCCTCCGCCGTGCAGCCTATCGGGAGAAGTCCGCAGAACGTCGCCGCCCGCTTGTTCGAACCGTTTCTCCGTATTCGATAGGCAGTCGTGCAACAGCTAGCCCCGGGGCGCGGCGGCTTTCACCATTCTTTGGTCGATAAGGCCAAACGCAGATGGTGTTGGCCAGACGTATCTGACTGAGATCATTGCCCATTCATTATTGGCACGACGTTTGCAAACCCTCTCCCTGACCAACAAAGTTAGCGATCAAAACGGAGAGCGAAGGATGACGGTGTCGAGGCTATTGGACAAACTTGCTGCACGCCCCTGGGCGCTCTCATGCACCAGCTTCGTGCTGACAGCGCTTCTCATCATTCCGAAAGGCGTGATCATCTTCTGACAGGCGAGTTTCCGCTTCAGTCGCTCCGCAGAAGTCCCTTGCGAGCGGGCAGCTCGTCGATCTGCGTACCGCTTCCCAGCCAATTCCAGACGATCGCAAACATCAGCCCGAACATGGCGCCCAACACGAAGGTCAAGACGACCAGCGCTCCTGCCGTCATCAAGGAGTAAGGCATCAGTTCATGCTGCAACTCGACGAAGTGCAGGTTGAGCACGAAGTCCATGAACGGCTTGGCTACGCCGAACGCGACCATCACAGCTCAGATGAGGTGGAAAAGCGCGGTGACGGTGCCGACGGCGAACGAGCTTCGCACAAGGCTAAGATGCCGCATCATTCTCTCTCCTCACGCAGGAAGTGTTTCAGTGGGCCATCACCAGGTTCTCGGAGCAGGCGCCCAGGAGGTCGCGTGTCACTCCGCCGAACAAGAATTCCCCGACACGGCTGCGGCTGTAGCCGCCAATCACCAGATAGGCGGCGTTGTTTGCGCCTGCATAACTGACGAGGTCGGAGGCGATCTCGCGGGTCGCGCCTTTCTCATCAAGAGGCGCCGCGATACCGTGATGCGCCAGATATTTGACCAGACGCGTGTCCGGAAACGCGAGGTCCTTGTCTTCGCTGTAGCGCACGACCCGAACTTCGGACGCCATGCTGAGCAGTCCAAGGGACATTCGAACGGCGTTTGCTGCCTCGACGCTTCCGTTCCACGCAACGACCGCGGTACCGAACGGATCGAAAGCGTCCTTGCTTCCTCCTGGAATCAGCAGCGGAGTGCGCGCATTGCACACGAGTTCGCCTAGGAGGCTCGGGCCAGTGGAGCCGAATTCGCGAAAGCTCGGTTGCCGGCCGATGACGAGCAGGTCCGAGAGCGCCGCTGCCCGAAGTAACTCGGGAGCCGTTGCTGCGGTCGTGTCTCTGTAGGACCAACTGACGTCTTCGTTCCGAAGGCGCTCTTCCAGGCGCGAGCGGGTCGTCGCCGCCTGCTCTTCCAGCGCTTCGACGATCTGGCCACTGACAAAGGTGCCGCCGTAGCAGTCGACTATGGAGTAGGCCTCGATCGGGACAATCTGCACCAGATCCAGGTGAGCCGAGCATGCGCGTGCCAATGACAGCGCCGTTTGCAAGCGCTGCTCCATCCCGTCGTCTTCATGAACGTGGAACAGGATCGACTTTATGCCGACGTTCGTCGGCCGCTGGGCCGAGGAGGTTGCCGGTCGATGTTCCATTACGAGGTCGGTTGCACTGACCATCTTGGGTCTCCCTTCCGGACTGGTCGGGATTGATCATCTGCCGCAGGGACACCCAGGGAAATGCGGGATTCTGCGTAGTGCGGAGGGATCGATGGTGACGGGTAAACTTCGACCCAGGTTGGGAAGTTGTCATCCGGTGCGCTGATGAACTCGCTTCTGCTATGCGCCGTTCATGAGCCGAAGCGTCTCACAGACCATTTCTGACTTGGGCCATCGTGTATCGGTTTGGGCGGCCGATGCCGCTGCGCACCCGCTCACGCAACTAGGAGTAATCCTTTTCTGCTTCGTTTGGTAGGCTTCGGGACTGCCGACCGATGTTCTTGTCGCGACCCTATCGATCCTCGCCATCACGCTGACCCAGATGGTGCTCAACCGCCAACGACTTCGAGAGGAGGAGGCCCGTTACCGGGATATCGCGATGCACGCGAAACTCGATGAGCTGCTCAGGTCCGAGGAGCATGCCAGTAAAGACCTCGCGGGGATCGAAGAACTCGAGTGGGAGGAGCTCGCTGCACTGAAGCGACGGCTGGCGGAGTCCCGAGCGACCGACACAATGTCGCAAGAAGAGTCGAAATAGAACCCGGCCCAAAGAACCGCCGGCAACTTAGGCGGCCAACTTCTCCGTGCGCATCGCGATTGTCACGACGAGGCCGGTTTCCTGCCAGTCATAGGTGAGTTCGCCACCGAGCTGACCCGCCACGGTTCGAGCGATCAGGCGGCTGCCAAAGCCTGTCAGCTCTGGATGACCGACGATTGCGGGTCCTCCAGTCTCTGCCCAGAACAAGCACATCCTATCTCCGTCCGTGCGGCTTGAGAGATCCAAGAACCCCTCGGCAGAGGACAACGCGCCGTACTTGACCGAGTTAGTGGCCAGCTCGTGAACCACCATCGCCAAAGCAGAGGCGGTCCGCTCCCCGATGCCCATCCGTGGAACGGCGACGCGGATACGCCCGGAGAAGGCCGCCGTTTCGTCGTAAGGAGCGAGCAACACCGACAGAAGGTCACCAAGAAGCGCTGCCTTGCCTTGCTCTCCTGGTAGCGGTCGGACGATGTCGTGAGCGCGGCCGAGCGCGGTCAGCCGCTCAGTCAGTTCGCCAGTCATCTGCGCCACGGAAGAGGCGGATCGTCCTGTGAGCTGCGTCAGCCCCCCAGCGATGGACAAGAGATTCTTGACGCGATGGCTCATCTCGCCGGCGAGTAGTTCGCTTCCCTCTTCGGCCTGCTTTCGACCAGTCACGTCGAGGAAGATGCCAAACATCTCGCCATCGACAATCCCTGCGTCGGCTCCCTGCCCTCGGGCCGAGATCCAGCGGACTTCCTCTCCAACGAGAACCCGGAAATCGATTTCGTAGGAGCCCTCAACCGAGCGCGTTGCGTTGAACGCGGCACGGACCCTGTCCCGGTCGGCGGGGTGAATGTTTGCCGAAAGCTCCTCGAAAGTCACTTGCTCTGACCATGGCAAGGCCCAGAGTTCGAAGCCACGCTCGTCCATCGCGAACTGATCATCGTCGACGTGCCAGGACCACAGGGCGACACAAGCTGCCTTAACCGCCAGCCGGAGGTGATCCTCGTGCCACGCTGCAGTTTTGTCCAAGCCCAATCACGCGCCCTGTCGAATGATATGCTGAGACCGACCCTGTGCCACTAAGCGACTGCCCGCAAGCCGCTAATCGGACGGGGACGCGGATAGTTCGCCTGATGGGTCGATCTACATAGATATCCCTAATGGCTGTGCGCTTTCGCGCGGCTACGGAAGCCGGACCTCCTTTTTGGCGAGCCCGATCGCACTCTCTGCTGAAGGAACCGACATATGCAGATGCACCGCCGCGCTACTGCCGAGCTTTTGGGCACTTTCTGGCTGGTGTTTGGAGGGTGCGGCAGTGCGGTCCTGGCCGCTGCGTTTCCCGACGTGGGCATCGGGCTGCTCGGCGTCGCGCTCGCTTTCGGCCTTACGGTGCTGACGATGGCCTATGCGGTGGGCCACATTTCCGGGGCGCATTTCAATCCTGCCGTAACGGTCGGGTTATGGGCCGGTGGCCGCTTCCCGGCGCGAGATATCCTTCCTTACGTCCTCGCGCAGGTCGCAGGAGCGATTGTCGCTGCGTATGTTCTCTATTTCATCGCGAGCGGCGCGCCGTCGTTCGACCTGGCGCAAAGTGGATTGGCACAGAACGGCTTCGGCGACGCCTCGCCCGGCCATTACTCGATCGCCGCAGCGCTCACGATCGAAGTGATACTCACCGCGGGGTTTCTAATTGTCATCCTCGGATCGACAGACGGCCGGGCGCCCGCCGGCTTCGCGCCGATTGCCATCGGGCTCGCACTCACCCTTATCCACCTGGTCAGCATTCCGGTGACCAACACGTCTGTGAATCCCGCCCGGAGCACCGGCCCGGCGCTGGTTGTCGGCGGACTGGCTTTGCAACAGCTGTGGCTCTTCTGGGCCGCGCCTATCGCGGGCGGAATTCTGGGAGGAGCGCTGCACCGCATCCTGTTCGCTCGCGGAGAAAACCCTGACGTGGCCGGAGACGCTGGCGCACAGCATCGCTGACCATTCCTCCTCTGCAGTGGGTCGAACGGCGGCCGTTAGCGCGCGCCTGCTGGCATTGACCCGCGGCCTCCGCTAGCTCCTCCACATGAGCAAGGTCCCCGTACTCGTCACCGGCGGCGCCGGTTATATCGGTAGTCATGCGATGCTCGCGTTGAAGGATGCGGGCTGGAGTGTTTCGGTCATCGACAATCTTTCGAACGGCGTGCGCGAGGCGGTGCCGGAAGACGTCCCATTCTACGAGGGATCGATCGCCGACCAGGCGCTGGTGAAGCGCATCTTCGCCGAGCAGGGCATCCAAGCGATCATGCATTTCGCGGGATCGATCGTCGTTCCGGAATCGGTCGAGAAGCCGCTCTTTTATCACTGGAACAACACGATCGCGACGCACGCGCTGCTGAGCGCGGCGGTCGAAGCGGGCATCAAGCACATCCTCTTTTCGTCGACTGCGGCAGTGTACGGCGCTCCCGAAACGGTCCCGGTCGACGAGGATTCGCCCAAGGAGCCGATCAATCCCTACGGCGCGTCGAAGTTGATGACCGAGCGCATGCTCGCCGATGCGTCGGCGGCCTATGACTTCAACTATGGCGCGCTCCGCTATTTCAACGTCGCCGGCGCCAACCCGCAGCGGCGTAGCGGGCAGCAAGGCAAGGGATCGACCCACCTGATCAAGGTCGCGGTGGAGACGGCGGTCGGCCTGCGCGACCATATCTCCGTCTATGGCACCGACTATGACACGCCCGACGGCACCTGCATTCGCGACTACATCCACGTAAGCGACCTCGCGGCGGCGCATGTCGCGGCGCTGGAATGGCTGATCGCTCATCCCGATGAGAATCTGACGGTCAATTGCGGCTACGGACGCGGGCTGTCGGTGCTCGAAGTGCTCGACGCGGTCGACCGTTTGACCAACCAGCCGATCAAGCGCGTGATGGAAGGCCGCCGCGCAGGCGACCCGCCGGCGCTCGTGTCCGCCAACCAGCGCATTCTCAAAACGCTTGAATGGCACCCGCAATACCAGGAGATCGACCGTATCGTCGGCGATGCGCTGGAGTGGGAGCGGATATTGAAGGCGCGGCGCGGACTTTAAGGTTTTCGCGCACGCTTAGACGATTCTTTACCGCGCCGGGCTTATCCCGGCACGATGCGCGAGTTGATCTTCATGATTGTGGCGATCGGGTTCCTTGGCTCCATGGCGAGCCACGTCCCGTCGCGCCGGTCTTCGTCCTCGACCCAGCAGATCATGGTGGGCAATCCGCCGGGCGACGATGCGTCCCCCAAGGAGCAAGCCCCTTCACCTATGGACGGCAGCGTGCAGCTGCAGCGCGACCCGAATGGCCATTTCTACGCCGACGTGCAGATCAACGGGACGCCGGTGCATATGTTGGTCGACACGGGCGCAACCGAGATTGCGCTGTCGCGTGAGGACGCTCGCTCGGCGGGCATCGCGACCTCGATCGGCATGAACGACGTCGTCGGCGAAGGCGCCGATGGCAGCGTCCACGGCGAATATGTCGCGATCGACCGGATGAGCCTCGGCCAGAAGAACGCCGAGAACATGCACGCGGTAGTCCTCAACAGCGGCGGACAGTCGTTGCTCGGGCAGAGCTTCCTCAAACAGTTCGCGTCGGTAGAGATCCACGGCGACACGATGACGCTGCGCTAAGCCGCGGCCGGTCCACCAATTAGCGAGGCTGGCGGCTTGCCGAGATGCTCGGCGAGCGCTTCGACGCAGGCACGATATTCGGCTCGGCGCGCGGCCATGGCAGCATAATCGCAGTCGGCGCGGACAGGGTAGCCAGCAAGCGAGAGCCGTTCGGCAGCTTCGCGGAGTTGTCCTGGGCCTTCGGACACGCCCTCCTTCGGGGGGATCGATATGACTGCCGCCAGTTCGCGAGCCATCCTCGTGCCGTCCTGGTTGAGCAGGACCGCCGGACCGAACAGGTCCGGCTCGTCGAGGCAAAGCTCGAAGTACAATGCGGCATCCAGCAGGGCTCCCAGCGCGGCGGGCCAGCCGGCGCCGGTCCCGACCGACTGGAAGTAGATGAGCGAAGGATGGGTGGTATGGCTTTGCCGGACGGTGGCGCACCAGTTGCGCCCCTCCTCCAGCAGCTCACGAATGGCCTGACGATTATTGATCGCCGCAAATCGCTCGAGCAGGGTGATGGCAGAAGGCGGCTCTCCCGCAGATGTGTTGAGCTTGATGATGCCGGTATCGCGCCGGGCGATGCTGCTTTGCACCTCAAGCAGATAGGTGACTGCCATGGTCATCACGGCAAGACCGCAGAAGCCGGCGCCGAGAATCACCCAGCGCGCGTTACCTGCGGGATTTAGCTTGCTGAGGCCGACAGTGACCAAAGAGCTGCCAGCGAGATAAACGGCGTCGCCAATACCACGCAGGGGCGGCTGGAAATCGTGGCGCAACGCATAGTTCATCAGGCCGAAGGCGATCGCCAGCAGGCCCATCCAGGTAATGAAGCACGCAACCAGGACGAAGGGCGCGAACGTTGTGGAGAGACCGCGGCGCCTGCCGCGCATCGCTTTCCACAGCGGCAGCAGTAGGACGACAAGCCGATGCGCGACGCGCAGCGAGGTCCGGCTTCCACCCGGCACGACGACGGTATCGAACACGTCGCGCAGCGTCAGTCCGGCGAGTGTCAGGCCAAGAAGGAAGTAGATGATTTCCAGCGCCATCGCGCCTGAACGGCCGTAAGTGTGCTTTAGTGCCGCGAACGGCTGCTCCTTGACTTACGCGAGTGCTCTATCTAGGTGGGCGCGCGGTTCGAAAGAACCCTTCCGACAATCAGACACGAGACACGAGCAGGCGCCCGGCCATGAAGATTCGCAATTCACTGAAGTCGCTTAAGTCGCGCCACCGGGACTGCCGTGTGATTCGTCGCCGTGGGCGCACCTACGTCATCAACAAGACGAACCGTCGCTTCAAGGCGCGCCAGGGCTAAGCCTTCGGCCCCCCGTTGCGATTCGGGGAAAGTCACACGACATAGCTGTCCAGGCCCGCGGGAAGACGTTCCGGGGGGTGAACAAATTTCACCCTCGGTTCACCTCCTCCAGGCTATTTAGGTCGCAAGGAGTGTGGTCGAAATGCGCAAGTCTTCGAAATTTCTGGTGCTGGGCTCGGTCGCGGCGTTGGCCGCGGGCGGCTGTGCGTCGGTTGCTCTTGCGCAGAGCCAGCAGCAGACGCCGCGCGGCTGGAATTACGAGATCAAAGACGGCAAGCGTGTGCCCAAGGGCGGCAACCGCGTAACCAACCCCGACGGCAGCTGGCGGGAAGAGGTCAAGCAAGGCAATTGCGTGACCATCAAGGAAATGTCGAAGAACGGCGAGTACAAAGAGACCCGCCAGTGCAACCCCGGCTAAGCCTTTAGTCGGCGGCGTTTCCGACCGGACTGGTCGCGGTCTCGTCGAATGAGCCCGCCGGCCGTTTCTGGATTTTGCAGATCGGCAGTCCGCTGCCCGGCACGTCCTTGCAGTCGCGAACCTGCGCGCTACCGTCCGGGCCGGTGAAGATAGCCCAGTCGCGCTTGGACTTCCCGTCAGTGCAGGTCGCCATCCACATGTCGAGATTCTGCCAGGTACCGACGTAACCGGCGTCGCTGACGCGTTTGCAGAAATAGCCGGCGGAATAGATTGCCCGCTTGAGCGCGATGGCGAGATTGAAGGCGTCGAGCTGGTGCAGCTTGTCCTGGTCCGGCCCGCGAACCTTGATCTGCGTCCGATTTGCCTGTTGCTGACCCTGATCGCCGCAGCTCGCCAGCGCTAGCCCGGTCATCAATGCCATCACGATCTTGCCGCGCATTGGACTCTCCTCAGGACTTATAACGAATTTTGACCCGCGAGGCTGCAGCCTTGGCACGGCCGACCGCCTCTTCCGCATTATCGCTGCGGGCGATCGCGATGCCCATCCGGCGATTCTTGAGTGTCTTGGGCTTGGCGAAGATGCGCAAATCCACGGGATGGCGCGGTGAGCCGAGCGCCAGCGCGTCGTCGAGACCTTCATAGGAAACGGTTTCGCTCTCCTCGGTGGCGAGGATAACGGCCGACGCGGAGGGAGCGATCAGCTCGATCGACGGGATCGGCAGGCCGAGAATCGCGCGCAGGTGCAGCTCGAACTGGTTCGGAAATTGCGAAATCAGGGTGACCATGCCGGTATCGTGCGGGCGCGGGCTTAGCTCAGAGAAAATTGCCTGGTCTCCGCGAACGAAAAATTCGACGCCGAAAATGCCATGGCCGCCGAGCGCATCGACCACTTTTCGCGCCTGGAAGCGGGCGGAATGGAGCGCTTCCTGCGGGATGCCGGCGGGTTGCCAGCTCTCGCGATAGTCGCCGGCCTCCTGGCGATGGCCGATAGGCGCGCAGAAAATGACGCCGTCCTTCGTCGCGACCGTGAGAAGCGTAATCTCGCTGTCGAACTTGATGAATTCCTCGACGATGACGCGCGGCCGATCGCCGCGCATGTTCTCGACCGCGTAATCCCAGGCCGGGCCGACTTCCTCGAGCTTCTTCGCGGTGCTCTGGCCCTTGCCCGAACTCGACATCACAGGCTTCACGATGCAGGGAACGCCGACTTCCTGGGAGGCGGCAATCGCTTCCTCGCGGCTTTCGGCGAAGCGGTAATTGGATGTAAGCAACCCAAGCTCGCGGGCGGCAAATTCGCGGATGCCGTCGCGGTTCATGGTTAGCTGCACCGCCTTAGCCGACGGGGCGACCCGCCATCCTTCCTTTTCGAGCTCGGCGAGGGTGGCCGTATCGATCGCCTCGATCTCCGGAACGATGACGTCCGGCTTGTGCTTCTCGACCGCAGCCCGAAGCGCCTTGCCGTCGAGCATGGAGAAGACCTCAGACGCGTCTGACACCTGCATCGCCGGAGCATTTTCGTAGCGGTCGCAGGCGATCATCCGGCAGCCAAGCCGCTTGGCGGCTATCGCGAATTCTCGGCCAAGTTCTCCGGAACCCAAAAGCATCAAGGTGGCGGTGTACATGCACTCGCGATAGCGGTGCCGCTAATGCTCGGCTAGACCGACTATTTCGAGGGGGGAGATGCACATGCGTTCACTGCTTTTGTTGGCTTCGGCGGCCCTGCTGATCGGCGCTGCCCCGGCGAAGAAGAAGCTGCTGACGCCTACCGACGTCGTGACGTCGTCTCCTGCAAGCGCGTGGAAGACGATCCCGGCCGACGACCTGCTCGTCATGGATCTCGCCAATGGCGGAAGAGTGGTCGTACAGCTCGCGCCGCGCTTTGCGCCGGTTCACGTGGCAAACATCCGGGCGCTTGCCCGCGCGAACTATTGGGACGACGCGTCCGTCTACCGCGTGCAGGACAATTACGTTGCGCAATTGGGCCAGAACGAGAGCGAGAAGCCGTGGCCGGCGGGCGTCCAGCCCAAGCCGCCGGAAGAATATATGCGACCGACAAAGGGCCTGGCGATCACCCCGCTGGGCTCTCCTGACGCCTATGCGCCAAATGCCGGTTTCGCCGATGGCTGGCCGGTTGGGTATAGCCCGAAGGCGGGCTGGGCGACGCTTGCACACTGCTATGCAACCGTGGGGGTAGGCCGAAATCTGTCGCCGGACACAGGGACGGGCGGCGAGCTCTACGCAATCATCGGCAACGCAACGCGCCATATGGACCGCAATATCGCGGTCGTCGGCCGGGTCATCGACGGGATCGAAAAGCTGAGCTCACTTCCGCGTGGGACCGAGGCACTCGGCTTCTACAAGGACAAGGCGCAATATATGCCGATCGCCAAGCTGCGCCTGGCGAGCCAGATCGCGCCCGGAGAGCGACCTTCCTACGAATATATGGATACAGGGAGCGCGAGCTTTGCGCAGTACCTGCATATCCGCGCCAACCGCCACGACGACTTCTACATCCGGCCCGCGGGCGGCGTCGACCTCTGCAACGTGCAGGTCCCAGTACGGAAAAAGACCGCCTAAGCGGCCCAGGCGTCCACGTCGCGGTTGCGATGCTGAATGACCACGGGACCGTGGTGAGAACGCATGCTTGCTTCCGCCAGCGGAAGCGCCGTGGTGCAAAACGCGCACTCCGCTGAAACGCGGCCGATGAGCCAATGCGTTCGCCCGCAACCCGGGCAGTGGTTAACCTCGTGCTCGCGGTAAACGACATGGTATCCCCGCTCCTGGAGATTGTCGCTCGTACCGGTAATGGTCGGCATGATTTCCTTCCTTCCGGCGCCGCCAACGAGCGAAAGCGCGAAGCGGTTGCAACAGCAGTGGCCGCAATTGGGGAGGCCAGTTGAAAGAAAGGGATGAAACGGCCCTGACCGGGGATCAGCCGTGCGCGGGGATTCCATAGTCGCCGAGCGTGATCGGCTCGGAGAATTCGGCGCCGAGCTTGTCGCCGGCCGTCCATTTGACGACGGCATTGGCGCGGTCCCGGCCGGGGAGTATCAGCCAAACGCGCGATCCGACCTCGAACGCTGCGTCAGACTCAGCCATGAAGCCGCGCTCGGAAATATTCAGCACGTTGGCTTCGACACCATTGGCGCCAAGCTCTCGCATCTTCACCTCGAGTTCGACCGGGAGCCGCAGCTGGCTGCGCCGATCCGTTTCGTCCTCGGCGATGCGCGCCCTGATCATTCCGAAATTCATTCCCACGCCGATTTTACTCCCGCGGCGACGCGAAGGACAGGCCGATGCGGCCCGCGCGAACCCAGCGCACCTGTGCGGACACGACCCCATGGTCAAGCAATTGCAGTGCCAGCCGTTCACCGATGTTTGGGGTGTGGGGAAAAAGCACCATGGCGCCTGATCGCGACACGTTGATGAGTCGGACGACGTGCTTGCGGCCGCGAAATTCGAGGACACCCGTGCTCGACGACGCCGGCGCGCGCAGTTCGGTGCGCTCGTCGATTGTGCGCTTCTCGGAGCGCGGGATCATCGATCCGTCGAGAATGAAACTGGATGCCACGCCACTTGCCTCCACCTTGGGCGAGACCAGCTTAGCCAGCCTCGCTTAAGGATTGGTTTGCAAAGGAAATAGGCGGCAGGAAGGTGCCTAGTGTGGCCGCCAGGTGACTGGCGAGTTCTACGCATCGCGTGTATGGGAAACGACAGTGGGTGGGAGTCTTCGTTTAAAATGAACGGGTTGATGCTGCCGAAGGCGAAAGGTGCGACTGCACTGATGTTGCTTGCGGGGGTTGCGGCGTTTGCGTCGCCGGCCTTCGCCCAAGTGAAGACGGGTCTCGCGACTCAGGTGAAGCCGGTGGCGCCCAAGCCCGCTGCTTCGACACCTGCGACCAGCCGGGGAACGCAAGAAGCGCCCGTGCCCGGCAATCCGGATTATGCGCCGACGCCCGGCGCGGCCGTTCCGCCACCTCCTCCGCCGCCTCTGCCGCCGGTCGTGTGGGACCTCGTGAGTGCGGAAGACCTCCTCTCTTACATCCAGCAAGTCGGGAAGGACGGACTGAACCCGGCCGACTACGATCCCGCCGGCCTCGCGTCCGCGATCCAGAGCGGCAATCCGGCAGTCGTTTCGCCGATCGCCACCGACCGCTTCAATCGCCTTTCGAACGACCTGGCGCTCGGCCACGTAAGGAAGCCCGCACGGATCGATTGGTGGATCGTCGACAAGGACATCGACCCCGCAAAGCAGGATGCGTTGCTGCGTTCGGTGATGGCGCAGCATAATCTGCGTCAGACGCTGGATGGCCTGTTGCCGACGCACCCGCAATATGCGGCCCTGAAGGCAGCGCTCGAGATGACGCCGGCCACCGACACGGCAAAGATCAACCGCATTCGGCTAAACATGGACCGCTGGCGCTGGCTGCCCCGCGACCTTGGGCAGAAGTATATCATCGTCAACGTCCCCGGCTTCCACGCGACGTTGGTCGAGAACGGCGTCAACCGCTGGAAGCAGCGCGCCATCGCCGGCAAGCTGTCGACCCCGACGCCGCAACTAAATGCGACGGCTGTTGGCGTAATCCTCAATCCGGCGTGGAACGTGCCCAAGAGCATTGAGAAGGAAGCCGCGGGCAAGAAGGGTTTCATCCCGATCAAAGCCCCGGACGGCAAACGCGTCCTTTACTGGCAGCAGCCGCCGGGACCGACGAATGCGCTCGGTCAGGTCAAGTTCGTGATGCCAAACTCCAAGGCGATCTACCTTCACGACACCAATGCGCGCAGCCGGTTCAATGATTCGACCCGCGCGCTGAGCCATGGGTGCGTTCGCACTCAGCACATTCTCGACCTCGCGACCGAGTTGCTTGGCGACGACGGCGGCCAGTGGACACCGGACAAGATCCAGGCGACGCTCGACAGCAAGAAAACGGTGCAGGCGAACTTCGTGAAGCCCCTTCCCGTCTACATCGTCTACTTCAGCGCCGCCGCGCTGATCGACGGCAAGATCGTCGACTACAAGGACCTGTACGGCCGCGACTCAAAGGCGATGGCAGCGATGCAGATGAAGGACGGTGGAGCGAGCCTCACGCCGCCCAAGGTCAAGCCGGAAGATCAGGCTAGTGTTCCGGCGAAGCCCAAGAAGGAAGTCGCGACCCGTAATTAGTTTCGCGGCGCTTTCGAGCGGTCGAGGATGACGGGGTTGATGAACGCCAGCCCGACGAGGCCGTCTTCCGCCCACTTCACTTCGGCCGGGACGAGGATCCCGCCTTCGAAGCGGACGTGCACCTGCGCGCCGGGCACCAGTTCGGTAACGCTGTCGCCCATCGCGCCGCCTTCGGAGATGTTGTGAAGCGCAAACTTGGTCGGCGACCCGTCGATCAAGAGCTGGAGCTTCCGGCCGTTTGCTGACATTCGGGGGTGGCGGCGCAGGTCGGCGGAAGGCGCCGGCTTGGTCGAACGCGCCTTGGGCAGCGAAGCTTCCTGGCGATAGGTTTCCGCGAGCGGCACAGCGGTGCCACAGAAGCCGCACTCGGCGCTGATCCGCCCGATATACCATTGCGAGCGGCCGCAGCCCGGGCAGTGGTTCGATTCGTTGGCGCGGTAGACAATGTGATGCCCGCGCTTCGCGAGGCCCGCCGCGAAGGATGGCGCCGCCCGTTGGAACAACATCACATCCGACATCTTCGCACTCCCTGCTCCCGCATCGATCGCGAGAATATCAAGTTAGGCGCGCCGCCTTGCCGAATGGTTACCGAAGGCAACTTAACTCTGTGCCAATACTTGAAGATTAACGAAAAGTTAATTTCGGGGGCGTCGTTGGAGTCGGTCTCTGGCGGGTTGGCGTACTTCTCGCAAAAAGGGGGATCCAATGTTTCGCAAGTTTGGAATGGCGGCAGTCGCTGCGGGCTGTCTGTTGGCATCGACGCCTGTTGCAGCATCGCCGATTTTGACGGGCACGTGGTACGAATTTCTGTTCGGGGGAGTGGGCAGCGCGCTGACAGCAGGCACCGGGGGAGTGCCGGGCACCAATCCCGACTCGACCTTCGCGCCAGATGCGCCTCGGACTTTCACGCTAGTCGATCCTGCGGAATTGGTCGTCACCGACGCATTCGCTTCCGTAGACCAGTTCGAGCTTTTCGCTGGGATCAACGTCGGCGCCTACCTCAGGCGGAGCCTGCGGCGGCGATATTACTGCCTGCCTGGCTGACCCCAGCTACAGCCACGGGACGTTCTTGCTGACGGCTGGCGATCACTCGATCACCGGGTCAACGCTGCTGTCCGGACTTGGGAGTGGTGCGGCCTTCTTTATCGTTCGCGCGGTTCCGGAGCCGGGCACCTGGATGATGATGCTGTTTGGCTTCGGCGCCATTGGCCTCATGCTGCGCCGCAGTCGCAAGACGATCGCTCAGCTGGCGTAGTTCGCTTCAGGCAATAGAGAAAAGCCCGGCCGTTTCCGACCGGGCTTTGCTTTTGCCTTCAACTCAAACCAATCGTTAAGCGAGCTTATCCGCGTAGATCATGCGGCCGCCCGCGAGCTTGCGCATTACTTCGTACTGGCTCTTGCGGGACATCGCGAAGCACCCTTCCGAGCGACCAAGCTTGCCGTGGATCGGAATCATGTCGTCCTCGGCATACCAGGCGTTGTGGATGACGATCGCGCGCGGTTCAGCGTTATAGTTCGACCAGTCGAGGCCGCGGACCTTCATCGAAAGGCCGTACTTGCCGTCGTAATAATCGCCCGTGACATAGGTTCCGTTCGACGAGGCGTAAGAGCCGAAGTCGTTCGAGAAACGCTCGACGAAGCCGCTGTGATCGGGATCGGAGCCGCGGCCATGTGCGACACGGTGCGATTCAACCGTTCCGTTCATGAGATCGACGACGTGGAAACGCGGATCGCCTGACGGCTGCGAGAAATCGACGATGGCCATCGAATCGCGCGGCGCAATCTTGTGCTGGTCGAGCGCGGCCTTCGCGCGGGCGAACAGCTGCGGATCGATGCCGGCAGGAGCCTGAGCAACAAACGCCAGCGGATCAGGCGTACGCGGCAGCGGCTGAGCCGGAAGAACGAGCGATGGTAGAGCGTTCGAGCTTGCGGAAGACGACAGAAACGCCCCCGCCGCGCCCATGGCGCCAAGCCGCAACATCTCCCGCCTATTCAAAGTCACCCCAGGCCCTCCGCCCACAAAAACGAACGATGCTTGTACCATTCAATGGGTTAACCGTGGATAACCCATATGTTCATGTTGCGCGGCCCGTCGTTCTACTTCATCGGTTCATCGCAGAGTTCGCGCATTTGCAGCGGGTTGAACCGATTTGCAGGCGCTGCTAAGGGGCCGGCGCCGCCGCGGTATTCCTCGGAGGCCGCTACACTATTGCTGGCGATTCTGGGCCAGAAGGCCATTCGCTGAATTTATGAGGGCCGAAGGCTTGGCTCCAAGGGAGAGTGACGGGAATTTATGCAAATCATCGTTCGCGACAATAATGTCGAGCAGGCGCTGCGCGCGCTCAAGAAGAAGCTGCAGCGCGAGGGCGTCTACCGCGAGATGAAGCTGCGCCGTCACTACGAGAAGCCGTCGGAAAAGCGCGCGCGAGAACGTGCCGCCGCCATCCGCCGCGCCCGCAAGCTCGAGCGCAAGCGCGCCGAGCGCGAAGGCGCCCGCTAAGCCTTAGACGAACCCAATCGTGTCCGTCGCCGAAGCCGCCCATCGACCCGCCAGGACTGGCCGGGCCGCGGGATTGTGGCTGGGCTTCCTGATCGTTATCGGCGCCGCCGTTTCGCTCGCCTGGTACGGCGCTGGCTCCCTGCGCCCCGAGGTGACCAAGAGCGGCCTGCAGTTCCGCACGATCAAG
This sequence comes from Sphingomonas limnosediminicola, assembly GCF_039537965.1. Taxonomy (NCBI): domain Bacteria; kingdom Pseudomonadati; phylum Pseudomonadota; class Alphaproteobacteria; order Sphingomonadales; family Sphingomonadaceae; genus Sphingomonas; species Sphingomonas limnosediminicola. The sequence goes on along the minus strand of NZ_BAABBM010000001.1, from coordinate 2,012,167 downwards.
GCCGGCACGGGCAAGAACATTACGCAGACCGACGCGGCGTTGATGGACTATGTCCTGACCGCCAATGACGGCACCGTCTTCGACAGCAGCCAAAAGCATAATGGCGCCCAACCGTTCGCCATGGGCCACGTCTATCCCGGTTTTGCCGAGGCGATGAGCCGCATGCAGGAAGGCGGCGTCTACCGCTTTGTTCTTCCCCAAAATATCGCCTGGGGCGCTTCCGGCGAACCCGAAGGCTGGCCCAAGGACAGTCCGCTGACCTTCGACGTGCGCGTCCAGAAGGTCGTGCCGGGCGGCGCGGCGTTGCTTGAGCAGCAGATGCAGCAGCAACAAATGCAGCAAATGCTCCAGCAGCAGCTGCAACAGCAGCAACAGCAGGGCGGCAGCCGCTAGGTCTTCCCGGCCGCGACGAGCTCCGGCCCTTCCCGCTCCTTTTCCGCCTGCTGATTGCTAAGGTCGACCAGCGCGACCTTGAGCGTTGCGAGGATCGGATCGGCGAAAAGGACGCCAAGGACCCCGAAAAGCGCCGCCATCAGCAACTGAAAGGCGAGCACCATGGCCGGCGCCAGGTCGACCGTGCGGCGGGCGATGTAGGGCACGACAAGATAGCCATCGATATTCTGCACGAAGAAATAGACGAAGACCGCGTAAAAGCCCTCGTGCGTGCCGGCACTGAAGCCGACGGCGACCATCAGCACGCCCGACGTGATTGCACCGATGTTCGGGATGAAGGCGAGGACGCCGGTCACTAGCCCGAGAAGCGCTGCCATGGGCACGCCGCCCAGACTCAGCATCGCCCAGGTGAAGACCCCTTCGAACAGCATGCCGACGAGCCGCCCGAACAGAAGGCGGCGAAGCGTGTGCCCAGCGTGCGCGGCAATCCGGTAGAAGCCGGCGCGATGGCCCAGCGGCAGCATCCACGCGATGCCGCGATCGTAGATGCGCGGTTCGGCGGCGAGGAAAATGCCGATGACGATCATGGCGATAACGCTGGTGACGGCGCCGATCGCGCTGCCGACCGCGCTGGTAAGACGGCCTACTGACCCAAGGATCTGGGTCCCGAAATCAGCCGATTCACCCTTCGGCACGAGGCCGAGCGATGAAGCAAAGGCCATCAACCGATTGAACTGCGCCGTGACGACTTCCCGCAGCGCCTCGAACTGCGCCGCAATGGTGGTCCCGGCGAACCAGAACACCCAGCCCAGGAAGCCGAAGCCCAGCACCAGCACGAGCAGCAGGCGCCATCCGCGCGGAATCGGCAGCCAACGGCCGAGCAGCCGGATGCCGCCATCGAGGAAGACCGCGAAAATCGCGCCGCCGACAATCAGCAGCAGCGGCTGGGCGAGGAAGATGACGCCGGCGATCCCGAGCGCGACTCCGAACCACACGACCGCCTTTTGAATTTCGCGGCGGACCATGGGGTCCCGGAACTCCACCGGACCGGGCCTCTCGATATGCGGCTCGGTGGTCGGCGGACGCGTGCTCATCAGCTGTTACGAAGCGACCGTCCGGCGCGGCCGGAACGAAGGGATTCGAACCAGCTCAGCGGATTGTACCATTTGGTCGAACCGTTGAGCGAGAAGGTGATGAACTCGGCGCGGCCGCCGATATTCTCCCACGGCACCGGACCGCCCAGCCCGCCATTCCATTCGGGCACGCGGCTGTCAGCCGAATCGTCGCGATTGTCGCCCATCAGCCAGAGGTGCCCGGCGGGAACGAGCTCCGGCCCGAAATTGTCCTCGGGGGATTGGCCCAATTCGACCGTGTCGTAGGAGCGGCCGTTAGACATGGTCTCGCGGACGATCGGCACGCGGCAGTACATCTTGCCGTCGGCACCGCGGACGCGGAAATCGTAGAGCGCGGGGTCCTTCTCGGAACCGCAAGGCGAGTTTACGTCGATCGGGATCATCTGCGCCGCGAGCGGTTGCCGCTTCACCGGCTTATCGTTGACGAACAGCTGCCCATCGACCATCCTCACGGTGTCACCGGGAAGACCGATGACGCGCTTGATGTAATCGGTGCGCGTGCCGGGCGGCGTGACGATGACGATGTCGCCGCGCTCCGGCAGCTTGCCGAACAGGCGGCCCTGCACGGCGGGGAAGACATGGAAGCTCGGCGATACCCACGACCAGCCATAGGGATATTTGCTGACGACCAAGCGGTCGCCGGTCAGCAACCCCGGCATCATCGATTCCGACGGGATGTAGAAGGGCTTGGCGATGAAGCTGTGGAACGCCAGCACGGCGAGCAGCACCCACAGGAGGCCCTTAATCTCGCGCCACAAAGCGGAGCCTTTGGCTTCCTTTTCGGCGGCCGGCGCGGCTGGTTCTTCAAACTGCGCCTCGGGAACAGTATCGCTCAATCAGGGCTCCAACTTACGAGCGGTCAGGATCACGAATGCCTGCGCCCAAGGGTGATCGTCGGTCATCGTCAGATGTATGTCGATGGCGTGGCCTTCCGGCGCAAGGGCGTCAAGACGCGCCTTCGCGCCGCCGGTCAGACTTAATGTCGGCGCCCCAGACGGGAGATTAACGACGCCGATGTCTTTCATGAATACGCCGCGCTTGAACCCGGTGCCGACGGCTTTCGAGAAAGCTTCCTTCGCGGCAAAACGCTTGGCGAGCGTGCCAGCAATAGTGTGGGGACGGGATGCGGCCTTCCTGCGTTCGAGGTCCGTGAAGACCCGGTTGAGGAAGCGCTCGCCGAAACGGTCGAGCGAATTCTGGATCCGCTCAATGTTGCACAGGTCGGAGCCGATGCCGAGGATCATCCCGCAGACCTCGGCAGCAGATGCGAGAATATGAGTACGAGAATGAGCAAGACGAGCGCTGCCGCCGAATAGGCCGTCGATCGACGCTCGTAGCTCCAGGCGCGCCAGCCAAGCGCAAAGGCGATCAGGGCAGGCGGTGGAACGATCGCGAAATAGTAGGGCGAATGGCGCGCCGGTCCCAGCGTGCCTACGACTAGGAACAGGATGGCCCCGATCATGACCACGCCGGCGAGATAGCGCCTACCCCTCCGCTGCTTCTCGCGCACGCCCATCGTCATCGCGCGGCGTCCATCAGTTCGCGCATGCGGCGCACGCTGGCTTCGAGGCCGGTAAAGATCGCCTCCCCGATCAGGAAATGGCCGATGTTGAGCTCGGCGATCTGCGGGACGGCAGCGACGGGCACGACATTGTCGAAGGTAAGGCCGTGGCCCGCGTGGGGCTCGATCCCGTTCTTGGCGGCGAGCGCGGCGCAGTCGGCGATTCGTTTGAGCTCGGCTGTCCGCTCTTCGCCGTCAACGTGTGCATAGCGGCCGGTGTGTAGCTCGACGACTGGCGCGCCAAGTCGCACTGCCGCGTCGATCTGGCGCTCGGACGGCTCGATGAACAGGCTGACGCGGATGCCGGCATCCGTGAGTTCGTCGACGAAGTAAGCGAGGTGATCTTGCTGGCCGGCGGCGTCCAGCCCTCCTTCGGTCGTCCGCTCCTCACGGCGTTCGGGGACGATGCACGCGGCGTGCGGCCTGTGCCGAAGCGCGATGTCGAGCATCTCCTCGGTCGCGGCCATCTCCAGGTTCAGCGGCAGGTCGATCTCGGCCATCAACCGGTCGATGTCGTTGTCGGTGATGTGGCGGCGGTCCTCGCGCAGGTGCGCGGTGATGCCGTCGGCACCCGCCGCGGCGGCCATGATCGCGGCGCGCACGGGATCGGGATGATCGCCGCCCCGCGCATTCCGGATCGTCGCGACATGGTCGATGTTGACTCCGAGCCGCAGCTTCATCGGCAGACCACCGCCGACAACAAGTCGTAGGCGAAGCCCTTGCCTTCCCATGGATCGCCAAGGTTGGTCGGGCGATGGCGGCTGAACATGATCAGAGCGCGGCCGCTCTCGGGCATGATGAAGTTGCGAAGCTCAATGCCGCCGACCAGGCCCTGCCGCTCGACGATACGGACCGGCTTCGAACAACCCTTCAGCGCAGCGGGATAAATCCATTGGAAAAAGCCGTAATAGCCGTTGTCGCGGCTGCTCGCCCACATCTTCTCTTTCAGGTCGGCGGTGAGGAGCTGCTTCCCCATCAATGCGTGGTCGAATTTCCACAAGTCGCCGATCGTGCCGTAGGCGCCGCCCGAAGCGCCATAGACACCGAGGTTCAGGAGGCGATCCTTGTCGCTGAACTCGCCGGTCGGCTGCACGTGCTTAGCAGGCGGAAGGTTCACCTCGAACATGCCGAAACTCGTCATTCCAAGTGGCTTGGCCAAACGTTCATGAAGCAACTGCTCGAATGACTTGCCGGTCACACGCGCTAGCACCTCGGCGAGGACAATGCTGTCGCAATTGTTGTACTCGAACTTCTGCGGCGGCGAGCCGCGCGCGAGGCCAGCGCAGAAGCCGCTTGCCGAGACCTTCGGGCTCTTAGCGGCCGAGCGGTAGAAGGCCGGGATACCGTCCTTGTCCTCGGGGCTCGCGTCCGGCTGCGGCAAGCCGCTATTGTGGAGGAGCAGGTCGCGGATGCGGAGCCACTTGCCGAACGGCGCCTTCCAGTCGGTCCAATAGCGGACGACAGGTGCGTCGAGATCGAGCTTGCCGCTCGCGACCTCCTGCATGGCGATAACGGCAGTAAGCTGCTTGGTGATCGATGCCCAGCGCCAGACGGCATCGGGCGGCGGCGCCTTCGGACCGAGCGAGGATGCTTCGCTCGTGCCGTCACGTTCGCCGATCAGGATTGTGCCGTCAAATTTCGCCTGGGTCGCTCGGGCGCGGACCTTGTCGAGGACGGGAGCCGGAACGCGCGCCGACGCCGCAGTGCTGAGGAGCATCAGCGCGGTGCCGATGACGAGCGCGGCGCTGGCCTTTCTCATCAGGCGGCGCGGCTGCCCGGCTTGATGGCGGGGATTGCCGCGAGCTCGGCCGGCACCGCGTCCGCAGCATAGGTCGGGACGTCAATGCGGATGAGCGGGGTGTAAGGTACGCCAAGGTCGGCAGCGCCGCCGGAGCGGTCTACGAGAGAGGCTGCCGCGATCACCTTGCCGCCAGCCGCTTCGATGGCCGCAATCGCTTCGCGCGACGAAAGGCCGGTGGTCACGACGTCCTCTACCAGAAGCACGCGCTGGCCGGGTTCGAGGCGAAAGCCGCGGCGAAGCTCGAACACGCCCTGAGGGCGCTCGACGAACATTGCCGGTTTCCCAAGCGAGCGGCCCATTTCGTGGCCGATGATTACCCCGCCCATAGCCGGCGAGACGACCGCATCGATGTCATCGCGAATCCCAGCGGGTAGCTTGGCGGCAAGGGCGGTCGCGAGCCGCTCGGCACGGGCCGGGTCCATCAACACTCGCGCGCATTGCAGGTAGCGCGGGCTCCTCAGACCAGAGGACAGGATGAAATGCCCCTCGAGCAAGGCATCGGCGGCGCGGAACTCGTCGAGGATTTCGTCGTCGGTCATCATTGGTGAACGCAGCCATTAGGCGGGTTCATGACATGGGCCAAGTGCCGCTTGAGGCTGTAGAAAGCCGCGCCTATAGAGCGCTCCAAACTCGAAGGGCGCGTCCCCGCGTCCTTGGTCCCAACGCATGCCAACCGGGGTGAAGATGAGATTGATTGGATGGGCGATCGCCCTGGCCGCGGCCGGGCTTACACCTGCAGCGGCGCAGACGCCCACAAGTACGCCCGCCCCGGCCCAAGCCAGCGCAACGACCCCTGCTGCCGCGGCGCCCGCAGGGGGCACGGCACAGAATTCTGGCACGCCAGACGCGGCCCAGCCGGCTATCGTACCGGGAAGCGTTGGTCACATGATCCCGACGCCAGGCGTCGGCGAGCCTGACGGCCGCAAGGGCATTCAGATGCAGGTCACGCCGATCGGCGAAGAGGCATCCGCCTTCCATAACAACTGGCTGCTTCCACTCTGCGCGGTCATTAGCGTCTTCGTCCTGGCTCTGCTCGTCTGGACGATCATTCGCTATCGCCGCGGCGCCAATCCGACGCCGTCGCGCAACTCGCACAACACCGCGATCGAGGTGATCTGGACATTGCTGCCGGTGCTGATCCTGGTCGCCATCGCGATCCCGTCGATCCGCCTGCTACGCCACCAATATTCGCCGCCGCCGGCCGATGTGACGGTCAAGGTCACCGGTCACCAATGGTATTGGTCGTACGAGCTTCCGGATTACGGCGTCACCTTCGACAGCTATATGCTGAAGGAGAAGAACGATCCGACCCGCCAGGCCAATCAGCGCGCCCGCACCGACAATGACGGCCCGCCACTCCTCGCGGTCGATAACCGCCTGGTGATCCCGGCCGGCAAAGTCGTGAAGTTCATCATCACCGCCGACGACGTAATCCACAGCTTCGCGATCCCCGCTTTCTGGATCAAGCAGGACGCCAATCCCGGTCAGCTGCATGAGACCTGGGTGAAGGTCGATCGTCCGGGCGTCTATTTCGGCCAGTGCTCGGAGCTTTGCGGCGCCCGCCACGGCTTCATGCCGATCGCGGTCGAAGTCGTTCCCCAGGCGCAGTTCGCGCAGTGGGTCGGATCGCAGGGCGGCCACATGCCCGGCGCAACGCCAGCGGCCGCGCCGGCCGGTGCGGCAGCTGCTGCGCTGACGCCCGCCGCCGCTGCCGCCACTACCCCTGCTGCCCAGCAGGCAGCTCAGCAGCCCGCGACCAATCAGGCCGCGACCGCACAGAATTAAGCGAAGAGAGTTCCGTAGATGAGCACGACCGCCGACTCACTCCACCTCCGGACGCACGAAGCGCATGACGCGCACCACGATGCGGACCACAAGCCGGGCTTCTTCGTCCGTTGGTTCATGTCGACGAACCACAAGGACATCGGCACGCTCTATCTGCTCTTCGCGATCGTCGCGGGCATCATTGGCGGTGGCATTTCCGGCATCATGCGCTGGGAGTTGATGGAACCGGGCATCCAGGTCCTCAATCGCGCCTGGCCGATCGGCGCCGGCACCGCGAACTTCGACGAGTGGACGCACCACTGGAACGTGCTGATTACCGCGCACGGCCTGATCATGGTCTTCTTCATGGTCATGCCGGCGATGATCGGCGGCTTTGGCAATTGGTTCGTGCCGCTGATGATCGGCGCGCCGGACATGGCATTCCCGCGCATGAACAATATCAGCTTCTGGCTGCTGATTCCTGCCTTCCTGCTGCTGCTCGGATCGACCTTCGTCAGTGGAGGCACCGGCCTAGGTGCCGGCACCGGCTGGACCGTTTATGCGCCGCTCTCGACCTCAGGCTCGGCAGGGCCGGCGGTCGACATGGCGATCTTCTCGCTCCACCTTGCCGGTGCGAGCTCGATCCTCGGCGCGATCAACTTCATCACCACCATCTTCAACATGCGCGCGCCGGGCATGACCCTGCACAAAATGCCGCTGTTCGTATGGTCGGTGCTGGTCACGGCCTTCCTGCTGTTGCTGTCGCTTCCGGTGCTTGCCGGCGCGATCACCATGCTGCTGACGGACCGCAACTTCGGCACGACCTTCTTCGACGCGTCGGGCGGCGGCAACGTCGTTCTCTACCAGCACCTGTTCTGGTTCTTTGGCCATCCAGAGGTGTACATCATGATCCTGCCGGGCTTCGGCATGATCAGCCAGATCGTCGCGACCTTCAGCCGCAAACCGGTGTTCGGCTATCTCGGCATGGCCTACGCCATGGTCGCCATCGGCGTAATCGGTTTCGTCGTGTGGGCGCACCACATGTTCACGACCGGCATGAGCGTCGACGAGAAGATGTACTTCACCGCCGCGACGATGATCATCGCGGTTCCGACGGGCGTGAAGATTTTCAGCTGGATCGCCACCATGTGGGGCGGCTCGATCACCTTCGAGACGCCGATGCTGTGGGCGATCGGCTTCATCTTCCTGTTCACGGTCGGCGGCGTCACCGGCGTCGTCCTCGCGAACGGCGGCGTCGATAATTACATGCACGACACCTATTACGTGGTGGCCCACTTCCACTACGTGCTCAGCCTCGGCGCGGTGTTCGCGATCTTCGGCGGCTTCTACTACTGGTTCCCAAAGATGAGCGGGCGCATGTACAACGAGCTTCTCGGCAAGCTTCACTTCTTCGTGATGTTCATCGGCGTGAACGTGATCTTCTTCCCGATGCACTTCCTTGGCCTCGACGGCATGCCGCGCCGCATTCCGGACTACACGCCCGCCTTCCGTGAATGGAACCAGGTCGCGACCTACGGCTACATGATCACCGTCGCCGGCGTTGCGATCTTCTTCGTCAACATTATCTGGTCGCTGATCGCGGGCAAGAAGGCGCCCGATAATCCATGGGGCGAAGGCGCGACGACGCTGGAGTGGACGCTGTCCAGTCCGCCGCCGTTCCACCAATTCTCGACCCTTCCGCGCATCGACTAGGACGCGCTGAACGAACAACAAAAGGCCCCGGGAAACCGGGGCCTTTTTCGTTGAGTTGCCGCCCTTCTGTCGACGTGCGGACATTTGGTCCCGCAGGTGGTATGGCTCGCCGCCTGAATTGGCGCAGCGATGGGAGGTATCATGCCCCAGTTTGTCATTGAGAGGGAAATGCCCGGGGCCGGGTCATTGAGCGCCGACGACCTAAAGATGGCTTCGCAGACGTCCTGCTCGGTGCTTCGCGACCTTGGCCCGCAGATTCAATGGGTGCAGAGCTTCGTTACCGACAACAAGCTTTACTGCATCTATCGCGCGCCGAATGAAGAGATGATCCGCGAGCATGCGCAACGCGGCGGTTTTCCGGTCAACAAGGTATCGCAGGTCCGGAACGTGATCGACCCGACGACGGCGGAATGATAGTTTCTCGCGAGAGAGCCTAGCGCGGCATGTCGCACGTCTTCATCTCTTACTCACGAACGGACGAACCCAGCGCGGGCATGATCGCGCAGGAGCTTCGTAATGCGGGTTTCGAGGTGTGGCGCGACGACGAGCTGCCGGCGCATCGCCCTTATGCCCAAGTCATCGAAGAACGGATCACGGGTGCGGCAGCCGTCGTCGCCTTATGGTCGGCCGAAGCCGCGAAATCGCAGTGGGTGCGAGCCGAGGCGGATACCGCGAGGTCGTCAGACAAATTGGTGCAGGCGACGCTCGACGGCACGATCCCGCCCATGCCCTTCAATCAGATCCAGTGCGCCGACCTCCAGGGCTGGGATGGCAAGGCTGGCGTCGCCGGGTGGCGCAAGCTGCTTTCGAGCGTCGAGTCGCTCGCCGGCAAGCCGTCCGGGACGACCGAACCGAAGGCGCGCGCGTCCTCACGCGACATTTCGATTTGCGTTTTGCCGTTTCAGAACATGAGCGGTGACATCGAGCAGGAATATTTCAGCGACGGCATCAGCGAAGACATCACCACCGACCTGTCCAAGGTTTCGGCACTGGAGGTGATCGCGCGCAACACCGCCTTCACCTTCAAGGGTCAGTCGGTGAACGTCAGCGATGTTGCCAAGAAACTCGGCGTCACCCACGTGCTCGAAGGAAGCGTTCGCAAGGCGGGCGACCGGGTGCGAATCACCGCCCAGCTGATCGAGGGGCGCGGCGGCGGCCATGTCTGGGCGGATCGGTTCGACCGCGACCTCACCGACATCTTCACGATCCAGGACGAGATCTCGAAGGCGATCGTCGCCGCGTTGAAACTCAAGCTGCTGCCCGAGGAAAAGAAGGCGATCGAACAGCGCGGAACGCAGAGCGCCGAGGCTTACAACCTGTACCTCCTTGCACGGCAATACTGGGTGTCCGGAAACCATGGCGACATGCGCCGCGAAGAGCGGGTGATGCGGATTTGCAGCCGTGCGCTCGAGATCGATCACCGTTACGCCGACGCCTGGGCATTGCTGGCGATCGCTCAGTCCAACCTTCACTACGGCTTCGGTTGCGAGGTGGATGACGGCTATGCCGCCGCGCACACGGCACTCTCCATCGACCCAACCATCCCACAGGCGCGGCTGCCGCTTGCGAAGCGGCTCCAGCAGCGAGGCAAGTTCGAAGCAGCGGCTGCCGAAATGGAGAAAGCCATTCGTCTTGGCGCCGATTCCTGGGAGGTAAACAAGGAGGCAGGGCGGTTTTTCCTCACCAAACGAGATGTGCCGGCCGCGACGCGCCACTACGAACGGGCCGTCGAATTGATGGAAGGCGACTTCCACGCGTGGGCCATGCTGGCCACTTGCTATCAGGCGACTGGCGACGGGGAAAAGCTGAAGAAGGCGGCCGCGAAAATGGTGTCGGAGTCGCAGAGCGCGGTCCAACAAGACCCGAGCAATGGCGCTGCGCTGGGCATCCTCGCCGGCGGCCACGCGCTGCTAGGTGACACGGAGAAGACTAGGGAGTGGATCAACCGCGCGCTGCTCGTCGATCCCGACAATCTAAACATGCGCTATAATTTCGCATGCATCCTCGCCAGCCATCTCCACGACACAGAGGGTGCGCTGAACATGCTGCAGTCATCGCTTGCGTCAGCTGGCGCCTATCAGCTCGAACTGACTGAGACCGACCCAGACTTCGATCCAATTCGCGACGAACCGCGTTTCAAGGAAATGATCGCACAGGCCAGACAGCGCTTGGGCATCAAGGCGACTACTTCAGTCGCGACGCCTTGATGATCTTGATCGGCGGTTCAAGGAACTGACCCTTCATCACGCCCTCGCCCTTGTTGGGGTCGGTGGGGCTGTCGAAGATCTTCTTCACCACGTCCATGCCCTCGACGACCTGGCCGAACACCGCGAAGCCGTCGGCGTCGCCGCCCGGCGCCCCGGCATCGAGGCCGGTCATATCGCTTACCATGATGAAGAAGTCCGAAGTCGCGCTGCCCGGGTCAAGCCGCGCCATCGACACCGCGCCGGTCACATTGCTGAGGCCCGTCTTGCGCGTCGATTCATGCGTGATGGGCGGATATACCTTGCGGGAGTCGCTGCGCACGCCGGCCTGGATGAGGCCGCCGCCGCCCGTGTGCATCGACCGATAGAAGGTCTCGCCATCGAAGCGGTGATTGTCGACGTAGCGGAGGAAGTTGGTCGTGGTGATCGGCGCGTGGAGGCGGTCGAGCGCGATCACGATCCGTCCCATGCTCGTGTCGATGGCAACCGGAACACGATCCGCGGTGGCGACCGGGGTGCCCGTGATTTGGCCGGGTGTCAGCGGCGGAGGAGCCTGCGCGACCGCGATGGCCGGGATGGCGGCGAACAGGATGACGGCGAGAAATCGGTGCTTCATGGGAACCCCATAGCAAAGCAAAGATGAATGCTTCCAGCCGCGGGCTTTTCCTCTCTTAAGCAAGCCCTTATAGGCCCGGGCCATGCCCACCATGGAGATGACGAATCCAGCGGCGCTGCCGGCTGATTGGCGCGACTTCCTCGCGCTGACCAAGCCGCGCGTGATGAGCCTAGTCGTCTTCACCGGCCTGTGCGGGATGTTGGCTGCGCCGACCCTTCCGCCGCTGGTGCTGGGTTTCACTGCAATCCTGTGCATCGCACTTGGCGCGGGGGCCTGCGGCGCGCTCAACCAATGGTATGAGGCGGATATCGACGGCAAAATGCGCCGCACCGCCAAGCGGCCGCTTCCCGACGGACGGATGGAGCGGCAGTCGGCGCTTCACTTCGGTGTCGGCGTCGGCGCCTTTTCGGTGTTGCTGATGGGACTGGCGACCAACTGGCTTGCCGCGATCATGCTTGCGGCGTCGATCCTCTTCTATGTCCTCATCTACACCGTCTGGCTGAAGTCACGGACGCCGCAGAACATCGTCATCGGCGGTGCTGCCGGGGCCTTCCCCCCGCTGATCGGCTGGGTCGCGGCTACTGGAAATTTCGCTCCGCTACCGCTGCTGCTGTTCGCGATCATCTTCTTGTGGACGCCGCCGCATTTCTGGGCGTTGTCGCTGTTCGTGCGCTCCGATTATGCCGCAGCTGGCATCCCGATGCTGCCGGTCGTCGCGGGCTTCGAGAACACGCGGAAGCAGATCTTCATTTACAGCCTTCCGATGGCGATTGCAGCGGTCGCGCCCTGGCCGTTGGGACTGACCGGCCCGATATATGGCGGCTGCGCGGCAATCCTCAGCTTCGTATTCATGGTGCTTGCGGCCCGCGTGCTCGCCAGCCGCGCGACCGAGCCCACCGACATGGCGGCTGAGAAGCATCTGTTCGGCTATTCGGTCTTTTATCTCTTCGCGCTGTTCACGGTGCTCGTCGCAGATCGCTGGCTCGGATGGTGAACCCCGAAGATGAGGTCATCCGCAAGCGCCAGCGCAGCCGTGCGCGGGTGATGGCGGTACTGCTCGTTGCCTTCGTCGTGCTCCTTTACTTCATCACCATTGCGAAGACGGGATTGAACTGGTGAGCGCGGCGACCGTCGAACGGAGGAATGCGCGCACAGCGGCCGTCATGGCGCTCATCGTCGCGGCGATGATCGGCCTCGCCTTCGCGTCGCCCCCGCTATACCGCGCCTTCTGCTCTGCCACCGGCTTTGGCGGGACGCCGCTACGCGCCGACAAGGCGCCGGGCGCGATCGTCGGCCAGGTCGGAGTCCGCTTCGACGCCAATACGCATCCTGGCCTGCCTTGGCGGTTCGAGCCGGAGCAGACGACGGTGCACGTCGCGCCGGGCGCGCAAACAAAGATTTTCTACCGCGCGCAGAACCTGTCGGCGCGCACGATCACAGCCCAGGCGGCCTTCAACGTGAGTCCCGACCAGGTCGGCAAATACTTTAAGAAAATCCAGTGCTTCTGCTTTTCCGAGCAGACGCTGAAGCCCGGCGAAAGCGTCGACATGCCGGTGCTGTTCTTCGTCGATCCGGCAATCAAGAAAGACCCGGACACGAAGGATATCGACGAGATTACCCTGAGCTATACATTTTACCCGGTGGAAACCGTCAACGCGGCCCGCTAGAGCCGCGGCAAAGAACGAGGGAAGCTGCAACAAATGGCTGCGACGAAGAACCACGATTACCATCTGGTAGAGCCGGATCCCTGGCCGCTGATCGGTGCCCTTTCCGGCGGCACCCTTTTCAGCGGTGCAGTCATGTGGTTCCACGCCAATCGCTATGGCGTGCCGGTCATGTTGCTCGGCCTCGCGGGCGTGCTGATCACGATGTACAGCTGGTGGTCGAACACCATCAAGGAAGCGCACGCCGGTGATCATACGCCGATCGTGCAGCTCCACCTGCGCTACGGCATGATCCTGTTCATCGCCTCCGAGGTGATGTTCTTCCTTGCCTGGTTCTGGGCTTTCTTCGACAGCTCGTTGTTCCCATCCGCTGTCGACGCCGTCGGTGGCCATTGGCCGCCCAAGGGCATTGAAGTGCTGAACCCGTGGGGCTTCCCGCTTCTCAACACGCTCATCCTGCTCTGCTCCGGCACGACGGTGACGTTCGCGCACCACTCGCTGATCCATGGCGACCGTAGCGGTCTCAAGCTCGGCCTGTGGCTGACGATCCTGCTCGGCCTGACGTTCAGCTTCGTTCAGGGCTGGGAATATGCCCACGCACCGTTCGCGTTCAAAGGCAGCATCTACGGATCGACCTTTTTCATGGCGACCGGTTTCCACGGCTTCCACGTCATCGTCGGCACGATCTTCCTGACCGTCTGCCTGATCCGCTCCTACAAGGGCGACTTCACGCCGCGTCAGCATTTCGGGTTCGAAGCGGCCGCCTGGTACTGGCACTTCGTCGACGTCGTGTGGCTGTTCCTGTTCACGACCATCTACGTCTGGGGCGGCTGGGGCGCGCCGCACGCGGGGTGACCTTGTGAAAGCACCGGTGAGTGAGCCGTCGTCACTGAAGGCGGCGCTTGCCGGCGATTGCCCGCGTTGCGGGTCGCGGACCTTGTTCGCCGGCTGGGTGACCTTCGCGAAGACGTGCCGGAACTGCGGCCTCGACCTCGACAGTTTCAACGTCGGTGACGGACCCGCGGCCTTCCTGATCTTCATCGTCGGCGCCATCACGGTGGTCGGTGCCTTGGTGGTCGACGGCGCTTTCTCCCCGCCTTGGTGGGTGCACCTCGTTTGGATTCCGGTGGCCACAGCATTGACCGTAGGCGGCCTGCGCTTCTCGAAGGCGTGGCTACTGGCGCAGGAATATCGCCACCGCGCCCGCGAAGGGCGGATCGCCGAATGACCCGCCGCCTTCCCATCATTGCGACGCTGGTCGTGCTCGCGGCCGCAGCCGTCATGGTCGGCCTCGGCATCTGGCAGCTACAACGCGCCAAGTGGAAAGAGGGCATTATCGCCCGCTACGCACAGGCAGAGAAACTTCCGCCGATCATCTTCCCAATGACGCCGCTTAAGGACGAACAACTCCCGCTTTTCCGCCACGCGACGGGAGTCTGCCTGCGGCCGATAGGGCAACGCGCAGCCGCAGGCGAGAACGCGGCCGGCGAGCCGGGCTATGTGCACATCGTCGACTGCTCCACTGGGGCAGAAGGGCCAGGCATGAGCGTCGAGGTGGGTTGGTCGAAAGACCCCAATGCCAAGGTGAATTGGGCGGGCGGTGCCGCAAGCGGGATCATCGGCCCGGACCGGAAGACGCGGATGCGCCTCGTGGCTGCAAGCGCGCCGCCGGGACTAGAGCCGAGCGCACCGCCTTCCATCGATTCCATTCCGAACAACCACCGGTCCTATGCGCTGCAGTGGTTCGCCTTCGCGCTCATCGCACTGATCATTTATGGACTGGCCGTACGCAAACGACTGAAGGAACCGGCAGCTTGAGCGGGTTGATGCATGTCCTGCCGAACGGCCTGACCGTCGCCGTCGACCCGATCGCGGGGGCCGAATCCGTCGCCATCGGCCTTTACGCCAGCGTTGGCTCGCGCTCGGAACCAGACCGCGTCAGCGGCCTCGCCCATCTGGTCGAGCATATGGTGTTCAAGGGCGCCGGCGGCCGCGACACGCGCGCGCTCGCGGAAGTGATCGAGGACGTCGGAGGCAACCTCAATGCCTGGACCGCGCGTGACCAGACGGTGTTCCACGGCCGCGCGCTCGGCCGCGATTTCGCGTTGGTCACCGAGCTAATCGCCGACCTCGTGCGGGCGCCGCATTTCGAAGAGGAACACTTTCCGCGCGAGAAACAGGTGATCCTGTCCGAGCTTGGAGAGGTCACCGACGCGCCTGACGATTTGGTCCACGATCATTTGTTTGAAGCGGCCTTCGAGGGCCAAGCGATCGGCCGCTCGATCCTCGGCCGCGAGGAAACTGTGGAAGCGATCACGCGGCAATATTGCATGGACTGGATCGCCGAGCAGTTTGTGCCATCGCGACTCGTGCTCGCTGCGAGCGGCAAGGTCGATGCCGATGACTTCCTGAAGCTCGCCGAGCGGCGCTTCGGAGACATGGAGGCACGCCCGGCGCCAGCCGTCGAACCAGCACAGTTCACCGGCGGTGCGCGCGACGACCCCCGGCGGTTTGAGCAGGCACATTGGTGCCTCGCCTTTCCCGGCGCACCGGCGGGCGACGCGCGCGCCCCTGCCTTGACATTGTTCGTACAGGCGCTCGGCGGCGGCACGTCATCGCGCCTGTTCCAGGAACTGCGGGAGGAGCGCGGCCTGGCTTATTCGATCTATGCCTGGACCCAGCCGTTCACCGAGGTCGGCCTCGTCGGCATCGGCTGCGCCGCGGAGCGGGCGCGGGCAGCGGAGTCGGTACAGCTCGCGCGCCAGTTGCTCGCCGAGACGGCGGAAGGCCTCACGCAGCAGGAACTCGACCGGGCGCGTGCTCAAGTTGAGGCAAACCTGCTGATGGGGCTCGAAACGGCGCAGGGCCGCGCCGACCATATGGCTCGTTCGATCGAGGTATTCGGCCGCATCCTCGGGACTGATGAGCTCGTCGCGCAAATCCGTGGCGTATCGCTCGATCAGGCACGCGAGGCAGGCCGGGCAGTGCTTGACGGCCCGACCGCGGTCGCCTCAGTCGGTGCTTCGCTCGCGCTCGCCGCCTAAACTCACGTGAGCGACCTTTTGACCATCGTTGCGGAGCCATGGAACGACTGGGGCCTGATCGATTGCGGCGATGGGCAAAAGCTTGAGCGTTACGGGCCATACAAGGTCGTTCGTCCGGAGCCGCAGGCGATGTGGCGGCGCGCACAGAACGATTGGGACCCCGACGCGACCTTCGTGCCTGGCTCCGACGAGGAGGGGGGCGGTCGCTGGATCCAGCACCGACCGGTGCGACGGCAGTGGGAGCTCGCGCGCGGCGACGTTCGATTCAACGCGTCGCTGACGCCTTTCCGCCACTTGGGCTTCTTCCCCGACATGGCGCCGCAATGGGACTGGATGCGCGAGCGTGCAGGCGATGCCGATGTGCTCAACCTGTTCGGCTACACAGGCGTCGGCACTTTACTGCTGAGCAACGCCGGCGCGCGGCTTGTACATGTGGACGCATCGAAGAAGTCGGTTGAGCAGGGCCGCGAGAATGCGCGCCTTTCGGGGCTCGATGCCAACCCCATCCGCTGGATCGTCGACGACGCCGGCAAGTTCACGGCGCGCGAGGTCAGGCGGAGCCGTCGTTACGACGGCATCCTGCTCGATCCGCCCAAGTTTGGCCGGGGGCCGGAGGGTGAATTCTGGCGGCTGGAGGAAAACCTTGCGCCGTTACTCGCGGATTGCCGGCGCCTGCTCGATGAGAATAGCCGCTTCCTCGTCCTCACGGTTTACGCCGTGCGCATGTCCGCGCTTGCGATCGGGGAGTTGGTCCGGCAGACGCTCGGCGATCTCGGTGGCAAGGTGGAAGTCGGCGAGATGGCCGTGCGCGAGGAGACGCGCGGGCTGCTTCTTCCGACAGCGATCTTCGCTCGCTGGACTAAGTCCTAGACGCCCGAATTGCGGCGCCCGCGACGAAGGGCGCACCCGCGATCAGCAGCAACGATACTGCGGCCTCCAGGAGTAACGCCCCTGAACCGGCTGCGCTCGCCGAGGCGCCGAATATCAGCAGCGGCACGGCCAGCGGCAGAAGCAAAATGCCTGCCAAAGAGCCTGCTCGCGGCAACCCTGCGGTGACCGCAGCCACGGCTACCGCGAGTGCGGCAAGTCCTGGCGTGCCGATCGCAAGCGCAATCTCGCTGCGTTGAAGACTGGCGGCATCGAGCGCCAACAACGCCGAGGCCGGAATGGCGGCAATCATCAGTAGCGGCCCGAAGGTCAGCCAATGGGCGACGATCTTGGCCGCGGAAACGCTCTCTTCAGCCACACCATGCAGCGCGAGCTGGTCGAGCACGCCGTCCGCGCGGTCCGGCTCGATCAGCCGTTCGATGGGCAGAAGCGCGGCCGTGAGGGCGGCGATCCACAGGATGCCGGGGCCGATTCTTGCAAGAAGCCGAGCGTCCGGCCCGACTGCAAAGGGCACCAACGCCGCGACCAGAACGAAGAACGCGACAGGAAGCCACGCGGCGCCCATGAAGGCGCGACGGACGTCACGGACGATGAGCGCGCCGATCATCGACCCAGCTCCAGCGTGCTCCAATTGCCGCCTAGCGGTTGATGCGATGCGGCGAGAACGGCACCGCCGGCTGCCCGATGCTGCTCGACAAGCCGGGCCAGACGATCCGCCCCGTCGGCATCGAGCGCATTGAGCGGCTCGTCCAGAAGCCAAAGCGGCGCCCGCGACGCTCCGACCCGCGCGAGTGTCGCGCGCTTCGCCTGTCCCGACGACAAAAGCCGCACCGGCACCGTGGCAAGATGCCCGATGCCGAGTGCTTCCATCGGTCCGGTGGGATGGCCGCCCCAGAAGGCGAGCGCTCGCTCCAACGGCAGCTCGCGGTCCAACGCCAGCGCGTCGTCGGCCAGCGCTAGCTCACTGCGCTCGATGTGTCCCCGCTCCTGTCGGAGCAGACCGGCCGCCAGGCGAATCAGGCTCGACTTGCCGCTGCCGTTTGGACCGACGACTTGCAGTGCCCCGCCGGGCTCGAGCGCGAGATTGAGACCTCCGAACAGCAACCGCCCGCCGCGCCGGAGCGCCACGCCCTCGAAGCGCAGCAGGGCCCTCAAGCGACGCCTTCCTCCAGCGCATGCATGTCTTCGTCGCTAAGCCCGAAATGGTGGCCGATCTCGTGGATCAGCACATGCGCGACGAGATGCTCGAGCGAGTCGGCGCCGCCGGCCCATTCATCGAGGATCGAGCGCCGGAACAGGCGAACCCTCTCGGGCAGGCTGCCGGATTGGTCGATGCTTCGCTGGGTCAGCGGAACGCCTTCGTAAAGCCCGCTCAATTCGAAGGGATCTTCGATACCGACCGAATCGAGCGTTTCATCGTCGGCGAAATCATCTACCTGCAGCACGATGTCGCCGAGACTTTCGCGGAACGGGCTCGGCAGCGCATCAAGCGCGCGACGAGCTAACGCTTCCAACTCTTCGGCCGATGGTGATGGTCCGAAATCGCGCATGGCGTCCGCATAGGGGCTTGGGCGTGCGCGCGGCAACCTTGCCCCCTCGCGCGGCTCCCCCTAAGTGGCCGCTTTCCAGCGATATGCGGAGCGGTGGCCGAGTGGTCGAAGGCGCTCGCCTGGAAAGTGAGTATACGGCAAAACCGTATCGAGGGTTCGAATCCCTCCCGCTCCGCCACTTCCCTGAAGCGCGAACTCGTAGCCTTAGGCGACGATGCGTAGCGTTCCGCGTTTGCCTGGCGCTGCGTAGCAGACCACGCCGAGTTCCTGCTGGAGCCGTTCGAGCTCCCGCTCCTTGGCTTCCTTTTGCGCTTCGGCGTAGCGCCGCTCGATATCGGCTTCCTCCGCGGTCTGGTCGCGCAGATAGGAAATGCTGATGCGGCGTCCGAACACTTCGTCGCCGCGCAGCCTCAGCTCCGCTTCCGAACCTTCCGGCAATGCCTCGCGAACTTCGACGAGCTTTCCGATGAGGTCATCCAGCGAGGCGTGCTCGCTGATCTCGACGAACTCCTTTACGCGTCTGCTCATTGGTAACCCTCCCCGGCCCCGAAGCGTTAAATACTTCGCCCGCGAATCCGTGTGCAACGAATATTCGGGGATTATCCCCAACAGAGTTTCCCAGCTCTGGACTGAATGGCCGCCAGAAGGACGCAGGAATGAGTGCGCAAAGCATCGTCACCATCTCGGCCGGCAAGTTGAGGCTGGAGCTAAACCCCTCAATCGGCGGTAGTATTTCCGCATTCGATTGGATCGACGGTGAGTCGGCGCGGCCGATATTGCGCAAATGCCACAGCGCCGATGAAAACGTGCTGGAGGCGAGCAGCTTTCCACTCGTTCCTTACGTCAACCGCATCCGCGGCGGCGCTTTCACCTTCCGCGGGCGCGAGGTTCGCTTGCTGTCGAACATGACCGGCGACCCCAGCCCGCTGCATGGTCAGGGGTGGCTCGGCACCTGGTCGGTTGATGAGATCGGTGCGGCGAGCGCGGCGCTATCCTTTCACCATTCCGCCGGCGAGTGGCCCTGGGAATATGAAGCCCGCCAGCAGTTCGACATCGACCCGTCGGGCTTCTCCGTGCGCATCAGTTGCCGCAACCTTTCGGCCGACCCGATGCCCTGCGGCCTGGGCCAGCATCCTTATTTCCCGTGCGGCGGGCAAACTATGATCGACACGCAGGTCACCGATGTGTGGACGATCGACGCGCACGTACTGCCAGTTAAAAAGGTGCCCGCTGTCGGGCGATTCGATCTGAAAGACAGGCATGTCTGCGGCCAAGACTTGGACCACGGCTTCGGCGGCTGGAGCGGGCGGACACGCCTGACCGACCCCGACTGGCCTTATTCAGTCGAGCTATCGTCTCCGGACGCGCATTTCTTCCAGCTCTATTCGCCGGCTAGCGGCGGAATTTTCGTCGCCGAACCGGTCAGCCACGCCAACGCCGCGCTCAACGCGCCAGAAGATGAGTGGCCTGAACTCGGCATGCGGGTTCTCGAGCCCGGAGCCGAGATGAAGCTCCACATGCGCGTCGAGGTCATCGCGAAATAGCAGCGCTTGCGGTTGAAGCCTGCGGAACCCGCCTATATAGGCCGCTTTCCCCGATCGGGGGCCGCTTCCGGAGACGTGGGTGAGTGGCTGAAACCAGCGGTTTGCTAAACCGCCGTACGGGGATTTCCCGTACCGAGGGTTCGAATCCCTCCGTCTCCGCCAATCACCCCTGAAAATGCAGGATAATCATCCCAGAAACGGCATTGTTCCCAAATACGCTCCCCAAATCCGTGAGACGCTTGCGTCGTCCGGGGAGTTAGGGTTCAGTTAAGAGGGTCGAGGTAACAGTCTTCCAATACAGCCTTTCGTACGGCACTACTTTGTCGCTCGGCAGTAACTCGGGGGTTCTTGTATGCGTATCCTGGCCGGGGCCGCCTTGCTCTTAGCGCCCGTCACTTTATCCACGCTTGCGTCCGCTCATCCGGGTGGCCTGAATGCGCAGGGCTGTCACACTAATCACAAAACTGGCGACTATCACTGCCATCGCGGCCCCAACCCGTCTGAAGTGTCAGCCAGTCGGCGCACATACGGTGCGCTTTCGAGTGTCGGGGGCGCGTTTCGGAACTGTGCAGCTGCACGAGCTGCCGGTGCGGCTCCGGTTAGGCGCGGCGACCCCGGCTATGGGTCGCACTTGGATCGCGACGGTGACGGGATCGGCTGCGAATGATTTGGGCCGCGGGACTCTTAGCGCTCGCCGGCACGGCGGGTGGTCTGCCCTACGGTGATGCGATCCCCAAAGCGTTCTGGGGAGCATACGCTCGATCGGCGCGGGGTTGCGCTGACAAGAACGACTTGGCCCGCCTCGAGGTAACGGCGGATCGACTCTCTTATTATGAAGCCGACGAATATTTGATCCTGGGCGTCGCCTTCGAGGGATCGAGCGACACACTCAAAGACGTTGTGCCAATGATCAACGGTCGCTTCACGGCGCGCCAAGAGACCAACATCCTCGGCGAATTGAACCTTCGGCTCGCGATGGAGAAGCCGAACGTCCTCGTGCGCTTCATCATGAAAGATAATGGGGAACCGGACGAAACTCAGCCTGATCGCTGGGTCAGGTGCCCAAATGGGAAATTGTAACAAAGCAAAGGGGGACTCACAGAGTGTCGGGGGAAATGTCTGTAAGCGTGGATCGCGACTTCGCGCGGTTCGGGAGTAAGAGCTTCGCTATCAACAAGATCAACACCGTCGAAGTGAAGGCGCGGCATCCTCATAGCCAAAACGCTTATTTCGGTTGGGGATTGATCGGCATCATCTGCCTGTTGCTGTTCATGGGCGGCGAGAAAGGTTCAGGCGTGAGCAGCGGCACAGTGTTCGCGCTGTTGCTGTGCGCCTTCTTTGCATTCCTCGCCTATCGTGCATGGAAGCGTAGCAAGATCATCGAGTATCAGCTGTTCCTCGTGACCTCTTCGCAAGCCGTTCAGGCGATCAAGAGCGAAGATGGTTCAATGATCGAGGGTCTCCGCGACAGGATCGAGCGGGCAATGGCAGGGCGGCTCAACTGAAACGCGCAGTGATTGTTCAGAAAAGGGGAACGGTATGCTGCAAATCATCGGTTGGCTCGGGTGCCTCTATCTGTTCGTGAAGGGACTTGAGATCCTCGGGGACCAAGGCAACCGCGTGAATCGCTTTGAAAGCGACGAGACTCGGTTTGCCGTCCCGTCATTGATAGCGGCGATACTCGCGATTAGCGGGGCGCTGATCTTCCCATTGGTAATCGGCGCTCAAGCAAACCAAATCTCCCTCGCGAGGGCTCCCGTCCAAAGCTACGCGGATTGTTTGAAGTCGGCCCCATCATTGGCCGAGATGAACCACTGCGATGCGAACCGTTAGGCACTTGATCGCTGCGCTGGCGCTGATCGGCTCCGCGTCGAGCGCCGTTGCGCAAACCCTGCCGGTGTTCCAGTTCCGGGAAATTAGGGCTGATCAGCCGATCGATCCCCAATCCATCGGCTTCAAGGAATGCCAAAGTCTCGAGAACGGGTTGCGCCGCTGTATGCCGCGTTCCGGAAGCGACCGGGTTGCCAACGTGTTTGTGATACCGATGATGATCCTAAACGGTAGCAAGCTCGCGAGCTTTGAGCTGATCGGCATTCAAAGCGGCTACGGGAGCATAAAGGATGCGTTCGCCGCGAAGTATGGCACGCCGTGTCAATCCCGGACGGACAAGTGGCAAAACCGGATCGGCAACTCATTCGACAACGAGGTGACGGTTTGGTGCTTCGCCACCGGCAGGCTCGAACTGAAGGCGCTCGGCAACCAAGTCGATCAATGGCAAGCACGCTATGTGGACGCGGTGAACACGCCACCCTCAACGCCGAAGGTGGACTTCTAACGGAGGCGTATGGGCGAGACCCCACAGGCACGCGATCAGAGACTGCGTGAGAAAGCCCGCAAACGAGCTGCTGAGGCCACCGACGCCGATAGGGCCGTGGACGAAATGGTGACACGCAGCATCAAGGAGCAAGGTGCCTAAGCTTCAATTCGTTCCGGCCGAGTAATTCTGGCAACGCCCTGCCTAAGAGCGAGTCTGGGCTAACGAGCAAGCTTCTTGCCCCCCGCTCTTGCTTGCTCCCGCCTGGCGGCCCATCGGCAACGGGGGGCCGCGTCCCATTTGGAGCTCTCATGGTCTCCGAGGGTATCGTTGCGATTGGCCTCCTGACGAAGAACGACGTTCAGCTGCTGGGCCCGACGTTCCGTCGCATCTGGCCAGACGAAGAAACACCATGCTTCTCGCAATTGCTGCAGCCGATCGACGAAGCGGATCGCGATCTGTCCCGTGAGAGCGATCTCAGCCAGGCGGCAACCCCCACGGATCGTTAGCTCGTCCCGGAGGGCGCCGCTTAGGCGGTTCGTGTCCCATGCACTGAGCGCCGAACCAGCCACCGTGATCGCCGAGCACGCGCCGGCACTTCACGCACCATTGAAGCTCAGCAGGCGGATCGGTGAGGCGGCGCTTCGACATGGCTTGCCTTCTAAGGCGAGCAGAACGATTCGCGAACGCTGTCATTTCGCGAGGCAGCTTCCCACCCATTCCTACCATGAGTTCGTACCGGAAACGCCTGCATTATAGTCGGCGCTTCGTAGACCGCGCCGGCAGCGCCTCCGTCAATGTCACTAAGATCTTCCAGCGACTGCGCTTCCCGACGCGAGACAGCGGCGTGGTCGCTTACAAACGAGTTGGTTGATTCATTTTGCATTATCGGCAGGATGATGTGCGCCAAGTTTCTGCGTTGGGGGGCCAGTATGCGTCCGAGTTCAGCGGCGCTTCCGAGTGTATCGCCGCACTTTAACGTTGATGTCAGCGCGCCAGTCGCCGTCAGTCACTATCGAGCTGACATTGATGGCCTGCGAGCAATAGCCGTAATTCCCGTAGTGCTATTCCACGCAGGATTCTCCCTCTTGCCCGGCGGGTTCGTCGGGGTGGACGTATTCTTCGTTATCTCTGGCTTCCTAATTACCGGCATCATCTCTCGTCAGATGGCCGAAGGCCGATACTCGATCCTCGACTTTTATCGCCGGCGAGCCCTGCGCATCTTCCCCGCATTAGCTGCCATGACGCTCGGCACCCTTGCCGTGGCGTACGTCGTCCTACCTCCGCAGGAGTTTGTCCAGACAGCCAAGAGCGCCGCCGCTCTCAGTGTTTTTTCCTCGAATTTCTATTTCTGGAAAGCGGTTTCTTACTTCGACATTGGGCAGTCGGTTCAGCCACTCCTTCACAGTTGGTCGCTGTCCGTCGAAGAACAATATTACGTTTTCTTCCCGCTCCTCCTGCGATTGTTCAACCTAAGGCGCAGACGGTTGATCGCCGCCCTGTGGTTTGTGCTGCTAGGCTCGCTCACGCTAGCGATTGCTCTTGTGCCTATTAAGCCTGGCGCGTCCTTCTATCTGCTTCCGACAAGAGCGTGGGAGTTGATGCTGGGCGGATTGCTGGCAGTCGGTCACCTGCCAGCACCCGCCAATGACTGGCAAGCGGCGAAAGGATCTGCAATTGGATTGCTGCTGATAGCAGTCCCGATGCTCGCCTATGGTCCGAGCACGCCGTTCCCTGGGCTCGCGGCCATGCCACCCTGTGTCGGTACGGCATTCATAATTTGGGCCGCAGGAAAGGGCTCCGTAGGCAACTTACTGTCAGCTCGGCCGGTCGTTGCGATCGGGGAGGCATCCTTTTCAATCTACCTCTGGCATCTGCCGATATTGGTCTTTGCAACCTATCTCGCAGGAGGGTCGCTGCCCCGCGGCACAGCGTTTGCGCTCAGCGTGTTGTCAGTGGGCGTCGGATTCATAAGCCTCATTACAATTGAGCGGCCGTTTCGGCAGCCGGTCCCGCACTGGGATCGCAGGGCTCTAACTGCTGTAGCGTCGTCCGGGATGTTGTTCGTAGGTGCTTCAGCATTCACGGTCATTGCGTTGGATGGGATTCCTTCCCGATTTTCACCCCAAGTGTCTGCCATCATTAACACCGCGGGTGACGCCAAGCGCCATCACTCGGAATGCATGACGGTGGACGCAAACATTGTGCGCCCGGATCACGCGTGTGTGCTGGGGGCACACGGCGCGATGCCAACTGCGCTACTGTGGGGCGACTCCCACTCAATGGTCACTGCGACAGCCCTTGAGCACGCTGCCAAACGGCACCACGCGGCATTTTTGTTTGCAGCAGACGCGGATTGCCCGCCAGGTCTCGGATTTGAGATCGACCCGCGAGTGAGCCCTGCGCTGACCTCGCAGCTCAGCTATCGATACTGCGCGGAATACAATCGACAAATGCTCGCGAAAGCTTTGAGTTCTCCGCATGTCTCAACGGTCGTATTGTCAGCCCGGTGGACAAACTGGCGGATCGGCGAACCCGCTAACCCCAGTGAACCGTATGCCGATATTCGACTGCGCGACGCAACGGGCAGGGCCGCAACCATGGAAGCCAACCGTGCGCTCTGGGAGCGCGGTTTCTTAAAGTTGCTTGATCGCCTGCTTTCAGCGGGGAAGAGTGTAGTTATCGTCGGCCCACTGCCAGAACCTAGCTTCAACGTACCTCGCCGCCTTTACGTAGAGAGATTCGGCATTGCCACGGCATCGCAGCCCATCGCTTTTACCGCGTATCAAAAACGTCATGCGAGGATCATACGCTTCTTCGAAACATTGAAGAACAAACCGGGCGTGAGTTTCGTGTGGCCTGCGAAGGCGCTCTGCGCCCTGGATAAATGTCCGATTACGCAGCAGGGGCTGCCGATCTACTTTGACCAGGACCATTTGTCCTTGTTCGGCGCGCGCAAGACATCACGTCTATACGAAGCAGTGTTCGACCGCTCTACGCAGCGCGTACGGCGATCTGGGATTGTCGCGCAACCATCCCGGACTGACACTGTTGTCGCAACTTCCCTTACGACGGATCGGACCCGTCGCTAATTCGATTGTATCTTAACCTGCTGGAAGGCCCTGTGATGGGTTTTTTGCGTAAATGGCGTGAGGCTGTCGAGCCTGTTCCTGTGAAGCAGGAGCGCGAACGAACGGTAACTGAAATGGACGGGGCAAAGTTCGAGCGACCTCAGACGATCTGGAGCGCGATGGAAGTAGTTTCGCGTCTGAAGCGGGAAAGCGATGCCCGAAGCGCGTCAACAGAGAGTGTTGCATCCGCGCGACGTGCGCCACTAACTGGAGTTGGGTCTGCGTCGGTCGCGTCGCTAAGGCAGTTCGTTGCTCGCAAGACACGCCGCCGATGCCGCTTTTCACCCAAACCTGCCGTTAGGCGGCTGGTGGCAGGTTTCGACCCATTGCAGACAGGAGCTGGTTACTCTCGGACAGTCGTCGGCGTCCCGCTCCAGCCGTCGTGCGACGGCCTCAGACGGCACAACTGAATTACTTGATCAACGCCTCAGTTCAATCGGGCTCTTCGTCACAAGTTGGCAAGCTCCGCCCACTTCGCGTTAGCCTGTCTAACGCGCAGCGTTCCAAGAGATGATCACAAGTTACTCACTCGCGGTGCCGGTCATACTGGGAGAGGCTAGAGAGGGTCATTTCTAATCTCCGGTAACTGTTTGCCGTCGATGCTCGCGCTAACTGTGTTCGCCTTGTCGCACCATTCGAGCGCGATCTCATGCTTCCCATTCGCGGTCACGGCGAACTTGCCCTGAAGGAGGCGCTTTCGGCCGTTCTGCACCGTCGCGAAACTGACCGTTCTTTCAGTCGAATCCACTGCGATGACTCTGTTTGACCCCATCACCGCGCCTGCAAAAGCTACGCCGTCTTGGACTTCGTGAAAACCGAAGCCAGTGTGATGGCAGGGCTTCTTAAAGTCCTGCTTGAGCTTGGCGGAGTCGCTTTTGAAGTACTCCATCCCGTCAGCGGTCGCGACCTTCGAAACGGGTATGGGGGCGCTAGGCTGTTCAGGCACCGAGAATTGGTAGGTTGTCGTCCGAACCTTGCCAGTAGCGACATCGCGGTAAGCCAAGTTCAGTGTCACGCCGTGGCTTCTCAATAGGGCGTTGTACGAGTCTGCCGGAAGGTTGAGCTGGCGAGTATCGCCCGCATCTAGCCTCCCACTGCCACCAGACTGATCGTCCAGCCCGTACCCATCAGCAGTGTCCACTCCGTAGCGCACAAACTCAACTTCGCCCGGCCCTTTGTTCGTTGCGTTGAAATGAAACCCGAGCCTTGCGCCGGACACCACATCCGGAACCAGAACGGTCTCAATCGTCGGCGGGGGCTGGAACCACAGGCCCGCGAACAGGGCGGCAAGGGCTCCCAACAGGGCCGCGATAGACCATCCCCTTGGCCACTGCTCGCCCCACACCAACGAGACGAGGACTCCCGCAACGAGAATGCCAGCTGCGACAAAGTGCCCAACGTTAAATATCAGCGCGCCCACCGACGCGAGAGCGCTAAGGCAGCTTCCCGCAAATGCGCGTCCGTGCTTCTGCCGAGTAATATCCATGATCCACATCCTGCCTTTATTCTCTGTTTGCGCAAAGAGAGGCAGAGAGGCGCTGACTACTTAGAAGCGCGTGCTTCGAGGCTCGCGAGACGCCGCTCTATATCCGCGACCTCGATGAGCGAGCGGTGTGCAAGCAGCAACGACGTCACACGGGCTGCCTCGTCAGCCGTAAGCTCGCCTGCACCAACAGCTGCGATCAGCGCCGAGGAGGCGGCCAAGGCATCTTGAGCGGACGTCACGGAGGGTAGCGGAACCGCAATCGGCGAATGACTCCGAACGGGGGAAATTCTGTCGAGGCAGAGCTTCAGCGCAATCATATTGCCACCTAAGGCGAGGTCTATCGCTTTGCGCGTAAGTGCCTCGTGCTCACCTTCAAGCAGCTCTTCGATCGCACGCGTAACCCTGTGTCGGGCGCCGGGCGGGCGCCCGGGATTGCCGGGTTTGAAGCGAGTATCCGCCGTTTTCGGCCCGTTATTTCGGACGCTGCTCATTCAGGAACGCTCTTGAGCCATAGGTGCAAGTCCTTCTGCAGATCAGGATTGCGTTCAGCCAACCACCGCATGTGTTCGTTGAATCTGAGGTCGTCCTCCGCTGTGCGAGGCGGTCGTGGCCCGTCCCGTTCTTCAAATGCTGCCAGTGTGTCGCGTAGCCATTGCATGCCGCTAGCGTGGCTCGCGTCCTCATCGGCGGAGCGGCCCTCCAGCTTCGACAAGCGACTAGCGAGGCTCTTCAGTGTCACTGGCATATCTCCGGTCCGATCGTGGCGCTCTTTGGCGTCTCGATGACTTGAAGTAGCATGCGTTCTCGCGCCGCAGCACCGATGTTCTCTGAAGTGCTGCAGCGCCTCCCGAGGATACGGCCGCTCGGCTGTATTTGATCCAGCGCGCAACGCGACGCCGCTGCCTCGTCCGCGCCTTTAAGCAAGTATGAGAGCGCTTTATCCAGGTTGATGGCGTGGAGCGGCGGGTTGCTCACCTCAACGCCCAGCCGAGCGCCGACAGGTTTGCTGAGGATTACTTTAGCTCGATATGGCTGGTGAGTGATGCGCCTGAGCCAGCGTTTCTGTAGCCCGCTAACCAGTCGAACCAGCGCCGCAGGAATATGCGCGAGCAGGTGGCAGTGGCCACCCTTCCGGTCGCCGTTCTCGTGCACCCAGACCCAGGCAGTAGCACTTCCGTGCCGAGCCAGCGCCTTCGTTAGCAGATCGACAAACCGGCCGGTTGCCTTAGCCATGTCTTCTAATGGCACCCCGGCCGACATCCAGTGGATTGTGATCATTCGTGTGAGCGGCAGGCCTATGGCTTGCGCATGGGCAGCAGCCGCCTGAAGGTTTCTCACCTGTCGAGCAGTGAGTGCATGGCTTTCCCGGCCAGCACTGTTGCGAGCGCCACCTCTGCCCGTGCTGCGAGCCAAATGCGTTGCAACACCTATTCTAAGGTAATTAACTGCAACTGGCGTGCCATTCGCCACCATTGCCGGATTTGCCTCGGTGCTACTGCTTGGCAGCGCAATCGAAACTTCACCGAAAGTCGCCCTTCGGTGAAGTTTCAAAACGCTGCCATGACGCGAGCATTTTTCTGCTTGAGCCATGGCAGGGAACATCAGTTTACAACCCAAACAATGGCGCTCTTGCCGGTAGCGTTATACCGACGCTGCCCACTGTCTCGGATGAGGCCTTTGCGGCGTAGCTCGCTTGTACGCGGCTGGATTGACCACCGATCCATGTCTAACCGTGCTGCAAGTTCGTCCGCAGTCAGGCCGGTAACACCAGCTTCTGCGATGGCTGTTTTTGCCAGCCGCTGAAGCCGTCCCAGCTTCGTTCCGAGCGCCTCGGCTGCTGCAACAGAGGTCTCAACGTGCCTATGTCCGGGCGCATCAGGATAGGCGCTCATTGCCCACCTCCCTTGGCCAATGCGGGCAAGCCTGCGCGTTCCAGTAGCTTCGCGAGCCAATTAGACTGCGGGTCGCTTATGGGCGTAGGGTCAACTGCAAGCTGGCCGAGGAATTGCCCAGCCTTGCGGCTCAGCGGATGGTGGCCGTTAAGGAGGGCTAGCGCTGCTTTTCCGTGATCGGGAAAGGGCGTATCAGTCATTGCGACGGCCCTCCCCAAAGCAGAGCCGCGCAATATCGCGAGACATCCACGCTGATAGGCAGAACCGGGAGGCAAGTATTTGCGCCTGCCGGTCCGACGCGGTAAGGGATGAGTGCAACCAGCCGCCATGTTGATTGCGTGAGACGCCGGGCTGCAACCCGGCGTTTCGCATATGTACTGCCATCGCTCACGCTCCCGCCTGATAAGTTGGGAGGCTGGCAAGATAGGCTTCGAGATCGGCAAACGAGATCAACGTGCGCCGTCCCGCTTTCCGGGCTGTGAGATCGCCGCGTTTCATCGCCTCATAAATCGAGGTGCGCGACATACCGGTTGCCTTCACGGCGTCCGGGATGGTGACTGCGATAGGTGCCTGCATTCGGAAGTTTCCCACAAGGTCCGTGCAAGATTGCCCGAACGTTGCGCGGCAAGCAGTTGTCCGAGATTCAGCGCTCTGGCAAAAGAAAGGCGCGTCACGACTTCTGTACAAAAGCCGTGGACGCGACTGATTTTACTGATGATTATCGAGCGCCTTAATTGCCCAGATCAATTGTTGCAGGACAATTTCCGGTGCGTCCGTCCAGTAAAGTGACCAGCCGATACGGGGTGCAAACTCGGGAATCTCGCGAATCGCTTTTCGGTATTTTTCAATTGTCGAGTGCGCGGTTTCGGATTGCGTCAGTTCTGCCCGATATTCGGCATCCTTGATGCATCTCCGCTTCAACTCATCGGCGGCTTCAACAGCATATGCCATCAAGCGCAAACGCTCGGTGTTCGACTTCCCGCCTTGCATATTGCCATCGGGCAACAAGGCGCTGGCTGGCACGCCCCGGCCTAGCTCCATCAGTGCAATGGACAGGCTATTCAAATCGGGCAACGCTAAGCATCCATTGAGAAACCGTAGCTTACCGATCCATGATTTTCGGATTGCAGCTGCGTCGTGCAAATCCGCCGCTTCCAACAACGGCGCCAGTGCAGGCTGAAGGGCTTTCATTGTTTCTCTGACGCTCAGGAAGATCGCCTCTTGGGCATTTCCGATTGCGGCTTTACTGCCCGGCGGGGCTTCCAACGCGGCTTCAATGCGCTGGGCGATTATTGTTTCTATCGATGCGAGTTGCTCTGGTATCTGATCCTTGCGGCGACGGCGACTTGCGCTCATGCTGCCGCTCCCCGGATTGGCGAAACCTTGGCACCCGCCGCGCCGTCCCGGGCGCAATAGTTTGCCCAGTCGACCATGAGCCGCCGCCGCTTCTCGAACATGTCGCCGCGCCGGTAAGCCGCCTCCGCCTTGTTCTCGATCACGTGGGCTAGCGCCATCTCGCAAACCTCGTGCGCATAGCCGGTGCACTCCGCTGCCCAATCGCGAAAGCTTGAGCGGAAGCCGTGCACTGTCACATCGATCTTCATGCGGCGAAGCAGCATCGACATGGCCATGCTCGAAAGCTTCCCACCCTTGTCGCTCGGAAAAACCCAGCTCTTTTTCAACGGCTCCAATGTCTCGAGAATTTCAACAGCGCGGGGTGAAAGCGGGATGCGATGCTCCCTCCCTGCTTTCATCCGATCCGCCGGAACGGTCCAAAGCCGCTTCTCGAGATCAACCTCGGACCATTTGGCTCCGAGCACTTCGCTCGTGCGAGCGGCAGTCAGGATTGCGAACTCAAGCGCATGCGCTGCAGTAGCGTTGCGCTGACGCAAGCTACCCGTGAAGGCAGGCACCTCGGAGTATGGAAGCGCTTTGTGATGCCCCCGCGTGAGCCGGGAGCGGGCAGGTAGGATCTGTGCGATGTGCCCGCGCCAGCGGGCAGGGTTCTCGCCAGAGCGGTAGCCGCGTGCCTTCGCCGCATCGAGGATTGTCTCTAAGCGGCCGCGCACTCTGCTGGCCGTCTCGGGCTTGGCCTTCCAGATCGGCTCCAGGATCTGCAGGACGTGCGACGTGTCCACATCCGCGACGGGCAGCAAGCCTATCACCGGGTAGACATACGTGCTGAGCGTATTGCGCCACTGCTGCCGGTGCTTGCCGTTGCGCCAGCTGTCCTCGTTCGCGCTGATATAAGCCTCTGCAACGGCCTTGAAGGTTATACCGGCAATCTGCGCCGCCTGAGCGGCTGCGAGCGCGTCAATAGCCTGCTGCTGCCGTTCCTGAAGGGGATCAATGCCCGCCTTCACCTTCATGCGCAGAGCGTCGGCCGCATCGCGAGCTGCCGATAGGGTAACGGCGCCGGGTCCCGCCGCAGCACCCAGGCCAACGTCGCGCGATTTGCCCTTCAGCATGAAGCGATACACCCAAGATCGCGCCCCGCTCTCTTTCACGAGCAGGTGGAGACCGCCACCGTCCGCGTGCCGGCCAGGCTTGGCATTCTTCACTGCCAGGGGAGTGAGGGCGTTGCTGAGTTTGCGAGGCATGTCCGGCTCCCTGTAAGGGAATCCAACCATTCGGATCACGGCGTTAGGCCGGTTGCCAACTGATCGTTCCCATATCCGCTCCCTGATTCTACGCTGGTTTTAGGGGAACGCAATGGGACGCCCTCGGACGGTTTGTTGCTCCCTTGCGGAGTACGTGGCTGTTTTTCAGGTTCTTTTAGGTCAAACGCGAACGTGGCCGGATGGTAGTTCGGCGGACTCCGTCTCCGCCAGCGGCCATTTGTCGAACTCCCTTCGCCCGCAGCCTCCAAACGCCAATTCATGCGCGCCGGCATGTGTAATTAATCTAGAGGAGCCTACGGCCGTTCGCCGAAAGGGCCCTGAGCCTTGGACAAACAAACGGCGACATCAGACCTGCGAGCGAAGGCCCGCCGTTGTCGCGAGCTGGCGGATGCCGCCAGCGACCCGGAAGTGGCAACCGCACTTCGAGAGGTCGCTGTTGAAATGGAAGCAGCGCTGGACATTTTCGAGAAAAGTTAAAGCAGCGACTCCGTCTCTTAAGCGTGTCAAATCGCCGGTGTTAGTCCCTGCGGCACATGATTTCGTCGGTCGTAGATAGTGTAGGTATTTACCCCGATTTCATATGTGCCTGAGTGAGCAAATCATTCCCCTTCAGACGAAGGGGGGCGTCCATGGCATTTCGTCTATTTCTAGCGTCGACGCTGATCGGCGTTTCTTTGGGGATCGCTGCGGAGGCACAAGCAGCGCCGGTCGCTGCGGGACAGACAAAAGCAGACACCGGAGATGCGGCCGCAAGCGGTTCGTCGTCGAACAGCGCCGCTCAAACGGAGATGTCGCCGCAAGAACAGCAGCAATTGCTGCAGGAAGTGCGCTCTTTGCGAGAGCGGGTTGCGGCGTTGGAGAACAGGGCCACCGCGGTTCAGACCACGCCCCCGATGGCCAGAGAGCATAAGCCCGGCGATCACAACCTCGAGCTTTATGGATTCATCCAGCTCGATGCGATCCAGGACTTCAAGCGCGTCAATCCAAACTGGGACGCCACTTTGCGGCCGTCACGTATTCCTACGGTCGGAGGCCAATTCGGTAGCGACGGACAATCGATATTCAGCGTTCGCCAATCGCGGTTGGGGGCCAAGGCGACCGGAATGCTGGCCGGCAAACCTTACGAGGCGAAGTTCGAATTCGACCTCTTCGGCGTCGGCAAGGATGAAGGCCAGACGACGATACGCATCCGGCACGCATATGTCAGCTGGGGACCGTTACTAGCGGGTCAAACCAACAGCTTGTTCATGGACGGGGACCTGTTCCCGAACACGATCGATTACTGGGGACCGGCGGGCATGGTCTTCCTGCGTAACCCGCAGCTGCGCTGGACCTTCGTAAACCGCAATGGCTGGAAAGCCGCCGTCGCGCTGGAGCACCCGGGCAATGATATCGACACCGGCAACCTCCGCACGATCGATCCCGACCTGGCCTCGAGCATTCAGAATGACGAGAAGGTGCCCGACGCAACCGCCCAGGTCCGATACGAAGGAAAATGGGGCCATGTGCAGCTTTCCGGGATTCTCCGGAGAGTGGGCTATGACAGCGCTGGCACGGACAACAACGAGCCCAAGGGACACAAGACCGGCTGGGGCGTGAACCTCGGCTCTTCGTTCAACGTGTCACTTGCAACCCTGCGGCTCGGGGCTGTCTACGGACGCGGCATCGCCAGCTACATGAACGACGGCGGCATGGACCTCGCGCCAAACGTCGCGGTGATTCCGGTGCCCCCGTCGCTCATCCTCGTGCCAAGCGCCGAGGCCGTGAAGCTGTTCGGCATGACGTCCTACATCGACTTCAACTGGTCCAAGCAGTGGACTTCGTCGATCGGCTACAGCTTCGACAAAGTCGACAACACCAACTTCCAGAACGCCTCGGCATTTCACAAGGGCCAATACGCTTCTGTGAACCTGCTTTGGCACCCAGCCGAGGGCGTGTTCACCGGCGGCGAGTTCCTGTGGGGCAAGCGGACCGACAATGACGGCAACGTCGGTACCGACGCGCGCTTCCAATACAGTGTCCACTGGGACTTCTCGAGCAAGAACATCTGGAGCCTTTTCGACTGACACGATCGGTGTGGAGATTTGTCATGGAAGACCTGAAGCTCACTCGGCGCGGGATCATGGGAGCACTTGTCGCAGGCGCCGCCGCCAGCACAATCGACCTAGGCATTCCCCAAACTGCATTCGCGCAGGGCCGCGGCCAGGCGGGTTGGATGGGGAGCATCAATAGCGCCCTGCAAAGCGCATATAATCAGTACAAGTCGCTGAACGAGGGAAAGAACGCCGACTACATTCCCGCGCTCGCGCAAGTCCCGTCGACGTACTTCGGCATCGCTTTGTGCACGGGCGACGGAAAGGTGTACGAGGCCGGCGACACGAAGCAGCTTTTCTCGATCCAGTCGATCTCCAAAGTTTTCACCGCCGCGCTCGTGATGCAGGAATCAGGCGACCAGAAAATCGAGGATACGGTTGGCGTCGATGCAACCGGCCAGGTTTTCAACTCCATCAACGCTGTCGAGCAGTTCAAAGGCAAGGAGATGAACCCGTTCGTCAATCCGGGCGCGATCGCCACGGTTGGTAATGTGAAGGGATCGTCGCCCGACGAGGTGTGGGCCAAAATCCTCAAGATTCACTCGGATTTCGCAGGGCGCCAGCTCGACGTCAACCAGCCGGTCTACAAATCCGAAAGCGACACCAACCAGCGTAACCGCGCAATCAGCTCGCTGATGTCCGCTTACGAGCGGTTCCCGATGGACCCGGCTGTCGCCGTGGATCTTTACACTCGACAGTGCTCGATCAACGTGTCGGCACACGATCTTGCCGTGATGGGCGCGACGCTCGCATTCGGCGGCCGCAATCCGGTCACGGGCAAGCAAGTCATCGATTCCAGCCACGTCCCTGGACTTCTCGCCATCATGTCGACGGCAGGCATGTACGACGACAGTGGCAAGTGGCTGTTCCATACAGGTCTGCCGACGAAGAGTGGTGTCGGAGGCGGACTAGTCGGTGTTTCCCCGGGCAAATTCGGCATTGGCACCTTTGCTCCACCGCTTGACGCCGCCGGCAACAGCGTTCGCGGTCAACGCGCGATTACGGACATCGTGCGTCAACTGGGCGCTAACCCCTATGCGCAATTCCGCTGATCGCTGGTCGTGGGGCGGATTGCGTACCTCGCTGCGTTCGGCGTCTGCGTTCTGGTGTCCCCTGCCGGATCTGCAGGCGCCGCGCGTGGCGAGAGCTACCTATTTGACGACGCTCATTTCCATCTGACGAACTATGTGCAGAAAGGGCTCACCGCCCGAGAATATGTGAGGATGATGGCCTCGACCGTGAAGCGGTCGACTCTTTTCGGAATCCCGCTGCAGCAGACCTGGTCCTACTTCAATTCGGGTAACGTCGCGCCGACCTATTACCTGCAGACCGACGCACCCCTTTATTACTACTCCTTTACGGATGCGATGATCGCGCACGAGTATCTCTCGTTGCCGCCGCAGGACCGCGCGCGGCTCGATCCGATGATCACCGGTTTCAACCCGACCGACATGTACGCCGTGGACCACATCCGCCGGGTGCTTGAAATGTATCCCGGGGTGTTCAGCGGCATTGGCGAATTCAGCATCCACAAGGAATTCGTGTCGGGAAAGGTTGCGGGCGATACGGCGACTCTTTTCAATCCTGCCCTCGACCGCATCTTCGACTTCGCCGGCGAAGTCGGGATGCCGGTCATCTTCCACTGCGATATCGATGTTCCCTTCACGAAGCGCACCGGACCTCCGCTTTTCTATGACCAGATGCGCGACGTACTCGCGCGCCACCCGAAAACGACAATCATCTGGGCGCATACCGGCCTTGGTCGAGTGGTCATGCCGATGCCTGCGTCAGCAAGCACGGGACAAACCGACGAAAGGCCGCCAGCGCATGTCGAACTGATCGAAAACATCTTGTCCGATCCGCGATTCAACAACGTCTATTTCGACATCAGCTGGGACGAACTGGCGAAATATGCGGTGGTGAACCCCGACGTGATCGCGCGCGTCGCAGCCATGTTCGACAAGTTCCCCGACCGGTTCCTGTTCGGTACGGACAATGTCGCGCCGCCGAACATCGACGCAAACGTTCGCGTGTTCCGCATGTGGGATCCGATATTCGCGAAAGTCAGGCCAGCTACGAAGCAGGCGATCCTGTTCGGCAATTACGAACGCATTTTCGATGGGGCGCGCGCACGCGTGCGTGGGTGGGAGCGTGCGCATGTGCAGCATTAAGCAACTGCTCCTCGCGTCGGTGTCATGCGCGCTTGTGCTGGCGGCGCCGGCGCGCGCGCAGGATGCTGGAAACTTGCCAATGCCCGACCAACAAAAAGGCGAGGCTGCCGACCAAGCGAAACAGTCCGACGCGAATCTCTCGCCGGCCGATCAGCTCAAACTTCTGCAGTTACAACGTCGCGACATGCAGAACCGAATGAGCGACTTCGACGCGAGGATTCAGGCGCTCGAATCGAAGCTTGGAGTGCCGCATTCTGAGCCCGCCTCCACTGCCACAACTAGCGTACAAGTGACTCCGCCTTTGCGCCCGCTAACGCCTGAGCAGCAGCAAGCTGCAGCGGAGCCTGCGAAGAATCCGGTAGACGCATTCATGAAGCGTCAGGAGCTCGCCGGCACGTTCAAACGCGACACTGGCTGGGTGCTCGTCGATGAGCCCATCGCCACCGAATATCTCGGCCTGATGACCTATGCACGCTACCTCAATCAGAACGCGGTCGACTCAACATACACTGACAGTTTCGGCAGGGTGATCCCGGTCGAAAAGCGCAACGAAGTGCAGCTTTATAAAGTCAGCCTACAATTCAAAGGCTGGTTGTTTACCCCGCGTTTCTCGCATCTCATTTTCGTCTGGACCAACAATGCGAATCAGGGCGAAGGCGGCCAGGTCGCGATCGCGGGCTTCCTCAGATACAAATTTGCCAATTGGTTGTCAGTCAGCGCCGGCATCATGCCGCTGCCGACCACGCGCAGCACGAATTACAGCTTCCCCAAGTGGCTGCGTCACGACAATCGCGTCATGGCCGACGAATTCTACCGCGGCTCATACACCAGCGGAATCGATGCCTTCGGGCAGATTGCGAAGGGACTTAACTATCGGGTCATGGTCGGCAACAACCTGTCGACCCTCGGCGTCAGCTCCAAGGAACTCGACAACAAGTTCAACACCGTGTCCGGCGCCCTCTGGTGGATGCCGACGACCGGCGAGTTTGGCTTGGCTGACGGCTTCGGGGATTACGATTACCACCAGAAAGTCGCGACCTACATCGGCCTCAACGTTTCGCGCAGCACTGAGACCGCGCAAGGGCAGCCGAAAGAGGACGATTTCGAGAACTCTCAGATACGCCTGACAGACGGGACATTGCTCTTCAGTCCCGATCCTTTCGGTACGGGCGGCAAGATTGAGCGAGCCAAGTGGGCGATGGCGAGCATCGACCTTGGCGTGAAATACAAAGGCATGTCGCTTGAAGGTCAGTGGTATTGGCGCAGGGTCAATCACTTCCAAACGATTGGGTTCGTTCCTATCGACCACGTGAAAGACAATGGGTTCGCGCTTCAGCTTTCGGCGATGCCGATCAAGGATTTGGTCCAGACCTACGTGACGGCTTCGAAAATTTGGGGCGCGAATGGCAATCCGACGGAATTTGCGGCCGGCGTCAATGTCTACCCGTTCCGGAGGCGCGAGATGCACGTCAATCTCGAAGCGATAAGAACCGATAGGTCGCCAGTTGGAGGTTTCCACATGCCTGTCGCAGTCGGCGACAAGGGCTGGGTATTCCTGAGCGACTGGGTGTTGATGTTCTAGTGCAGTCGGCTCCGACGCTTGCGCAAACCGTCATTTTCTAGCCCGTCCATGCCGCGGTCCTAGTGAAAGCTGAAGCCACATGAACCTGCTCCCGAAACTCCCTCTGTGGTTGGATGGCATCATCCTCGTCCTCTGTTGTCTCCTGAGCTCCGAGGTTGGCCAATGGCTTCATCGCAAGGTTTCGGCCTGGCGACCCGATAAGCGCGAGGAGCAGGGGCGGCTCGACATGGAAGGCTTCATCATCGGATCCGTGTTCGGGTTATTCGCGTTCATCGTCGGCTTCACATTCACGATTGCGCTCGACCGCTTCGATACGCGACGCGTGATCGTTTCGGAGGAGGCAAATGCCATCGAGACGAGCTTCGATCGCGCCGAGATCCTCGACGACGCACAACGCTTCCCGCTCCAAATCGCTATTCGAAACTACGCGCACACCCGCATCTCGCCCCTGGGTACGTGGGATGCCGAAAAGCAGGCTCAGCTCGAACGCAGCCAACACCTGCGCGAGCAACTATGGAACGTCACGCGAAACAGTGTCCTACCTTATCGCGGCACTGACCTCGGCGTATCCGTCGCGGAAAGTGTCGCAGATGTGCTGAACGTGGGACGGCGCAGGGAGCTCGCTGGAACTGCGCATATTCCTGATCGAGTGATGGACGCGCTGATCCTTTACTTGATCACATCCAGTGCCCTGCTCGGCTATCTCACCGCCTCGCAGCCATATCGGCTTCGCGCGGCTTCATCGCTTCTGTTCGTCCTGATGGCATTGGCAATAGTGCTAATCCTCGATCTTGATCGGCCCCGTGGAGGATCAATTCTCGTTCCGCAGACCGCTCTGGAGAACACAATTGCAGACCTCGACAAGGCGGTCTTGCCGGCACGCCCTGCGCAGCCGCTACGCTAGAGCGCTCATGCTCAAATGTCGGGGAAAACCGCATAGCTTGCTGCACTACGGCTCCGGAATAGCCGAGCTTAATCTAGGGTTTCTCCCGATAGAACCCTCCGCGCACCTCGGTACCCTGTTCGGCTGCAGCGCAGCGGCGCGTGCATCGAGCATGGAGACGGCCAATGACGAGCTTCGGCCCGCGGTATCTCACAATTGTCCTGTCCCTGTTTCTGGTCGCGGGGTGCAAAGGAAGTGAAGCTTCGAAGAACGAAGCGGCGAGCAATAAGGCGGGTTCGCAGGCTGCTTCCGCGACAGCCAAGGATGACGATAAGTCAACCGTCCCTGGAACCGTCGACCCCGACGCAGTAGCCGCACTAGCGCGGATGAGCGCTTATCTGACGTCGCTCAAGACGGCACAGATCAAGTCCAACGGCAGTCTCGATGTCGTCACGCAGGACGGCCAGCGCATCCAAATGGATGGCGTGACCAATTACAAGCTTCGCAAGCCGGCTGGGTTCGTGATCGATTACGACAGCGATCTGAAGAAACGGCGCTTCTATTATGACGGCAAGCAGTTCACGGTCTATGCGCCGTCAACGGGGTTCTACTCAACCGTTCCAGCACCGGCGACCAATAAGGACACGCTGAAGGAAATCTACGAAAAGCGCGGTATCAAACTTCCGCTCGAGGATCTTTTCCGCTGGTCCGATCCTAACGGGAAACGCGACGATGCGTTGAAATCCGCCTACCAGGTCGGAACCGCAACCATCGATGGCGTTCCTACCGATCATTACGCGTTTCGCGAGGCGAATACTGACTGGGAGGTTTGGATCCAGCAGGGCGCGCAACCACTCCCGCGCAAGCTGGTCATCGTCGACCAAACCGACGCGGCTCACCCCACCTACATCGCGAGACTGGATTGGAAAGTGAATCCTGCGCTCGCGGCGAGTGATTTTACCTTCGCTCCGAACGCTGACGCCAAGCGCATCCCGATGGCCACTTACATTGCTTCAGGAGAGTCGAAATGATCACGGCACTTCATCGCTTCGCGACCGCCGCGGCATTCGTTGGCCTGATCGCATTCTCCATCCAAGAAGTTGACGCACGCGGTGGTCGTGGTGGCGGTGGCGGCGGTCGTGGCGGCGGCGGCGGTTTCAGCCGCGGCGGCGGTGGCGGGTTTGGCGGCGGCGGTGGCGGATTCAGCCGCGGTGGCGGCGGCGGCGGCGCACGCTATGGCGGTTCCTCAAGCATCAGCCGTGGCGGCGGATTTGGCGGCGGCGGCTACGGCGGCTCAGGCTTCAGCCGCGGCGGCAGCTATAGCAGGCCTGGCGGTGCAAGTTACAGCCGACCGAGCCAACTTCCAGCGGGTGGCGCTGGACGACCCGGCGGGGCAGGTGGCGTCGGACGACCCGGCGGTGTCGGTGGAGCAGGCGGCGTCGGCGGCGCTGGGCGTCCCGGCGGTGTTGGGGGAGTAGGTGGCGTTGGCGGTGCTGGACGGCCCGGTGGCGTCGGCGGCGTCGGTGGCGTTGGCGGTGCTGGGCGGCCCGGCGGTGTCGGTGGAGCAGGAGGCGTCGGTGGTGCAAGGCCCGGCCAATTGCCCGCCGGGGGCAGGAACAACGTCGGCAGCGGAAATCGTGTCAACAACGGCAACATCAACACCGGCAACATCAACATCGACAACAATTACGGCAATTGGGGCGGTGGCTGGGGCGGGTGGTACGATCACCCGATTGCAGCAGGCGTTGCGATTGGTGCGATCGCTGGCGTGACCGCTGCGGCCTACGGCACGGCTTATTACGGTTTGCCGGGTGGTTGCTCGCCGTACCCATATGCGAGCTACACTTATTACCACTGCGGGTCGGCGTGGTACCAACCGCAATATGAAGGCGATACGGTTGTGTATGTAACTGTGCCGCAGCCGGACGCCGCCGCGCAGTAGAGGCCGTCACGTAAGCATCGCGCCTGGGGTACGAGTGACCGGACGGTCCTGACCGGACGCCTGGCAACTGAGAAGACGATCGCCGTAGCGATCGATCAGTGGAACTGCTGTGCCCGGCTCAAGACCAGGTCGCAGGCCCGGGACTGGAGGTAGCTTGGCGCTTCCTCGATTGAAAAAGCCTTGCCGCCCGCGGGCAGAATACGCCCTTGCTGGCCTGACGAGTAGTCCGGCGAATTCAAAACGCTCCGCTTCGTGGTGAGCGTTTGAAGCACCAGATCGGCACTTGTGCTGCTGACTAGTTGCTTGGACACGCAATATCGCAAGACCCCGGCGGCGTTCGCGGCGGAGATGGAATTTATGTCGGGTAGAGCCGACGGGATCGGTGCGGCGGACATTTGCGCGCGAGCGGGCTGCGCGACGCAAAACGCCGCCGCTAGCGAGCCAGTGATTATACGGGAAATCGTCATAGTCTCTTCCTCTCAAAAGGCAGCTACTTACTCTCCTGGATGGGCGCCATCGGGATGACTCCGGACTTCGGCGACGCGCCGCTAATGCGGCTCAAAGATGTAAACGACACTAGCTCTGCTGTAGGTGTCCAGCTTCTTTCGATCGGCCGGCGGTTGGGTCTCATATTCGGCGACGAATGAAAGGCGGAGCGCGAAGCCGCCGTAGATGTCCGACGTCACAGAGGTGGTCGAAAGATAGGAATCGTCGCCTTTGCCGAGGTCCGCGCTGAGGCTTTCTGCGAACTTCAGCGTGTCGGTTATCTGCCATGCGAAGGTCGTCCGTGCGTGCAGCCCGAACTGACTTTCGGAAGGCGCATCGATGAAGCGGGTGCGGCGGAATCCGGGACCCGCCGTGACGTCCCATTTCAGGCGGTTGCCATTGCTGATCTGGTAGCCTGGGCCGACGAATTGCCCCAACCGCTGCGTGAAGCCGACGAAGCTGTCCCGTTC
This sequence comes from Sphingomonas limnosediminicola, assembly GCF_039537965.1. Classification (NCBI taxonomy): domain Bacteria; kingdom Pseudomonadati; phylum Pseudomonadota; class Alphaproteobacteria; order Sphingomonadales; family Sphingomonadaceae; genus Sphingomonas; species Sphingomonas limnosediminicola. The sequence continues at coordinate 1,971,221 of NZ_BAABBM010000001.1, read as the reverse complement.
GTAGCTAAGTCCCCCCGCGACGAACCAGTTAGAACCGACGAAGTTACGGCGCAGCCTGTAGGTTGCAGCCAGCCGATCCGTAACCTTCTGGTGGTCCTCATTCTTCACATCGGCGAGCAAGTCGAGTGAGTTTACCCAACGCTTGCCTTCGCGCCGGATTGTGGCCGTACCGCTAACGCCCCACTCGTTCGTATTGCCGGTCGAATAGAAACCTCCGACAGCAACTTCGCCGCGAAGCCCTTCGATCAGGCCCATCCGCTCGACCTTTTCCTTCTTCTGCTGATCAATCTCCCTGACGAGCTTGTCGATCTCCTCCGTCGCCTCAGGGTGCAGTCGCTTCAGGACATTGACGATGGATTGGCGCTCTTTCGGGTAAGCCTCGCGGATCAGTTCGCGTGCGTCCGGCCCCAACTCAGTGGCGTTTGCGCTAACCGGCATGGCCAGAAGCGTCAGCGTCACAACCGCAATGCAAAGCTCGCCGCTTCTGAGCATTGGCTGCTCCTAGAAATGAGAGATAACCTGACTAGCTGCGGCCGGGAGACCATCGGGGTTACTCCCGATACGCGGAGCAGTCGGCCAGCTCGCCTTCTCTAGAGGGGTCCTGCCTCCGCAACCGCCCCGCTGGCTCATAAGGCCAGCTTATCGTCCTGAATTCGGTTTCGGTTGGCGCACGATATGCCGCCAGGAGTAGCGGACGCGCCGTGATGGGACGGCAGAAGGATACTTTGAATGATCACAACCGATCAATGGCAGGCCGAGCTTGGCGTGCTTGGAACTGGACGCATGGGTTCGCGGCTGGCGGCAATGTTCGCCCGTGCGGGCCGGCGCGTCGTGCTCGGGTCGCGCGATTCTGATCGCGCGTCTGCGATCGTTGAAGAACTTGGAATCCCCACGCTTCGGGCAGGTTGCTATTCCGACGCGCTGGCCGCGCCCGCAGTTCTGCCGGCGGTGTTCGTCAGCGATGGGCTTTTCGATCTGCTCGATCGGCACTGCCGTGCGCTATCGGGCAAGCTGCTGATCGACATCAGCAACCCATTCAACGCCGACTACAGCGATTTCGTGACGCCGTGGGACACCAGCGCCGCCGAACAGCTGCAGCACCGCTTTCCGCAGGCGCGGGTCGTCGGCGCGTTCAAAAATGTATTCTGGGAAGTGTTCGACCATCCCGACTTCGGTGAAACGCTAAGCGACGTTTTGGTCACCGGCGACGATGAAAAAGCAAAGGCGCAGTTCTTCGCGCTGACCGAAGGCACGCCGTTCCGTTACCTAGATGCCGGTCCGCTGATCCACAGCCGAACGGTCGAGCGGCTGACCTTCATCACCAGCAGCCTGGGCCGGCAGCTGAACTCCTATCCGCGAATGAACTGGCGGCTGCTAACCCAGCCGGAGCAGGTCGCGACCTAGCCGGCCATCCTCTTGGCCCCGAGGCCGCGCACCATTTGGTTGGCACGCTCATAGGCGAGCGGACGGCCGAACAGATAACCCTGGATCGTGTCGCAGCCGAGGTCGCGCATGCGCTCAAAGTCCTCGGCGCTCTCGACACCTTCCGCGGTGATCGACATGCGGAAGCTCTTCGCGAGCTGAACGATTGACTGGATGATCGCGACATTCTCCGGCCGCGAGCCGGCTTCGCGAACGAAGCTGCCGTCAATCTTCAGCTTATGGAAGACGGCCTTGTTCAGATAGCCGATCGACGAGTAGCCGGTCCCGAAGTCATCGAGCGCAATGCCGACGCCAAGCTGGCGCAAGCGCTTCAAGACGTCGAGGGTCGAGCCGTTGTCGCCGAGGAACACGCCTTCGGTAACCTCGAGTTCGATCCGGTTGCCCGGAAGCTTGTGACGGGCGAGCGCCTCACTGACGATATTCGGCAATGCCGGGAGGATGATCTGCTTCGGGCTGATGTTCAGCGCGACGGTGATCGGCTCAGGCCAGGTTGCCGCCGAGCGGCATGCCTCGTCGATGACCCAGGCTCCGATGGCACCCATCAGGCCGGTTTCTTCGGCCACGGGAATGAAAACGTTCGGCGGGACGTTTCCGCGCTGCGGGTGGTTCCAGCGGATGAGGGCTTCGAACCCGACCAGCTTCTGCGTCTTGGCGTTGATCAGCGGCTGATAGACGAGGTGGAACTGGTTCGAAGCGATCGCGGAGCGCAGATCGCTTTCGAGGCGGACGCGGTCTTCCTGCTCCGATTGAAGTTCCGACGAGAAATAGCGCGCGACGCCGCGGCCGGCGTCCTTCGCCTGGTACAGAGCAAGGTCGGCCTTTAGGATGAGATCGTCGACCGTGGCGCCGTCGATCGGACCGAAGGCGCAGCCGATGGAAACACCGATGCGGATTTCCATCTGTTCGATGACATAAGGCTCCTTGATGGCCGCGATGATCTTTTCGGCCATTTGCTCGACCATCTTGCGGCTCTGCGCGTCACCGATGACGATCGCAAATTCGTCGCCGCCCATGCGGCCAACGTGGCCGACGTTCCCGAGCTGATCGACCAGCCGCTTGGCGACGGCGCGGAGCACCGCATCGCCCTTCGGGTGGCCGAAGGTGTCGTTGACCGGCTTGAAGCCATCGAGGTCGAGAAACATGATCGCGCAGGGCACATTGGTGACCGTCGCCTGACGCAGCGCCTCGCCCAGAAGCTGGCGCACGCGGCCACGGTTGGGCAGGCCCGAAAGCACGTCAACATTGGCGAGGTGGGTCAGGCGTTCCTGCGTCTGGCGGATTTCGGTGATGTCGGAGCCGACGCCGCGGAAGCCTTCGAAGCGGCCGGCCGTATCGATAATTGGGTCGCCAGCGATGGAGATCCAGCGCGTTCCGCGTGGCGTCGCGAGCTCCATTTCGAGCGCGTTGAACGGCTGTTTGTCGAGCAGCACACGGCCAAGCTCGGCATGGCCGCCGAGAAGCGCGGGCATCGAATAGCCAAGGAGCTGCTGCGCGGGCCGCCCGAGAAGGGCGCTCATGCGCGAGCTGATGTAGGTGACGCGATTCTCCGCGTCGACCTGCCACAGCCAGCCCACGCCGCGCTGCTCGTACTCCTGCAGGAGAAGGCTGGCGCCCTCGCTGCGGCTGCCGACATCGGCGTTGGTCTTGAGCTGGTGAAACGACCAGCGCGCCACGGTAAGGACTCCGAAGCTGGCGACGCCGAGCGTGAACAGGATCGACAGCATGTGCTGGAAGGGCACGCTATGACGCTCAAGGACCAGCACGCCGCCAATACCGACGGTGAAGCACACCATCCAGGAAGTGACGCAAGGCGGAACGACGACGAGACCAAGTGCGGCGATTCCAAGACCTGCCATCACCGACGCTGCAATGACCTGCGTACCCGGGTCCATGGTATGAAACAGAGTGATTGGCAGGCTGAGCCAGACGAGGGCGCGAAACGTGACTTCCGCGACCATCTGCCACATCGGCACACGCTTACCCGAACGACCGACGCACTTGATCGACTGAATCCGTGCGAGGTGCATGGCGCCCACGTTGACGACGCCAACGGCGCCGATCCACGGGAACAGCCACTCCTTGGGTACGACGCCCCACAGGTTGGGAAGCATCATCAAGGCAGCGGCAATATTGGCGATGGCGAAGAAAGGCGCGAGCTGGGCGCGCGAAATGAGCTGCACGTCCCGCAGGGGCGAGCTTTCGTCGTCGGGCGCGCCGGCCGCGAGGCCTGCTGATTCACCGCCCGGAAGCCGGGCCGAAATCAAACGCTTATATCGATCTGGAGCCTCGTACATCCGCCCGCCGTTCCACTACCGGCAATGCTGTTAGCCAAAGAGAGTTGAGGCGCGGTTAAGCTCTGCGATTATTTCGGTGTCGGTTTCCCGACAGTTTGCAGGCCCAATTTGTCGAGATCGCGCCCAACCAGCGGATGATAGAGCGGCCGCGCCTTCGGATAGATTCGCGCGGCGATCGGCCTGCCCCACTGCACGTCCTTGGCCAGCGCCTTGAACAGCGGGCGCACGAATTTGCCGCGACCTTGCGAAGTCAGGAACTGCTCCAGCGAGGGAACCGCTGGATCGTACCGGCTGCCGACGGCCAGATCGAGCCAGGCGAAGCGCACTTCCAAGTTTTGCGTCCCGTTGAGATCGTAGGCAGCCTGAAGCGCGTCCAGCCGCGGCTTGGGAAGCTTACGCGGCAAACGGTTGAGGAAGCGCAGGCGCTCGTCGGTCGTCCAGTTCGCCCAGGCCTGCGGCGCCGTACCACCGCCAGCGAGGGCAGTGGACGCCTTGTCCTGTTCGGCGAAGACGGCGGCCGCCGGCCGAACCAAGTTCGACGGGACGCCCGGCTTGTAGACCCAGTCGTCGAGCATCAGCTTCTGTTCGAGCGCCTTGTCGCCCTTGATCAGGTTCTGGCGGAGGTCGGCGAGGAAAATGGCCGAGGTGACCGGCTGGAATGCGTGGCGATCGAACCAGCCCTTGAGCCAGGCGTCGAATCGTTCGCGCCCGACGTTCGCCTCGATCGTCCGCAGGAACGCAGCGCCCTTTTCATAGGCGATGTCGCTCGTTCCGTCGTCCGCACTGCGGCCTTTGAGGTCGAGGTGGAGACGGGTATCGCCGCCGCCTGGGCCACCATTGCTGGCAACCGCCTTGTCGAGCGCGTCCACGCCAAGCGCCACCTGCTCGTCGGCGACCTTCTTGCCGTACAGTTCCTCGACGATGCGACGCTCGGCGTAGGTCGTCATGCCCTCGTTGAGCCAGAAGTCGTTCCACGTCGCATTGGTCGCGAGATTGCCCGACCAGCTGTGCGCAAGCTCATGCGCGACGAGGCTGACGAGGCTCTTGTCGCCGGCGATGAAGGTCGGCGTCAGGAAGGTCATGTTCGGGTTTTCCATACCGCCGAACGGGAAGGACGGCGGGAGGACGATCACGTCGTAGCGGCCCCAGCGATAGGGCCCGTAAAGCTTCTCCGCGGCCGCCACCATCTTCTCGGTGTCGACGAGTTCGTTCGCAGCGGCATTGATCGTCGCTGGCTCCGCCCAGACGCCAGTGCGATTTCCGAGCGACTTGAAGGCGAGATCACCGGCCGCGATTGCGATCATGTAGGGCGCAACGCTGTGATCCATGCGGAAGTTGAACACGCTTTCGCCGCCCTGGGTGATCGGCTGCTCGATACGCGGCGCGCTCATCACAACGGTCGTGCCCGCGGGAACGTGGATCGCCGCTTCCCAGCTCTGGCGGATGGCCGGGGAATCCTGGGTCGGTATCCAGCTGCGGTTGTTGATCGATTCGCCCTGGCTGAACATGAAGGGCGCCTTCTTCCCGGCGGTCTGCTCTGGGCTGAGCCACAGCAAGGCGCTGGCGTCGGGCGCACTCTTGTAGGTGATCACGATCCGCTTGGTGTCGGGCTTCAGCGCGATGGTCAGCGGAGAGCCGCGGTACTGGTCGTTTGCGCCGACCTTGTAGGGGAGCGGCTGCTTTGAGGCGTCGACAACGCTCTGGATCTCCAGCCCGTTGTCATCGAGAACGATTTCTTTCGCGTCGGCCTTGCGATCGATGTCCAGCGTGGCGGTGCCCCCGAGACGTTTCGTCTCGAAATCCAAGCTGAGATCGAGCGCCACGTGAGTCACCCGCGCCTCTCGCGGCCGCGCGTAGCTGTGCAGGTCCTGCGCGTCAGGCGTCGTAAGGATCGGTGCAACGGTCGCTTCCGCCGTCTTCGGCCCCTCGGAATTGTTGGTATTGTCTGAGACACGGCAAGCACCGAGAGTGAGTGCAGCGAGGAGCGAGACGCGAACCAGCTTCATCATGGACCTTCCGGGCAAAGTTTCGCTGTCCGCTAGAACCAGTTCCGCCCCGTCGGCAAGCCTGACGCTCGCAATGACGGCAGACCGCCTCTATATCGCCCGCGATGGCGACCGACAGCGCGACCTTTGACCGGCGTCAAACGGCGCGACGGCGCTCGCCGCCACCTGACGCGCCCGAAATTTCATCACCGGCGGCGCCGATCGCCCGGGGCATGGGGCTCGACCAGCCTTTTTTCGATGACAAGAACCGCGCCTTCTGGATCCTTCAGACGATCGGATGGAGCGGCTATTTCTTCCTCCGCACGATCTCCGGCTTCGCGGGTGGTCTGGGCTGGATGCTCCTGGTCCATACGCTGCTGCTCACGGCGACCGGCTATTCCCTGACTTTGCTCATGGCCTCGCTGTTCCGGCGGCTGATCAAGGTGAAGCCGGTGTGGACGCTCCTGCTGTCCCTTGCCTGCGTGATCATCGCCTCCGGCACCTTCTCGATCATCGAGACGTGGAGCGTTGCGACGTTCCTGAAGCCGGGATTCAAGCCGGAAGGGATCGCGTATCTAAGCGCCTTGTTCGTCGACTTCGCGCTGCTCGCGGCGTGGACGGCGCTCTACTACGGGATCAATTACTTCCTGCTTCTTGAAGAGCAGATCGACCAGCGCGAGCGCCTCGAGCATGCAGCATCCAGCGCTCAGCTGGCGATGCTTCGTTATCAGCTCAACCCGCATTTCCTGTTCAACACGCTGAACTCGATCTCGACGCTGGTGCTGCTCAAACAGACCGAGCGGGCCAACGCAATGCTCGCGCGCCTGTCGTCATTCCTTCGTTACACGCTTGTTAATGAGCCGACCGCGAAGGTGACGCTGGCCCAGGAAGTGGAAACGCTGAAACTTTATCTTGAGATCGAGAAGATGCGCTTCGAGGACCGCTTGCGGCCGCACTTCAAGATCGAGTCCGAAACGATCGGCGCGCGCCTGCCCTCGCTGCTGCTTCAGCCCCTGATCGAAAACGCCATCAAATATGCTGTGACTCCAAGTGAGGACGGCGCCGACATCTGGCTGACCGCTGCCCGCGAGGGGCAGGCCGTACGCATCGAGGTCGCCGACAATGGCACCAGCGAGGGAACCGATATCGCCGCTAGTCCGTCTACTGGAGTCGGACTGGCGAACATTCGCGACCGACTGTCGCAGGCCTATGGCGCGGCACATCGGTTCGAGACCAGACAGAACGACCGGGGGGGATTCAGCGTTATCATCGAAATTCCATACGAAACCGGAGAGACTGCCTGATGACCATCCGGACCATTTTGGTCGACGACGAGCCCCTCGCGACGCAGGGCCTTCAGCTACGGCTGCAGGCGCATGAAGACGTCGAAGTGGTAGCCACCGCCGCCAACGGCCGCGAGGCGATCCGGCAGATCAAGACCCACAAGCCGGACCTCGTCTTCCTCGACATCCAGATGCCGGGGTTTGACGGTTTCTCCGTTATCCAGGGCCTGATGGACGTCGAGCCGCCCCTGTTCGTCTTCGTCACCGCCTATGGCGAGCATGCGCTCCGCGCGTTCGACGCTCAGGCGGTCGATTATCTGATGAAGCCGGTGGACGAAGACCGCCTTGCTGCGACCATGGACCGCGTTCGGCAGCGCCTCGCCGAGCGGCGCGGCGCCGAGGAAACCGAGCGGCTCAAGGAGGCTCTGGCCGAGCACGCGCCGGAGGCAGCCGAGGAACTGGCCGACGCCGCGCCCGAAGGTCCTGCGGCCAATCGCTACGAGAAGATGATCAACATCAAGGACCAGGGACAGATCTTCCGCGTCGACGTCGATACCATCGAGCGGATCGATGCCGCCGGTGACTACATGTGCATTCAGACCGGCGATAATACGCTCATCCTCCGCGAGACGATGAAGGACCTCGAGAAGCGCCTCGACCCGCGCCGTTTCCAGCGCGTACACCGCTCGACCATCGTCAACTTGGACCTGGTCCGGCAGGTGAAGCCGCACACCAACGGCGAATGCTTCCTGGTGCTGGATTCAGGTGCGCAGGTGAAGGTGTCGCGGAGCTATCGGGACGTGGTCGCCCGCTTCGTTCACTAGGCCTCGACGGGGATTTTCACCGTCACCGTCGTACCGACGCCGACGGTGCTTTTGATCTCAAGCGAGCCGCGGTGGCGTTCGACGATGTGCTTGACGATGGCGAGTCCCAACCCCGTTCCGCCAGACTCTCGGCTGCGGGCAGCGTCGACGCGATAAAAGCGCTCGGTGACGCGCGGCAAATGCTCGCGCGGGATGCCGGCGCCATGATCGGTCACGGCGACTGTCACCCAGCGCCCATGTCGCGCGGTCGAAACTTCGACCTTCGCGTCCGCCCGATCGCAGCCGTAGCGGACCGCGTTGCTGAGCAAATTGTCGAAGACCTGGGTCAGTAGCCCTGGATCGCCGCGAACCATCGGAAGGTCGGGTGCAATTTTGACGGCGAACTCACACTTCCGGCCGTTGCGAACAACCGAAGCGTTGGACACGCAGGTGGCGACGACCTGGCCCAAGTCGACCGTCTCGCTCGGCGCGACAAAGCGATCCGCCTCGATCCGCGACAAGCTCATCAAATCCTCGATGATCCGAAGCATGCGCCCCGCTTCATCGCGTATCGTGCCGCCGAACTTCAGCCGAAGCTCCGAAGGCAGGTCGGATTCGTCTGCGAGTGTTTCCGCATAACCAAGCACAGTCGACAGCGGTGTCCGCAGTTCGTGGCTGGCGTTAGCGACGAAATCGACCCGCATCTTCTCAGCCGAAACGGCGTCGGAGCGGTCGATCATGCGGACTAGAGCCCGGCCGCGACCGAGTTGGCGAATTAGGAGCCGCCACGAACGGCCCGGTTCCGCAATGCCGACAGCGTCGATGGCGCCGCTGTCTCGACCCAGGATCAGCTCCAGCGCTTGCGGGTGGCGAATGGCGAGACGAACGTCCCGGCCCTCGATACCGCGACCGAGCAGCTTCTGCGCCGGAGGATTGGCAAGCCGAACGATGCTGCCCTCCACGACGAGCGCGGGCTCATCGAGGGCATCGACCAAAGCACGGTCATCGGGGCTGCTTTCCGCCATCTTTTGCTGTTTAGCCTATTGGTCAGGCCCAGCCACCTCCGAAGCGGCGATCGCCCCCTCGCCAACTGGACGAGGGGGCTGCCTTTCGAGCCTGAGGGGAGAGAGGGGCCGAAAGGCGTCGACCGCCTTCACCTTTTAGAAGTCGACCTGAGCGCGCACGCCCCACGTGTCGACGCCGTACTTGCGCCGGTTGGCAGGTGTAGTCGTTCCGAACGGGAACATGCCCAGCTGTGCCTGTGTCGGGTTTGCCGCCGTCGAGACCGAAGCGCGCGGACCGCCCGTCACGTCGATATGCCCGTACTGAGCCATGAAGCGGACGTAATCGATCGGGATCCAGATCAGGCTTCCTTGGTATGCAATCTGCTTGCCGCCATTAACATAGTAAGGCGCGGCGACGCTGCTGGAGCTGCCGTCGACCCGATCGCTAAGCTGGACATAGTCGACTCGACCGTTGAGCTGCAGGGCGCCCCAGCCGCCCTCGTTGAACGGATGCAGCACCTTGGTGCGGTCCCACCGGCCGCCCTTGTACCCCCGGCTCTCACCCGTGAAGTAGTAGCCGACCTCGGCATAGCCGCCCCAGAAGCTCGGGTTGCCGTTGTAGCCGGTGCCGAGCGGCGTATCGTTGGTGTCGAGATCGGCATTGAGATTTGCAATCTGCGCCGCGGTGAAGGTCTTGTGAAGCCACACCTTCTGGCCTTCCGCCGCGAAGTGGAAGCTCTTGTAGATGGCGCCCAATTCTACGCCGGCGACGTCGTCACCCTTAGCCGCAATGTTGCCGGTGCTGACGAAGCGCTGATCGGTGAGCTGCGAGAGCGGACGCGTCTGGTAGTTCGCGCCAAGTGCTTCACGCGTGTTCTCACGGTGCTCAAAATTGGCGCCGAGGTGCAGACGCGCTGCACCCAGTGTGGGTGAGAAGACGCCGCGGGCGGAGGCCTGCCAGCCGGTGCGCGTGAAGCTGCCGTTGTTCAAAGGCTCGCTGAACAAACCCGCCTGGAAGGTCCAGCGGTCGGTCTTCTTGTCGTTCGCGAGGAAAGCGATGCCAAGGCGGCGGTTGTAGCTGAACGCGTCGTGGATCGACGCGCGCTCCAGGAACGACGTAAATTTGGAGCTCGTCATCGTTTCGAGGCTCGAGAACGGATAGAAATACCCAGCCTGCAGAGTCACCGGCGAATTGTGGACGTCGTAGGCGAGGAAGATGTCCTCATAGTCGACAGCACCCTGCGCAAAATTGAACTCTGCGCTGTAGCGGAAGCCGCCCGGCAGCGTGCCGTCGGCGCCGATCGTCAGTCGGCGGGCACGGGTGTCCCAGCCGAGATTGGCGTAGTTGAGGCCGCCAATGATGGTGCCGCGGAGCTGGTTGCCGCGCGGAAAGCCGGTGTAACCCGCATCCCATTGGATGAGGCCTTTCGGCTTAAAGCTGAAGCCGGCTTCCTTGTCGTCCCACTGCGGCCCGCCCTTCCAGGACGGAGTCGCCTTGACCATCGATGCCTTAACTTGCTCGACCGAAGCCTGAAGCGCCTCGATCTGGGCCTGCAGTAGCTCAATCTTGGCCTGCGCCTCATCGACTGCCTTCGCGTTTGCGATAACAGCGTCGGCGGCGGCGTCTGACGGATCCGGCTCTGTCGGCACCGGCTGGTTCTGCGCGGGGGCAGGATCCTGTGCCCATGCGGGCGCGGCAACGAAAATAGCGCTTCCCGCAAGGAGCGCGGCAATGGACTTGAACTTCATCTTTATTCCCTTTCCCCCGCCTCGTCAGAGGCCCGCGGCACCCGCCGGGGCGGGTGCCGACATAACTGTGTGTGTAGCGCCTACTTGAGGCTTGCAAGGTTAAGCGGCTGGAGACCGCGAGCGGCCACCTGGCTGCGGGCACGGACATTGTTCGGCGCGGCGATCATCCCGCCCTGCCGGCGTAGATAACCGTTCGGGCCAAATGTGCTCTCCTTGGTGAACTCAGCCGCATAGGCCCGAACCGCCGGAATGGCGCCCGCATGCGCATTCTTGATGTAGATGTAGAGCGGACGCGCGCCCGGGTACTTGAAAGTGCTGATCGTGTCGTAGCTCGGCGACACGCCGTTGATGGCGATGCCCTTCAGCTTGTTCATATTCTCCTCGAGATAGGAGAAACCGAAGATGCCGACCGTGCCCGGATTGGCCTCGATCTTCTGAACGATGAGATTGTCGTTCTCGCCGGCCTGGATGTAGGCCCCGTCCTCACGGACCGCGGTGCAGATCGCCTTGAACTTGTTTTCGTCGCTCTTCTTGAGCGCAGCCATGCTGGCGTTCGCCTCGCACGGCGGGGTGAGGATCAGTTCCCCAAGCGCATCGCGCGTGCCCGAGGTCGGCGGCGGACCGTAGACGCGGATCGGAATCGCCGGAAGGCTGCCGTTTACGTCCTTCCAGGTCTTCGCCCGATTGGGCTTGCCATAGGGTGTCTTGGCGAGCGCCAGGTAGATGTCGCGCTGGCTGACGTTCTGAAGCGGGCTGCCCTTGGCGGTGGCGAATGTCACGCCATCGAGGCCGACCTGAATCTCGGTGATGGCGCTCACGCCGTTCTGCTGGCAGAGCTTGGCTTCCGAAGCCTTCATCCGGCGCGACGCATTCTCGACATCCGGGAAGCGTTCGCCGACACCGGCGCAAAACAGCTTCATGCCGGCGCCCGTGCCAGTCGACTCGATGATCGGCGTGCCGAGCCTAGGATTGGCGCGAGCAATGCGCTCAGCGACGATCTTGGCGAACGGATAGACGGTCGACGACCCGACCGCGCGCATTTGCGTGCGTGCCTCGACCTGACCGGAAATGGAGATAGCCATCACCGCCGTAGCGGCGAGGCCGAATGATCTGAGAAGCATGTTCGACACCCCGATTTGACAGGCCGTCACTCGGCCCGCTGAGTCGGGTGCTAAGCGGTCCCGGCGACCGTTGTTTGACGGTATCGTTTCACTTCTGTGACGGTCACTTCGATGCCCTAATGTTCGGCGTCGAGCGAATAGCCAGCGGACCGAACGGTGCGGATCAGGTCCGGCCGATCATCGCCATTGAGCGCCTGACGAAGGCGTCGAACGTGCACGTCGACGGTGCGCGCATCGATGTCCGGGTCGTGCGACCATACGGCGTCGAGCAGCCGCTCACGCGAAAAGACACGTCCGGGATGCTCGAGGAAATGCTTGAGAAGCCGGAACTCGGTCGGGCCGAGCGGCACCTGATGCCCTGCGCGCCGCACACGATGGGCGGCAACGTCCATTTCCAGATCGGCATAGCTCAACGCCTCGCCCGCGAGCGCCGGGCGAACGCGGCGAAGCACGGCGCCGACGCGCGCGACGAGTTCGCGCGGGCTGAATGGCTTGGTGACATAATCGTCGGCGCCGGTCTCGAAACCGCGAATGCGATCACTTTCCTCGCCGCGCGCCGTCAGCATCATGATCGGCACGTGCGCGGTCGAAGGGCGGCGGCGCAGGCGACGGCAAACCTCGATCCCGCTAATGCCTTCGATCATCCAGTCGAGCAAAATGACGTCGGGCTTCACTTCCTCGACCAGTATCAGGGCTTCTTCGCCGTCGCCGGTGCGCGTCACGTCGTAGCCCGAGCGCTCGAAGTGGTAGGTGACGAGGTCGGCGAGCGCGCGATCGTCCTCGACCAACAGCAAGCGCATATTCGTCATGGGGCCGTCGCCGACTTGCCGGGCCGATCGGCCATGTGCTGGCCGGTCGCGGCGTAATAGACCATCTCGGCGATGTTGGTCGCGTGATCGCCGACCCGCTCGAGGTTCTTGGCAACGAACAGAAGGTGCGCCGACTGGCCGATATTATGCGGATTTTCCATCATGTGCGTAAGCAGCGTGCGGAAGATGGAATCGTAGAAATCGTCGACCGCCTGGTCGCGCTCGCAGACCCGGACCGCCGCCTGGGCGTCGCGCTCGATGAAAGCGTCGAGCACGTCGTGCACCATCTCGGTCGCGATTCGCGCCATCTCCGGAAGCAGGGAGATCGGCTCGATCTTCGCGGCATTCTCGAGCAGCGGAACGCGCTTGGCGATGTTCTTGGCATAATCGCCGATGCGTTCGACAACACCAGAGATTTTGAGCGCGGCAACGACGTCGCGAAGGTCGCCGGCCATCGGCGCGCGAAGAGCGATGAGCTGGACTGCACGGCGCTCGGTCTCGATCTCCAACGCGTCGAGCTTCTTGTCGTCGAGCACGATCCGGGCCGCGCCCTCGGTGTCGCGCTGGATGAGGCAACGCATCGCTTCGCCGATCGCATGTTCGGCAAGGCCTCCCATCTGGCTGATAAGCGCGCGCAGTCGTTCGATGTCCTCATCGAATGCCTTGAGCGTATGTCCGCTGGCTTGCTGCATCATCCTGCTCCGATCAGCCGTAGCGGCCGGTGATATAGTCTTGGGTGCGCTGTTCGCGCGGGTTCGTGAAGATCTCGGACGTCTTGCCGTATTCCACCATCTCGCCGAGATGGAAGAAGGCCGTCCGCTGCGACACGCGCGCGGCCTGCTGCATGTTGTGCGTGACGATGGCGATTGCATAGCGGCCGCGAAGCTCGTGGATCAGCTCCTCGATTTTCGCCGTGGCGATGGGGTCGAGCGCCGAGCAGGGCTCGTCCATCAGAATGACCTCGGGATCGACGGCGATGGCGCGCGCGATACAAAGCCGCTGCTGTTGGCCACCAGAGAGCGCGGTACCGCTTTCCGCAAGGCGGTCCTTCACTTCGTCCCATAGGCCCGCGCGCTTCAGCGACTTCTCAACGATCTCATCAAGCTCCGTCTTGGATTTCGACAGGCCGTGAATGCGCGGCCCGTAGGCGACGTTTTCATAGATCGACTTCGGGAACGGGTTGGGCTTCTGGAACACCATGCCGACGCGGGCGCGAAGTTGAACTACGTCCATGCTCGCGCTCATGATGTCCTCGCCGTCGAGCTCGATCCGGCCGGTGACGCGCGCCGACGGAATCGTGTCGTTCATCCGGTTGAGGCAGCGCAGGAAGGTCGACTTGCCGCACCCTGACGGACCGATGAAAGCGGTGACCAGGTCTTCGTAGATGCGGATCGACACGTCCTTGAGCGCGCGCTTGTCGCCGTAGAAGACGCTGACGTCGTCCGCGCTCATCTTCGGCTGGCGGCCGGTGTCGAGCTCCGGAGCGGCGCTCGCCTGGGACGAGACGTCGATCCGGGGCGCGGGCTCGGGCGGCGTCCCTTCGGACAGGGTTTGCTCCTTGGCCGCGGCGGCGGTGGCGGCCGACTCCGTCGGGACCGGCGTCACGGGCGTGATCGGCATCTTTTCTTTCATATACATCACCAGCGGCGCTCGAAACGGTTGCGAAGATAGATGGCTAGGCCGTTCATGAGCAGCATGAACAGGAGGAGGACGATGATCGCCGCGCTCGTCTTCTCGACGAAGCCGCGGTCGACTTCGTCCGACCAAAGGAAGATTTGAACCGGCAGCACGGTCGCTGGATCGGTGATTCCGCCCGGCGGCGCAGCGACAAACGCGCGCATGCCGATCATCAGCAGAGGCGCGGTTTCGCCCAGCGCCCGGGCAACGCCGATGATGGTGCCGGTAAGAATACCCGGGAGCGCCAGTGGCAGCACATGGTGAAACGTCACCTGCATACGCGAGGCGCCCACACCCAGCGCGGCATCGCGGATCGACGGCGGCACCGACTTGATGGCGTTGCGGCCGGCGATCACGATCACCGGGAAGGTCATCAGTGCCAGCGTCAGGCCGCCGACGAGCGGCGCGGAACGCGGAAGGTTCATGAAGTCGAGGAAGACGGCGAGGCCGAGAAGGCCGAAGATGATGGATGGCACCGCAGCAAGGTTGTTGATCGACACCTCGATCAAATCGGTCCAGCGGTTCTTGGACGCGAACTCCTCGAGATAGACTGCCGCCAGCATGCCGACCGGAAAGGCGAGCGCGATGGTCACGAGGATGGTGAAGAAGCTGCCCTTCAGCGCGCCCCACACGCCGACCGAAGACGGATCGGTAGCGTCCGATTCCGTCAGGAAATCCATGTTGACGGTACGCCGCAACGCGTGGCGCTGTTCCAGGGCCGACACGAGCTTCTCGCTCGCGGCATCCGCGTCGCCTTTGGCGGCAACGTCAACCTTGCTCGAGACCGGCAGCCATAAGGTCGTGCGGCCGTTCAGAACCGACGGATTGGCAAGGATAGTTTTGGTCAGGCGGTGCATTGCCGCATCGCCGAACATGTCTGCTGCGGCTTGGCCGTAGGCGGCCGTCGCCGCGCTCGACAGCGTGTCCGTGAGGTCCGCCGACGCAACCGTCTGTTCCGCGTCCGGACCATTGAGCGCCGCGGGGTCGATGAACAGCGAACTCTTCGCGAAGTCGATCGGCAGGGCGGCTTCATAGTGCGTGAAGCCACCGAGCCCTTTCGACGCCATATTGAAGAGCAGGAAAGCGAGGAATGCGACCGACAGGGCGACGGCCGCAAGGCCAACGGCGCGAAAGCGCCGCTCCGCGGCATAACGCCTGCGCACGCGCTTCAGGCTCGCTGCGTCGTTCCACCGGCTGGGCACACCCGAGCTCATTCGTATTGCTCCCGGTAGCGCCGCACGATGTGCAGGGCGATGAGGTTCAAGAGAAGGGTGATGAGGAACAGCGACAGTCCCAGCGCGAAGGCGGCTAGTGTCTTCGGGCTGTCGAATTCCTGCTCACCCGTCAGCAGGAACACGATCTGCGTCGTCACGGTAGTCACGCTGGCAAACGGGTTCGCGGTGAGGTTCGCGGCGAGACCAGCCGCCATCACGACGATCATCGTCTCGCCAATCGCGCGGCTGACCGCGAGAAGGATGCCGCCCATCACTCCCGGAAGGGCGGCTGGCAGGAGGACCTTGCGAATGGTCTCCGACTTCGTCGCGCCCATTGCCAGGCTGCCATCGCGCATCGCTTGAGGCACCGCGGCAATCGAATCGTCGGCCATCGAGCTGACGAATGGGATGATCATGACGCCCATGACGGAGCCGGCCGCGAGCGCGCTTTCGCTGCTCGCGGATCCGATACCGAGCGACAGGCCGAAGTCGCGGACGACGGGCGCGACCGTAAGCGCGGCGAAATATCCGTAAACCACGGTCGGAACGCCAGCGAGGATTTCCAGGATCGGCTTCAGCCAGGAGCGCACGCGCGGATGCGCATATTGGGTGAGGTAGATCGCGCTCATGAGCCCAAGCGGCACCGCGACGACCATTGCGATGATCGCGCCGATGAAGAACGTGCCCCACAGCAGCGGAAGCGAGCCGAAGGCACCGGAGGATCCTGCCTGATCGGCGCGGATCGCCGTTTGCGGGCTCCATTCGAGGCCGAAGGCGAATGACTGCACGGGATAGAGCCTGAAGAAGCGCAGGCTTTCGAACATCAGCGACAGGAAGATGCCGAGCGTGGTCAGGATCGCGATCAGGGAGGCCGCGAACAGCACGATCATCACCCAGCGCTCGACGCCGGTGCGAGCGCGAAACTGCGGGGCGGTGCGACGGAGTGCAAAGCCCGCGGCAACCAGCGCGGCCATGATCGCAGCGACTCCGCCGAACAGCGAAAAGCGCGATTCCTCCGCGCGAATACGGGGGGCGAGCGTCGAGGATTGCGGGTTGAAGCCTTGTTCACGCTCGCCGTTCGCGATCTCGCGCCCTTCGGACAGGATCGACTCGCGCTGCATTTCGAACTGCGGCAGCGCGCGCCCTTCAGGGCTGGACAATACGGCCTGGTCGACCAGCCGCGACTGAACCGGTGCCCACAAGGCAAGGATGAGCAGCGCTGGGATTGCCGCCCACAGGGTCGCATAGGCGCCGTGATAGAAGGGCAGAGAGTGCAACCGGCTGGTGGTACGCAGCCGGCTGGCACGGACATAACCGAACCAGCCGGCGGCAAGCGCGACGATCAGGGTTGCGACGAGCGCAAGGCCGAGGCTCATGACGCCCGCGTTTCCGCTTTACTTGAGGCCGGCCGGGTCGAGCGGCTTCAGCTCGGTAGCCTGCTGGGTTGCGGCGGTCGCGTCGGCACCGCCGAACGGTACCAGCCCGCGACGCTCGAGCGGACCGCCCTTGCCCCACATCTTGGCATAGGCCGCAACGAAATCGCGTAGCTTCGGCTTTGCCTGAAGATGCTCGCCCTTCACGTAAATGTAGAGCTTGCGAGCGCCTGGATAGGACAGGTCGGCGATGGTCGCCTCGCTCGGCGCAACGCCGGCGATCGTCACCGGGCGGACCTTGTCGGCATTCTGCTCGAGGTAGGAGAAACCGAGGACGCCGAGCGTGCCCGGATCCGCCGAAACCTTCTGGACGAGCAGGTTGTCGTTCTCGCCGGCTTCGACATAGGCGCCGTCTTCGCGGATCTTGGTGCAGAACTGCTTGTGCTGATCCTCGTTGTTCTTCGCGAGCGCTTTCATCGCCGGGTCGGTGTCACAGCCCTTGGTCAGGTAAAGGTCGGCCAGACTGTCGCGCGTGCCGGACGTCGGCGGCGGGCCGAGGACGCGGATCTTAATGGCAGGAAGCGACGGGTTCACGTCCTTCCACGTCTGCGCCTTGTTCGGGCCCTTGCCGAACGGATTGGCCGCGAGCGCCTTGTAGATGTCGGCCTGGGTCAGGTTCATGCCCGGACCGTCCTTGCCCTCGATGATCGTTAGGCCGTCGATGCCCACTGGCACTTCGATGATCGTCTTCGCGCCCTTTTGGACGCAGCCGTCATATTCGCTTTTCTTGATCTGGCGCGAAGCATCCTCGATGTCCGGATATTGGCTGCCGACGCCGTCGCAGAACAGCTTCATGCCAGCGCCCGTGCCCGTCGATTCGACGGTGACGCGGATGCCTGGATTGGTCCGCATGAAGTCCTCCGCCACGGCCGTGGTGAACGGATAGACGGTCGAAGAGCCAACGACTCGGATGTCGCTGCTGGAACCGCCGGTGCCGCCACCGGTCTTCGAGCCGCATGCGACGAGGAGCGCTGCGAGCGGCAGCACCATGATCATCTTGTTCACTTGATGGACTCCATTTCGGAAAAGCTTTCCCCGGACTTCGCCCTAGCGGTGGTTCGAAGAAGCGTCTGTGACAGAAATATTGCACTTTTATGACAGCCGCAGCCTGTCGAACGCAGCCAGCCGTCTGCGCCTGCCGATTTGCCGCTTCTCGACAGCCGCTGCTAAACGCGCCGCCATGCGCATGAACCGCTGGCTTGGAGCCGCCGCCGCCTTGTCCTTCATCGCCGTTTCTGCCTGCAAGGTCAGTTCAACGGAAAACGGGAGCGAGGCGTCGCCGCAATCGAACGCCGCCGCCGCGGAGCCCGGCGCTGCCGACAAGCTGGCCGCGATCGATATGCGCGCCGACACCAGCTATTTGAGCAACGAGGAAAAGCAGGTCGCCAACCTCCTCATCCAGGCCGCCGATCTCCTCAACCCGATCTACCTGCGCCAGGTGTCGGCCGACAATCCGCGGCTTCGTGAGGAAATCGAGAAGAGCGGGGATAAGTCGCTTCTCGCCCGCTTCGACACGTTCATGGGACCGTGGGACGAGGTCGACGAGGACAAGGCGTTCTACGGCAATTCGAAGCGGCCTGTTGGCGGCGGTTTCTATCCGGCGGATCTGACCAAGGAGCAGTTCGACGACTATCTCGCCAAGCATCCCGCCGAAGCCGACTCGCTGAAGAGCCCGTACACGGTCGTGAAGCGGCAAGGCGATAAGCTGGTCGCCGTCCCTTACAGCCAGGAATATAAGCAATGGCTGGAACCAGCCGCGCAGCTGCTCGAAAAGGCCGCGGCGATCACCACCAATGCGAGCCTGAAGAAGTTCCTTGCGCTCCGCGCCAAGGCCTTCCGCACCGACGATTATTTCGAGTCGGAACTCGCGTGGATGGACCTCAAGGACACGCCGATCGAAATGGTGATCGGCCCTTACGAGACTTACACGGACGGCCTCTATGGCGTGAAGACGGCGTTCGAATCCTATGTGGTGCTGAAGGATCCGAAGGAGTCCCAGACGCTCGACATCTACAAGAGCCATTTGCGCGAAATGGAGCAGAACTTGCCCGTTGAGGAGCAGTACAAGAACTTCAAGCGCGGCTTTGAATCGCCGATCTCCGTTGGCGACGAAATCCATTCGGGCGGCGACGCCAATCACGGCATCCAGACCGTGGCGTTCAACCTTCCCAACGACGAGCGTGTGCGAGAGGCGAAGGGCGCGAAGAAGGTCATCCTGCGCAACGTCCTGGACGCAAAGTACGAGCGCATCCTGCAGCCGATGGCGACGCTGACTTTGGTCCCTGCCGACGCCGCCAATGTCAACAAGCGCTACATGTATCTTGAGACCCTGTTCCATGAACTGAGCCACAGCCTCGGGCCGGGCTCGATCGTCGTGAACGGCCGCCAGACCACGGTGGACAAGGAGCTGAAGGACGTCGGCAGCGGCTTCGAAGAAGCGAAAGCCGACGTCATGGGCGCCTACAACGTCATGTTCATGATGGACAAAGGCGTGATCCCCGCCGCCGAACGCCCGCAGATCCGCGCCACTTATGTCGCCGGCCTGTTCCGGGCGATGCGCTTTGGCGACACCGACGCACACGGCCGCGGCGCTGCGATGCAATACCGCTACCTACGCGACAAGGGCGGGATCGTGTGGGACGCCAACGCCAAGCGGTTCCGCATCGACGCGGCGAAGCTAGACGCCGGCATTCGCAGCCTGGTCGGAGACATCGTCAGGTTGCAGGTGACCGGCGACTATAACGGGACCAAGGCGTTCCTGGCGAAGTGGGCGGTGATGGACGCGGAGGCCAAGCAGGTTACATCGCAAATGACGCACATACCGGTGGACATCCACCCGACCTATCCGAGCCGCATCTGATGGCCGGCTCGTTCGAAACCTTCGCCGCGTTGCACGTGCCGGGTAATCCGGTCGTGCTCTACAACATCTGGGACGTCGGCAGCGCGCTTGCCGTGGTCGCCGCGGGTGCGAAGGCGCTCGCGACTGGAAGTCACCCGGTCGCCGACGCCAACGGCTGGCCGGACGGGCAGCAGGTGCCGCTCGACTTTGCCTTCGCCAACGCCCGGCGCATCGCCGATGCGGTAGACCTCCCGCTCACCGTCGACTTCGAGAGCGGGTATGCGGTAGATCCCGCGGAGGGCGGCGCGAACGTTGCGCGGCTCGCAGAGACGGGTGCGGTCGGCTGCAACTTCGAAGACCAGGTCATCGGTGGCGAGGGACTTCACCCGCTCGATCGGCAGGTTCAGCGCATCCGGGCGATCCGCGACGCGGTCGGCGATCGCTTCTTCATCAACGCGCGCACCGATCTGTTCCTGAAGACGCAGACCTATGACGATGCGCTGGTCGATCAGGTCGTCGAGCGCGGCAAGGCCTTCGCCGACGCCGGCGCGAGCGGCTTCTTCGTCCCGCGCCTGGCCGATCCGGCGCAAATCGAACGGATCGTGCGTGAAGTTCCGCTACCGCTGAACGTGATCGCCTTCCCAGGCGCGCCGGATAAGAAGGTGTGGGCGGATGCCGGCGTCTCCCGCATCAGCCATGGCCCCTTCCCGCACCGCGCGCTGATGGCCAAGCTGACCGAGATGGCTCAGGCAGCCATAAGCTGAGCTGATGTGTTGAGCGCAAGATTCTAGAGGCGCTTGCGGCCCGACTGTCGCATGGTTCTGGTCCAACCAAACAAGGGGGCCGCCATGAGCAAATTCGAGACCCTCGCGAAGCTTCACGTCGCCGGCGATCCGCTGGTGCTGTTCAACGCCTGGGATGCCGGCAGCGCCGAGGCCGTCGCGAAATCCGGCGCGAAAGCAGTCGCCAGCGGCAGCGCCTCGGTTGCGATGGCGAATGGCTTCGGGGACGGACAGGAGGTTCCGCTCGACGAGGCGCTCGTGAATGCGGCGCGCATTGTCAAAGCTGTCGACCTGCCCGTGACGATCGATTTCGAGGGCGGCTATTCAGAAGACCCAGGCGGCCTGGCAGCCAACGGGCGTCGGCTCGTCGAGACTGGTGCGATTGGATGCAATTTCGAAGATCAGGTCGTCGGCACCGACCGTATCCACGACACCGGTGACCAAGCGACGCGCATCCGGTCGCTTCGCGACGGCGTTGGCGTAAGCTTCTTCATCAATGCGCGCACGGACCTATTCCTCAAGGTAAAGGCAGATGCGCACGACGATGCGCTGGTCGAGCAAGCGATCGAGCGCGGGAAGGCTTACGCCGACGCGGGCGCCAACGGATATTTCATCCCTGCGCTGGCAAATCTGCAGCTGGTCGAGCGGATCAGCCGCGCAGTCCCGATACCCGTGAACGCGATGCACTTGCCGGGCGGCCCGAGCCGGGCCGATTGGGCGAATGCAGGCATCGCTCGGGTCAGTCACGGCCCGTTCCCTTACATGGCGATGCAGGAGTGGCTTACCAGCGAAGCAAAAGCTGCGCTGAGCTAGGCGCGCCTAAGCTTCCACCATTTGGCGCGCGGACCGGATTTAAGGACGGTCTTGCGAAACAGGCGCGATCCAATGCGCAGGATCACGGCGACCCAAATGCCCTGCCAGACGATCGCAGCGATATGCGGCCACCAGGCCGGCTCCTGCGCCGCACGCGCCAGCATCGCCATCGGCGATGACAACGGGAAGATCGTGGCGGCTATCGCCTCGGCGGAATCGGGCCGCCCGACGGTCGTCGCCGCGAAGCCGAAAATCAGCACCTGCGCGAATGTCACAGGCATCGACAATGTCTGCACCTCGCGCGCCGTGGAAGCCTGCGCGCCGATGGTCAGGAATGCTGCGCCGAGAAGCAAATAGTACATCGCAAAATAAGCGACGCCGAGCGCCAGGAACCCCGGCCAGCCCACTGCCGGCGCCGGCAGCGAGCGGACGCCGCCGCTGCTGATCATCTGAATGAGCAGCGCCCCGGCGCTGATCCACACGACAATGCCGACAATCGATGCCGCGAGCATCGCGAACAGCTTGCCGATGAACAGTGCGTCGATCGGCACGGCCGCCGCGATCACCTCAATGATCTTGTTCGACTTCTCCTCGATCAGCTGGCTCATCACCATGCCCGACAGGAGGATGGTCAGGAAAAACAGGAGCATCTGACCGATCTGGCCGGTGAAGGCCTGATCCTTAGCCGCCGCACCCGTCGCCGTCTTCGTATCCGTTACAGAAATATCGGTCGCCTGGCTCGCTGGGTTGCGCGCGTCGGTCAGGATCAGCTCGAGCTGCGCGACCGCATTATCCTCGCCGACCGAGCCGGTAAGGTGAGGGTTGGCGAGGCCGCCGGTCAGGACAGCACGGATCGGCGGCTTGCGGGATGTCAGAAGCTGCTTCTGCTGGCTGGCCACGTCCGCCGCCGGATCATAGTGCACCAGCCGAACGATCGAATCGTCGTGCAGCGCGTTCGCCAGCCGGTCGCGCGAGGCCGAATATCGTTGGAAATCGGTTTGCGACGAAATAACCGCCACCACCGGCTGCTCGGTCTGGCTGGCGACTTGCGCGCCGATGCCACCGAACACACCGCCGAGAAGCAGCGGGAACACCGGCCCGAGCAGGAAGAAGATGAAGGCTTTCGACAGCACCGTTGCCGCGAAGTCGCGGCGTGCGATGACCAGGGCGGAGCGCAGCAAGCGGGTCATTGGGGACGCTCCTGCGCGCCCATCTCGGCCGCTGTTTGGTTGCCCGCGATGGCCACGAAGGCATCGTGCAGCCCGGGCCGTTCGATCGCGAGGGTCTCAATTCCGGCACCGCCGTCAATCAATGCCTTCAGCAAGGGTTCCGGCCCGCCTTCGGGAAGCTCGAACACATACTCATCGCCCTCACGCCGCGCGCTCGCGGGAATGGCCGAGCGCCACGGTCCGTCGCTGGCGCGCGTGCGCAGCCGGACGATCGGGCGAAGTCTGTCACGCGCCTCGGCAACGCTGCCGTCAAAGGCGACGGCGCCCTTGGCGATAATCGCAATCCGCTCACACAGCCGCTCGGCGTGGGCAATGACATGAGTGGAGAAGAGCACGGTCGCGCCGTTGCGCGCCTCGGTCCGGATCATTTCCTCGAGCCGCCCCTGGTTGATCGCGTCCAGGCCCGAGAAGGGCTCGTCGAGCACGATCAGCTTGGGCCGGTGGACGATGGAGCCGAGAAGCTGGACCGTCTGCGCCATGCCCTTCGACAGGCTGCGGATCGATTTCCGTCCCCATTCGCCGAGACCATGCTGAGCAAGCAATTCGTCGGCACGCTTGCGGCCCTCTGCGATCGGAAGCCCGCGAAGGGCGCCCATGAAACCGATCGCGTCCCGGGCATGCATCGAGGGATAAAGCCCGCGCTCTTCGGGCAAATATCCAACTTCCGGCGCGGCATCGATCGGATTCTCGCGGCCCAGCACCCGTCGCATGCCGCTCGACGGGTCGATGATGCCGATCAGTATTCTCAGCGTCGTCGTCTTGCCCGCACCGTTGGGACCCAGCAGGCCGTAAATCGAGCCCGTTGGCACGGCGAGGCTGACGCCGTTGACGGCACGGGTGTCGCCGAAATCCTTTACGAGATCGACGGCTTCGACGGCGAGCCCGTTTGCGGCGACGTTGCTGAAGACCTGTCGAAGCACTGAAATTCCTACGGAAATCCAACCCACGGGTGTAGGGACGCGCCGTGGATAAGAGTGAAAGCCTTGAGGAAGCAATAAGAACGCAAGCCGAAGCGCTCGGCTTCGTGGCCTGCGGCTTTGCGCGCGCCGATGCGGCGGACGCGGCCGGCATCGATATCAAGCGCTTCATCGAGGCGGGCCATCACGGGTCCATGGGCTGGATGGAGGAGCGCGCGCATCATCGCGTCTCGCCGCTCGCGCTGTGGCGTGAGGCGAAATCCGCGATCGCGCTCGGCATGAGCTATGCTCCGGCGTCCGACCCGCTGGCCCTCGCCGACCACCCGGACCTCGGCCGCATCTCGGTCTATGCGCAGGGCGGCGACTATCACAAGACGGTCAAGAAGGCGCTGAAGGCCCTTGCCCGCTGGCTGGTCGACCGGGCGGGCGGCGAGCTGAAGGTGTTCGTCGACACGGCGCCGGTGATGGAAAAGCCGCTCGCGATGGCGGCCGGCATCGGGTGGCAGGGGAAGCACACCAACCTCGTCAGCCGCGAGCATGGCAGCTGGACGTTCCTCGGCGTCATCCTCACCAGCCTGGAGCTCGCGCCCGACCTCGCCGCTGATCATGGCCAGCATTGCGGAAGCTGTTCGCGCTGTCTCGACGCCTGTCCAACGCAGGCGTTCATCGCGCCTCACCGCATCGATGCACGGCGTTGCATCTCTTATCTGACCATCGAGCATGACGGGCCCATCCCGGTCGAGTTCCGCGCGGCGATGGGAAATCGCATCTACGGTTGCGACGACTGCCTTGCCGTCTGCCCGTGGAACCGCTTCGCAGACGCGGCGGCCGCGAACCGCGCCTTCCAGCCGCGCGCCGAGCTTGCGGCGCCACGTCTCACCGACCTGCTCGCGCTCGACGACACCAGTTTCAGGGAAATGTTCGCGGGTTCTCCGATCAAGCGCATCGGGGTGACCCGCATGATCCGCAACTGCCTGATCGCCGCGGGCAACAGCGGCGACCCGGCGCTCGTCTCGGCAGTTGAGGCCCACTTGACCAGCCCCGACCAAGCCGTCGCCGAAGCCGCCGCCTGGGCGCTCGATCAGCTCGGCGTCTCGAGGTCGGAGATGCAGGCCGCCTGATCGGTATCCACGCCGTTCGCTGTCCGCGTATCGATCCAGGTCACGCGCATCGCGCCGTTCGTCGACGGATAAAAATAGGCATCGAGCACGCAGCGGCGATTGCTGAATTGCAGCTTGAGGCTGTTTCCCTCGCGCACCTGCAACGACGGGTGTCCCAAGTGACCGACCACTTCCTGCGGCGTGAGACCTAACAGTTGTCGCGACCTTGCTTCCGGTTGAGGAGCAGGTTGGGCGACCTGGGGCTGCGCCTCCGGCTGCCGCGCCATGCAGGCGGCGAGCGAAAGCGCAAGGAAGGGGACAAAGCGGCGCATAAAGGGACGATGCCCGCGTAGCCTCGCAGAGGCAATGTTGCGGGCGAGTGAACGCATCGCTAGGCGGCGCACTTTCACGCTTCCACCGGAGAATCCATGCCCGAGACCCGCCTCGATGTGCTGTGCATCGGCAATGCCATCGTCGACGTGATCGCAAACGCGACCGACGACTTCCTCAGCACCGAAGGACTGGTAAAAGGTTCGATGCGCCTCGTCGACGCGGAAGAGGCCGAGCGCCTCTATTCCCACATGGGCCCGGCGCATCAGGTTAGCGGCGGCTCCGCAGGCAATACGGCGGCGGGCGTCGCTGCGCTTGGCGGCCGCGCCGGATTCATTGGGCAGGTCGCACCGGACCAGCTCGGCGAGTTTTACCGGCACGACCTGACGGCAACCGGCGTGGAGTTCATCACAGCAGCGTCAGACGTCGGCGAACCGACCGCACGTTCGATGATCCTGGTGACGCCGGACGGGCACCGTACGATGAACACCTTCCTGGGCGCTGCGCAGCACCTTCCGTCGAAAGCGCTCGACGAAGAACAGATCCGCGCATCCGCGATTCTCTACCTTGAAGGCTATCTGTGGGATCCGGAGACGCCGCGCTACGCGATGGTGCGCGCCATCGAGGTCGCGCGCGAGGCTGAACGCAAGGTCGCCTTCACTTTGTCCGACACCTTCTGCGTCGACCGCCACCGCGACGGCTTCAATGAGCTGCTCGATGGCGGCCGCATCGACATCCTGTTCGCAAATCAGGCCGAGGTTGAGGCGCTCGCCGGCATCCCGCACCTTGAAAGCGCTGTTGCGGCGATCGCGCCGAAGGTTGGGACCCTCGTGGTCACGCGGAGCGAAGACGGCGCGCTAGCCGTGCGTGGAAATGAGCGAGCCGACGTTCCAGCTGAACCGATCAAGGAACTGGTCGACACAACCGGTGCAGGCGACTTGTTCGCTGCCGGCTTCCTGTTTGGACAGGCGCGCGGAAAGTCGCTCGAAGAGTCGCTCCGATTGGGCGCGATCTGCGCGGCCGAAGTCATTCAGCATTATGGCGCGCGCCCCGAGGCGGACCTCAGGGCGCTAGCCGGTGAGCTGACCGCTTAGCGCTAGCCGCGTTCTTCGGGGCTGCCCGGCGCCGGGGCGCCCGGTAGCGGCGCGACGCCGACCGAGGGCGGTGCGTCCGGCGAAAGCTCCGGAACCTCGGTGATCCCGCGACCGACATGGCTGCGGCTGCGCGAGTAGCCGAAGTAGATCAGCAGGCCGACGACACCCCACACGGGAAGTACCGCGATCGCGATCGGCGGCAGCATGATGTAAAGCGCGATGCAGCCGATGATGGCGATCGGAGCGATGATCCCTACCGCCGGCGTGCGGAACGGACGTCTGCGGTTCGGATCGGTCCGACGAAGCACGAGCACCGAGATCGCCACCATCATGAAGGCGAACAGCGTGCCGGAGTTGGAATAGTCCGCCAGCTTGCCGACCGGAAGGAAGGCCGCCGCCAGCATCACGCCGACGCCGGTGACCGCTGTCACCACGTGCGGGGTCCGAAAGCGCGGGTGAACGGAGGCAAGCTTCTCCGGAAGCAGGCCGTCGCGAGCCATGACGAAGAAGATCCGGGTCTGGCCGAACATCATCATCAGCACGACGGAGGGCAGCGCAATGAACGCGGCAACACCCATCATGTCGCCAAGTCGCTGATAGCCGACGCTGCGAAGGACATGGGCCAGCGCTTCGCGCGAACAGACGAGCGGCTGCTCAGCGCCGCCAGCGACGATTGCATTGCACTGATTGGTGAGTTCGATGCTGCCCGGCGGGAACGGATGGCCAAGCGCATCGCGGACCGGCTGCGCGCCGATCGCGCCAATCGCTCCCGCTGCGACCAGCAGATAGAAGATTGTGCAGATACCAAGCGAAGCAATGAGGCCGATAGGCACGTTGCGCTGCGGGTTCTTGGTTTCCTCGGCGGCCGTCGAAACGGCGTCGAACCCAACATAAGCGAAGAAGATTGACGCCGCGGCGCCGACAACGCCGTAGGTTCCCCATCCATTGGGAATGAACGGCGTGAAATGCTCGCCCTTGAGGATCGGCAAGGTGAGGATGCAGAAGATCGTGAGCGCGGTGACTTTCACGAGCACGAGCACGGCGTTGAAGCGCGCGCTTTCCTTGGTGCCGACAATGAGAAGAACGGTGACCAAACCGGCGATCACGGCTGCCGGGAGATTGAAGACACCTCCGCCGAATGGGCCTGCGGCAAGCGCCGGCGGAATGATTATCCCCCAACTCTTCATCAATCCCACGAAATAGCCGGACCAGCCGACAGCGACCGCGCTGGCTCCGATTGCATATTCAAGGATCAGGGCCCAACCGACCATCCAGGCGAACAGCTCGCCCATCACCGCGTACGTGTAAGTGTAGGCGGATCCCGCAACGGGCACCATCGAGGCGAGCTCGGAATAGCAGAGCGCAGCAACGGCGCAGACCACCCCGGCGATAACGAAGCTGATCATCATGGCCGGGCCCGCCTTTTGGGCGGCCTCGGCGGTCAAGACGAAAATACCGGTGCCGATCACGGCGCCGATCCCCAGCAAGGTCAGCTGGAACGCACCTAGCGAACGGTGCAACCCCTTCTTCTCGGCGGTCGCAAGAATTGCGTCCAGCGACTTTACCCGGCCGAGCAGGCCGCCGCGCTCTGCTGCAGTTGCCATCATTCTCCCCTATGCAATCAATCTTCTACCGACCCTAACGGCTGAGGCCGCAAGGGCAATCCCCTCATGGTTCGCGCATCTGGCTCCGTGCCGGACGATTATCGCGTCAGCATTGGCCCCAGCGGCTTTCCGCCGAAGATGTGAACATGTAGGTGCGGCACTTCCTGTCCGGAGTCCGGCCCGACATTCGCGAGCAGCCGGTAACCGCTCCCGACCAGCCCCCGATCGCGCGCGATCTTTCCGACCGCCCTCACGAAGGCGCCGATCTCCTGATCCGAACCGCGCTCTGAAAAATCGTCCCACGACACGTAGGAACCCTTCGGGATCACCAGGATGTGGGTCGGCGCCAGGGCGTTGATATCGTTGAAGGCCAGCACGTGCTCGTCCTCGTAAGCCTTCGTGGACGGAATCTCCCCACGGAGGATGCGGGCAAAGATATTGCTGTCGTCATATGGCTGGGTGGCATCGATCGGCATCGAATGTCTCCGCTTGACCGGGAAAACTCGCCCGCTACCACCAAGGGCGATGAGCGACGAGACCCCCGAGAGCCTGATTCCGTACGACGAGATCGTTCAGGACGCGCTGCGGGCCGTCGTTGGGAGGGTCCTCGGCGAGGTCGAGGCGTCGGGCGGACTGCCCGGCACGCATCATTTCTTCATCACCTTCAACACCAAGAGTCCGGGCGTTTCGATTCCGAAGCATTTGTCCGAACGTTTCCCGGAAGAGATGACGATCGTCATCCAGCATCGCTTCTGGGACTTGAAGGTAGAAGAAGACGGCTTCTCGGTCGGGCTGTCGTTCGGCGGCGTCCCGGCGACGCTCCGCGTTCCGTTCGCCGCGGTTACCCAATTCCACGATCCCGCCGTTGAGTTCGCGCTGACCTTCCACGCCGACGCCGAGGAAGCCCCGCGCGAAGAACATGAGGCCGCGGGCAACGACCCGGAAACGACGGCTGACGAAGCGCCCAAGGACGACGGGTCGAACGTCGTCAGCGTGGACTTCACGCGCAAGAAATAGGCGCCCGCCGTTCACCCTGAACTTGAGTCGGGGTCCATTTCAGAGCATCGCGCCGCCGAACAATGGATGCTGGCCTTGGTCAGCACGACGGAAGAGGAAACATGC
This sequence comes from Sphingomonas limnosediminicola, assembly GCF_039537965.1. Classification (NCBI taxonomy): domain Bacteria; kingdom Pseudomonadati; phylum Pseudomonadota; class Alphaproteobacteria; order Sphingomonadales; family Sphingomonadaceae; genus Sphingomonas; species Sphingomonas limnosediminicola. Next base: position 1,942,576 of record NZ_BAABBM010000001.1, on the reverse strand, counting down.
CCAGCAGCACTCGCACTGAAACCGACAGCTTTGGCCCGATCAACGTACCGGCCGACGCTTATTGGGGCGCCCAGACCGAACGGTCGATCGGCAATTTCCCGTTCGGTCCGCGCGAGCAGATGCCCGTTGAGATCATCCATGCGCTGGGCTTCATCAAGCAGGCGGCGGCCAGGGTGAACGCGCGCCTTTGCGGCCTCGACCCCAAGCTCGCGGAAGTTATCCAGCAGGCGGCGAGCGAAGTTGCCCGCGGCGATCTCGACACCCAATTCCCGCTCGTCATCTGGCAGACCGGTTCGGGCACACAGTCGAACATGAACGCCAACGAAGTGATCGCCGGCCGTGCCAATGAAATCCTGTCCGGCATGCGCGGCGGCAAGGAGCCGGTTCACCCCAACGACCATGTCAACAAGGGCCAGTCGTCCAACGATAGCTTTCCGACGGCCATGCACATCGCCGCCGCGCGCGGGGTGGAAGGCAAGCTGCTTCCCGCACTGCGGCTAATGCTGGACCGCCTTAACGACCAGGCCCAGCGTTGGGATTCGATCGTCAAGATCGGCCGCACCCATTTGCAGGATGCGACCCCGCTGACCCTCGGCCAGGAATTCTCCGGCTACGCGCAGCAAGTTTCCGACTGCATCGAGCGGGTCGAAAGCGTCATGCCGCGCGTGTTTCGGCTCGCGCAGGGCGGCACGGCGGTCGGGACCGGCCTCAACGCACCCAAGGGTTTCGCAGAGGCCTTCGCGGCGGAGGTGTCGCAGCTGACGCAGCTGCCGTTCATCTCTGCGCCGAACAAGTTTGCCGAGCTCGCGGCCCACGACACGATGGTCGAGCTTTCCGGCGTGCTCAACGTCATTGCAGTGTCCTTCACGAAGATAGCCAACGACATTCGCTTGCTTGGCTCTGGCCCACGCTGCGGCCTTGGCGAGCTGATGCTGCCCGAGAATGAGCCGGGCAGCTCGATCATGCCGGGCAAGGTCAATCCCACGCAGGCCGAGATGCTGACCATGGTCGCCGCTCAGGTGATGGGAAATCACGTCGCGGTGACGGTCGGCGGAATGCAAGGCCACCTGGAGCTCAACGTGTTCAAGCCGCTGATTGGGGCGAACGTCGTTCGGTCAATCAATCTGCTTGCCACTGGCGCCGAGAGCTTCACCAAGCGCATGCTCGACGGCGCCGAGCCCGACGAAGCGCGCATTGCCGAGCTGATGAACCGGTCGCTGATGCTGGTCACCGCGCTGGCGCCGGAGATCGGCTACGACAATGCCGCGGCCATCGCCAAGCATGCGCACAAGCATGGCAAGACGCTCAAGGAAGCGGGCCTCGAGCTTGCGCTGATCGACGAGGAAACCTTCGATCGCGTCGTGAAGCCGGAAACAATGATCGGGCGCTAGAGCGCCAAGTTCAGCCGGACGCCCAGATTATCAATCCCCGGGTTTTCCGGGCTGAAGAGCGTCGCGTGGCTCATGTGTATCCAGCTCGCTTCGAGGCTGAGGCGGCTGTTCACCTGCGCGCCGACGGCGAGTTCGGGCTCGAACAGGATTCGGCTTCCGAACGCGATCTTGTCGCGCCGGTAGTAGTCCGCGGCCGAACCATTGTGAATCGCGAGGCCGATACCGGGTCGCACATAGACTTTCCGACCGAACTTCGCAGCCACGCCGAGGGCGGCATAGCTGGTCTCGCCGGCCGTATTCAGCGCGCCGAAGACATACGGCTGCAACGGCGTCTGCCCAATTCGGCCCCCGCGATAGCCAAGCTGCACGTCCATCCCGTCTTCAAGGCCGCTCTTATCGGTCGGAAGCTTGACGTCGTGGACGTAGAGGCCGCTGAAAATCTCACCGGCATGCGCGGCGGCAGGAATCCCCGCCACCACAGACCCCGCGCACAGGATTGCGAAACGCTTCACTCGATTGTCTCCATTGTCCACGCAACCAATGCCTCACCGCCCGAAAGGTGCCGGTCTCAACCCGCCGCCTGCCAAGCCTGAACCCCCGAATTCGGCGCGAGCAGCATCCAGACGTTCAGCGTCAGGTTGTCGCGGATCACGAAAAGCGGAATCAATTCGAGCACGATGACCAGCAGGATCGAGCCCCACGGCGGCAGCTTTCGCGCGGCGAGGAAGCCAATCGCCATCATGGTGATGTCGGACAGCGAATTGAGGATACTGTCGCCACTGTAACCGAGCGCCGTGGTCGCCGTGCGATAACGGTCGATCACGAAAGGCGTGTTCTCGGTCACTTCCCAAGCTGCTTCGACGAGCAAAGCGACCGTGAACCGCCACTCCACCGGCCAGCGGCGTGCGACGAGCCACAGGGCTGCGTAGAACAGCAGGCCGTGCACGATGTGGCTGATGCTGTACCAGTCGGCCAGCATCTGGCTAGTCTTCGGACTGTCACGAAGATTCACCCACAGGTTCACTTCGCCGCAGGTGCAGATCGGGTGGCGGCCCATGAGCAGCAGCGTCACCGCAGCAACCGCGATCACGATGGCAAAAGACAAGATCGCGGTGCGGCGGGAAGTCATTCACGCACAGGCTTAGCAGAGGCTTGGCGCTTGCAAAGATCGGCCGTTCGGAGAATGACCCCCGACGATGCTGCGTAGTTACGGGCCCGGATGCGATGGAAGCGTCGTCGACGCGAGCAGCCAGCGCATTCCCGATGGGGCGACCTGGATCGATCTCGAAGAGCCGACCAGGGAAGAGGAGCAGCTCGTCGAGCGCTGCATTGGCGTCAACGTGCCTACCCAGGCCGAAATGGCGGAGATCGAGCCCTCCAGCCGCCTCTACGACAAGAACGGCACCCTCTACATGACGGTCAGCGCGCTGCGCGGTGTCGAAGACGCGCAGCCGACAACGACCCCGATCGGCTTCGTCCTTGCCGGCAATCGCCTCGTCACCATCCGCTACGCGACGCCCAAGCCGGTTCGGAATTTCGAGAATCACGCCAGGCGCGACCCGGAGCTGGTCCGTGACGGGCCGACGGCCATGCTCCGCCTCATCGATGCGATCATCGACCGGCTGGCCGATGAGATCGAGGATGTCGGCGCGACAATGGAGGAGCTTTCGCAGGAGATTTTCTCGAGTAACCAAGACGAGAGGCGGATTCCCGCCGCCCGGCTGACCGCGCTACTGACCCGAATAGGCCGGACGCAGACGCTCCTGACCAAGATCCGCTATTCGGCCGTCAGTACCTTGCGCATGCTAAGCTTCCTCGGCGGATCCAATTTCATTCACGAGACAGAGCACAAGGATGCCCGACATCATCTCGGCAGCATGACCAGCGACGTCACGTCGCTGAGCGAGCACGCTAGCTTCCTGTCGGATAATCTCACTTTCCTGCTCGACGCTTCACTCGGCCTCATCAGCATCGAGCAGAACGCGGCAATGAAGCTCTTTTCGTGGGCGGCAGTCGTGTTCCTGCCGCCGACGCTGATTGCCGGCATCTACGGCATGAACTTCGAGCACATGCCCGAGCTAAAATGGCTCGCCGGCTATCCGTGGGCCCTCTTACTGATGTTCATCAGCGCGGTCGGACCGTACCTCTATTTCAAGCGCAGAGGCTGGATCTAGGCTTCGAGCGGAATGGCCGGCGTCTCGTCGGCCTTCGCGGTTGCAGCAGCACGGCGCTTCGCAAGCGCCGCATAGGCCCGTGCGAGGTCGCCCGCGGCTTCCGCCCGGTCACCGGCTTCCCGTGAGGACGCGAGCGCTCTGGCTTCGGCGGCGCGGCGGCGGAAATAGTCGCTGTCATGGGTCATGGAATTCAACTTAGTGGCGGTCCTAAACGGTGGGGAGACCGCGTTTGTTCATCTTGGCGCAAGGTTTCCACCGCTCGGCGCATTGATACGGACGTTTGCGGGGTTCGACCCGCGTTGCTAAGGGCCGTCACAACCCCAAATCAGCACGCAGAACCGTCAAGTTCGCGACGAAAAGGACAGCAATGATCCCGACCGGCCAGGACAGCCTCCACACCCGCACGACCCTCGATGCCGGCGGCAGGACCTACGCTTATTATTCGCTGCCCAAAGCGGCCGAAGCGCTCGGCGATGTGTCGCGCCTGCCTTTCTCGATGAAGGTGTTGCTGGAGAACCTGCTGCGCTTCGAGGACGGAGTCACGGTGACCCGCGACGACCTCCAGGCGATGGTCGACTGGCAAAAGGACCGGAAGATCGCCCGCGAAATCCAGTATCGCCCGGCGCGCGTGCTGATGCAGGACTTTACCGGCGTCCCAGCAGTGGTCGACCTTGCCGCCATGCGCGACGCGATGAAGAGCCTTGGCGGCGACGCACAGAAGATCAATCCGCTCGTTCCCGTGCATCTCGTCATCGACCACAGCGTGATGGTCGACGAGTTCGGCACGCCCCAGGCGTTCGGGAAGAATGTCGAGCTGGAATATGCCCGCAACGGCGAACGCTATGAGTTCCTCAAGTGGGGAAGCAGGGCGTTCAACAACTTCCAGGTCGTGCCCCCGGGCACCGGCATCTGCCATCAGGTGAACCTTGAGCATGTGTCGCAGTGCGTCTGGACCGGTGAGGACCAGAGCGGCGAGACGGTTGCTTATCCCGACACGCTCGTCGGCACCGACAGCCATACGACGATGGTCAACGGTCTCGGCGTCCTCGGCTGGGGCGTCGGCGGCATCGAGGCAGAGGCGGCAATGCTGGGCCAGCCGGTCAGCATGCTGATCCCCGAAGTCGTCGGCTTCCGTCTCGACGGCCAGATGAACGAAGGCATTACGGCGACCGACCTCGTGCTCACCGTTACGCAGATGTTGCGGCAGAAGGGCGTCGTCGGCCGCTTCGTCGAATTCTACGGGCCGGGCCTCGACAGCATGACCGTCGCCGACCGCGCCACGATCGCCAACATGGCGCCGGAATATGGCGCGACGTGTGGTTTCTTCCCACTCGACCAGCGCACGCTCGACTATCTGGAACTGACCGGCCGCGATGCGGACCGTATCGCGCTGGTGAAAGCCTATGCGCAGGCGCAGGGCCTGTGGCGCGACGCCTCCGCGCCGGAGCCCGTGTTCACCGATACGCTGGAGCTCGACATGAGCAGCATAGAGCCGTCGCTGGCGGGCCCGAAGCGGCCGCAGGACCGCGTTCTGCTCACAGATGTCGACGACCAGTTCAACGGCGAGCTCGAAACCACGTACAAGAAACACAACGACCCGCGCGTCAGCGTCGAGGGCGAGCAGTTCGACTTCGGCAACGGCGACGTCGCGATTGCGGCGATCACCAGCTGCACCAACACCTCGAACCCCTCGGTGCTGATCGGCGCGGGTCTGCTCGCCCGCAAGGCGCGCGCGAAGGGCCTTCAGACCAAGCCGTGGGTGAAGACCAGCCTCGCGCCGGGAAGCCAGGTAGTGACCGACTATCTCAACGAGAGTGGTCTCAGCGAGGACCTTAACGCGCTCGGCTTCGACCTTGTTGGCTATGGCTGCACGACCTGCATCGGCAACAGCGGTCCGCTGCCCGAGCCGATCAGCAAGGCGATTACGGACAACGATCTCGTCGCCGTCAGCGTGCTGTCCGGCAACCGAAATTTCGAAGGCCGCGTGTCGCCGGACTGCCGCGCCAATTACCTCGCGTCGCCGCCGCTGGTCGTCGCCTTCGCGCTCAAGGGCACGGTCCGGACCGACATGGTCAGCGAGCCGCTTGGCACGGGCCGCAATGGTGAGCCCGTATTCCTGAAGGACATCTGGCCTTCCAACGAGGAAATCCGTTCGCTGATCGACGCCCACGTCCACAGCGACATGTTCCGTCGCCGTTACGCCGACGTATATCATGGCGACGATCGCTGGCAGGCCATTTCGGTCACCGGCGGCGCGACTTACGGCTGGCCGCCCGCGTCCACCTACATCCAGAACCCGCCCTACTTCACTGGCATGACGATGACGGCGACACCGCCGGGCGACATCGACGGCGCGCGGGCGCTGGCCGTGTTCGGGGATTCGATCACCACCGACCACATTTCCCCCGCAGGCGCGATCAAGCCAGACAGCCCGGCGGGCCGCTACCTGCTCGAGAACGGCGTCACCCGCGCCGAATTCAACAGCTACGGCGCGCGGCGCGGCAACCACCAAGTGATGATGCGCGGCACCTTCGCCAACATCCGCATCCGCAACCGCATGCTCGACAATGTCGAGGGCGGCTTCACCCGCTATGCGCCGACCGGCGAGACGATGGCGATCTACGACGCGGCCATGGCCTACAAGCATGACGGCACCCCGCTCGTGATCCTTGCGGGCAAGGAATATGGCACGGGAAGCTCGCGCGACTGGGCCGCCAAGGGCACCGTCCTGCTGGGCGTGCGCACCGTCATCGCCGAGAGCTTCGAGCGCATCCACCGCTCCAACCTCGTGGGCATGGGCGTCCTGCCGCTGCAATTCCGCGATGGCGAGAATGCCGAGAGCCTCGGCCTGAAAGGCAGCGAGACCTTCACCATCCATGGCGTCGCCGACATCCAGCCGCGACAAGACATTGAGGTGCAGGTCACGCGCGAGGACGGCTCGACGCTGACGGTTACCGCCCGCTGCCGCATCGATACCTTCAACGAGCTCGAATATTTCCGCTCGGGTGGAATTCTTCACTACGTGCTTCGGAAGCTCGCGGCGGCGTGACACCGCTTGAGATCGGCGTCGAGGTCGTCGGCTGGGCCGGCGCGGCGCTGATCCTGCTTGCCTATCTGCTGCTGTCGGCCGGAAAGCTGACGGGGCAGTCGCTCGTCTATCAAGGGATGAATATCGTCGGCGCAGCGGGCTTTGTGGTGAACGGCTGGTGGCACGGCGCCGTCCCGTCGGCGTCGCTCAACGTGCTATGGCTGCTTATCGGAGCAATCGCATCATGGCGGATATTGAAGAAAAGAGGATCGTCGACCTCAGCCATGTGATCGAGCATGGCATGACGACCTATAAGGGCCTGCCCGGCCCGGCGATCTGCGACTTTTGGGAGCGGGAAAGCACCGCGGCGAACTACGACGACGGCTCGACCTTCCAGATCGGGCGCATCGACATGGTCGCGAACACCGGGACTTACGTGGACTCTCCGTTCCACCGCTACGCCGAGGGCTCAGACCTGTCGGAGCTGCCGCTGCCATTGCTGGCAAACCTGCCCGGCATCGTGGTCCGCCGCCCGTTCGACATCGAGCTGCCGACTGACGCGGTTCACTTCGAGGGCCTGGAAGTCAGCGGGAAAGCTGTGCTCATCCACACCGGATGGGACCGCCACTGGCGGACGGAAGGCTATTTCGGCGATCATCCTTATCTCACCGCGGCGGCGGCCGACTGGCTCGCCGAGCAGGGCGCGACGTTCGTCGGTATCGACAGCTGCAATATCGACAATATGCACGTGAGGGCGCGGCCCGTGCACACGCGCTTGCTGGGCGCCGACATCCCAATCTGCGAGCATATGACCGGCCTTGGGAGTTTGCCGGACGAGGGCTTCCGGCTATCCGCCGTTCCGCCGAAAATGAAGGGTGTCGGGACCTTTCCGGTCCGCGCCTACGCCGTGCTCGGCTGAGCCAACGCCTCTTCCAGCCATTCCGGCATGAGTGCGCCCTCCAGATCGTCGAGGCGGCGATGTTCGACGGCCAAGCCCACCTCGGGATAGACAACTCGCGCCCGCGGCCCTTCCGCTTCCGTTACGATGACGACCAGGCGGCGGTTCACCTTTGACCGCCAGTTCATGCGCGCAGTATTCTCCTGGCCGACAAAGCAGCCCTTCGAGAAGCTGACGCCATTAAGCTCGGCGGCATTGCATTCTAGCCAAAGGATGTCGCCGAGCTCGGCGCGGCCTTCGGTGACACCTAGCCTCAAACGATGCTCGAACCAGCCGGAAGCGGGCTCCTCCGCTGGGGCCACCCAACGGCGCCCGAGAGCGGCTAGCCTCGGATCGATGCTTCCTTGCCCGCCATGCGGCGACCAGTGAACGGCCAGCGTCTTATCCCGCTCAATCCGGATGGGGCGTCGCAAACGGTAGATTGAGAGCCGCTTGATCAGTTGGTCCGCTGCAGCGGCTTCGCAATCCAGCAGCAGATCGTCGCCATCCGCCCAGACGATGAAATCGAACAGGCACTTGCCCTGAGGCGTAAGGAGGCCGGTCCAGACCGGCAGCTCGCCCGCGACGTCGCTTGTCACCAGCCCTTGGAGGAAGCCACGTACGTCTTCGCCGGACAGGCGGATCAGGGCACGGTCGGTCAGGGTGGTCGCGGCCATGCCCTTCAGTTAGGGAGCCGTCCGTGGCTTCGCAAATGCTGACCATCCGCCGTCCCGATGACTGGCACGTTCACCTTCGCGACGGCGGGATGCTGCGCAAGGTCGCGCCCTACACGGCGCGGCAGTTCGGCCGGGCAATCGTCATGCCCAATCTCGTCCCGCCAGTGACCAGCGTGGAAGCCGCGTCAGCCTATCGCGAACGGATCCTCGCGGCGGCAGGGCCCGGCTTCACGCCGCTGATGACCTGCTATCTGACCGACCAGGCTGATCCCGACGAGTTGGCGCGCGGGTTCGAGCAGAAGGTCTGGATCGCAGCCAAGCTCTACCCGGCGGGCGCAACGACCAATTCGGCTTCTGGCGTGACCGACATCCGCAACATCTATCCGGCCCTGGAGCGGATGGAGCAGATCGGCATGGTCCTGTGCGTCCATGGCGAGGTCACCGACCCGGACGTGGATGTGTTCGACCGCGAGGCAGTGTTCATCGACAGAGTGCTGACAGGCGTCGTCCGCGACTTCCCCGCGCTGAAGGTCGTTTTCGAGCATATCACGACGGCCGAAGCGGCGGCCTTCGTCGAAGGGTCGGGCCCGAACATCGCCGCCACCGTCACGCCGCAGCATTTGATCATCAACCGCAACGCGCTCTTCGCCGGCGGACTGCGGCCGCACGCCTATTGCCTTCCGGTGGCTAAGCGCGAGCATCACCGGCTAGCGGTCCGCAAGGCCGTTACATCAGGCTCGGGCAAGTTCTTCCTCGGCACGGACAGCGCACCGCACACCCGCGAGGCGAAGGAATCCGACTGCGGCTGCGCCGGTATTTTCAATGCGCCGTTCGCGCTAGAGAGCTACGTCAGCGTATTCGAGGAGGAAGGCGCGCTCGACCGGCTCGAGGCATTCACCTCGCTTAACGGTGCGCGCTTCTACGGCCTCCCTCCGCACGAAGACAGGCTCACGCTGGAGCGCATCGACACGCAGGTACCCGTTGAGATCGAAGGACTGGTGCCCTTCCACGCGGGCGAAACGCTCAGCTGGCGGTTCCTCGGCTAGCGCGGTCCGCCGGTGCCGCTGGTGCCGATTACGGCGCCGAAATGATCTTCCAGCCGCTGGTAGCATTCGCAGGCCCTGCGCTTAAGGCCCGCGCGGTCGGTCACTCGCACGACGCCTCGCCCGGTTGAAACCAACCCCTCGCTCTGAAGCGACCGGATGACCGCGTTGACGGTGGTCCGCTGGACGCCAAGCAATCCCGCGAACGCCTCCTGCGTCAACTCGATGCGATCACCGGCGCGATCCTGCGCATGCAGCAACCAGCGCGCTGCGCGCTCTGGGATTGAGTGAAAGGCGTTGCACGCCACCGACTGCATCACCTGCGCCAGCAGATAGTCCGAGAAGCGGCAGAAGATGTTCGAGATGAAGCCCGACCTCTTCTTGGCATCCTCAAGCGCTCCCATCGACACTCGGAAAACCGGCCCGCCGACAAGGACGATCGCGCGGGAATAAGCTGGTGCCTGCCCGCAGCTGATGATGCCGCCGACCGCGCCTTCACGGCCGATCGATGCAACCTCGACGGAACGGCCGCCGTTCAATTCGACCGTCATGGAGACCATGGTCGAACCGATCGGGAATACGCTCGATTCGACCTGTTCGCCGCGCGTGAGCACGATGTCGCCCACTTGGGTTTGTTCGAGCACACCCTGGGGCTCGATCAGCGCCCGCGCTTCGCGCGAGAATGTCGCTAGCAGGCGGTTGCCCGCAAAGGCCTCATCAGCCTGATTCGATTCGTCTGTTGCTGTCTCAGCCACGTCCTTCACTCCGAGCATTAGCCCGCCCTTGAGCTTGTTTCGGTACCGGCCCAACCCGCGGTGCTTAAATGCACACGGCGCCAAGTTGCTCCATTAGCTCTCGACGGCTTCGACCTTGCTCGTGCGTCCAATTAGAAGGCAATCGGCGACCAACCGGAAAGGCGCGACGTCGACATCGCTCCGGCGCTCGTCGATCAGGTCGACGAAATGACGATAGATATCGGGATATTCGCCGATCCCGTCGTCTTCCTGCATTTTGCCGTCGAGCATCAGCTTCGACCCGCCGCCTTCGAGGCGCAGGGAAGTGCCGTCGGCAGTTTCGAGGGCGATCGTCCATTCCTCGCCCTCGGTGCGCCGCCAGTCGAGGCTTGCGGTCAACGGCCCATCGGCTTGCGGACTCGAGAAGACGATATCCGCCGCAATAGGTGTCTGCGCATTTTCGGGCACGCTCAGCTCTGCCGACTCGACGAACAGGCCTCCCGGAAAGATCTTTGTCGCGATGGAAAAGGCGTTGATCCCGGGGTCGAATACGCCGAAGCCGCCTGGCCCCCAGATCCACTGCTGTCCCGGATGCCACTTGTGCACGTCCTCATGCCACAGGATCTGCATCGACTTGACGCGCTTGCCGGCGAGGGTCTGCGCCGCCGCGGCGACCGTCGAATGATGCTGCGCATGCCACGTCGTGTAGACGGTGAGTTGTCGCGCTTCCCCAAGGCAGGCGAGGTCGCTGATCTGCGCCAGGCCGGCCGTGGGAGGCTTTTCGAGCAGACAGTGCAGCCCCGCATCGAGGCACTCGCGCGCAATTTCGTATCGCGGGCCCGGCGGCGTGGTGATCGCGACCGCCTGCAACCCATCGACCGTGCGGACGAGTTCGCGCCAATCGGTGAAGGTCTTCGCGATTCCCTGCCCCGAGCGGCTCGATGTCGCGACCAGCTCGAAGCGAGGATTGCTGTTGATCGATGGCACGTGCTGGTCGTCGGCGATCTTGCCGAAGCCGATGATGGCGATCTTGATCGGCGTCATGCGCGCCTCACGCTCGCGACGTAGGCGCGCGCCTTCTCCAGCGTCTCGGCCGCAGACTGGCCGGGCTTGTACAGCCCCGAGCCCAGCCCGAAGCCAGCGGCGCCCGCCTCCAGCCACGGCTGCATGTTGTCCGGCGAGATGCCGCCCACGGCGAGCACCGGAATATCCTTCGGAATCACTGCCAACTGGGCCTGGAGGACCTTCGGAGAAGCGCCCTCGGCGGGGAACAGCTTCAATCCATGCGCGCCGGCACTGATGGCTGCGAATGCCTCCGTGGGCGTGAAATAACCAGGCGAGGAGACAAGCCCGGCTGCAGCGCTCACCGCGATGACATCAACATTCGTGTCAGGCGAAACGATGATGCGACCGCCGGCATTCTTCACCTCGTCCACCTGCTCGGCCCGCAAGACCGTCCCGGCGCCGACCAGCACCTCGTCGCCGAACCGCCGCGCCAGCAACTCGATGCTCTTCAACGGCTCGGGTGAATTGAGCGGGACCTCGATGATGCGGATGCCCGCTTCGCGGATGGCGTCGCCGATCGCCTCGGCTTCATCCGGCCGCACGCCGCGCGTGATCGCGATCAGCGGGCATTGGCCCAGATAGTGTCGCAGCAGCTCTTTCGCGTTCAACCGTCGATCCTCCTGGCGATCTCATGAATGCCGGCGAGGAAACATTGTTCACCGTCGAGCTCGATTGCCTCGCGTCCGGCCTCCTTGATGGCGGTGGCGTAGAGCCGCGTGAGCTCGGGCCGGCCCATGACGTGGACTTGCGGATCCGACGAACGCGCAAGCCCGATGTGAACGTCGCAGCCGATCAGGAGCCCGCTGGTCCAGGACGCCGCATCTTCCTTCCTCGCCTGCCCGAGCAGCACCCGCGCCCGAACAGCGAACAAGTCCGCCGGCAGCGCCTGTTGCGCGATGGAATGGCGAACTGCCTCCTTGAACGTGTCGTTCGGCTCGACTTCGCCCTGCAGCAGGTCGGCGAGTATGCTGTGACCCTTGAGCAGGCTGAATAGCTCGCCGGTCATAACAGTCCGGAAGTCGTGGATTCTGCCTTGGCGGAGTAGCGCCCACTTATTGTGCGTGCCCGGATGACAAACGAGGGCTTCCGGCTCGAGAAGACCTGCCGCCGCGGCGCCCAGGAGTTGGACCTCCTCGCCGCGCATCACATCCGCGCGGCCGTCTCCGATGAAAGATACACCCGGGACGATTGCCTCGTGGTCGCCAGCCCGGACCAACCCTTTCACCAGATCGTCGATATCTGCGGGGCACGGCACATAGGGTGCTTCATGCCAGCCGCGGTTCGATCCGATCATCCCGGCGAGCAACAGCGGCCTGTCCCCCAAGCGCTGCCGGATCTCCGAAACCGCATTGGGGAAGCCGCCATCCGGCACGGACAGGATGCCCATCCCGTCCTCGAACTCATCGATGCAGTGCCCGGCGCCGTCGATTAAATAGGCGCGGCGGTTGGTGGTGCCCCAGTCGACTGCGATATATCCGTCGGTCCAGCCCATGCGTGGCGCTCATAACGAAAAACTGGCCGAGCGCGATCCGGCAGCGTTTTTCTTTTCGGGCCGCACGGCTATCCCACCTCCGTGCCTGTCGACTCAAACGTCAAATGCGTGGCCGATGTCCACGCCCTTCTCGGCGAGGGCCCCGTCTGGGTTGCGCGCGAAGAAGCGCTCTACTGGCTTGACATCAAGGGCCGGAAGATTTTCCGCCTCGCCGACGACGGCACGCTCGGCCATTGGCCTACGTCACGCCGAGTCGGATCGCTCGCGCCCCGCAAGAATGGCGCCTTCATCGCCGGCACCGAGGACGGAGTCGCCATCATCGACCCGGCGAGCGACCGCTTCTATCTGATCGCCAACCCGGAAGAACATCTGCCCGGCAATCGCTTCAATGACGGCAAGCTCGACCGCCGTGGCCGTTTCTGGGCCGGGACGATGGACGACAGCGAGCGCGAGGCGGCTGGAACGCTCTATTGCATCGACGTGGACCAGAGCTGCGTCGCCATCGACACGGGCTACAAGGTCACCAACGGACCCGCGTTCAGCCCCGCCGGCGACATCATGTACCACAACGACAGCGCGGCGCAGGTCACTTACGCCTTCGACATAGGCCCCGACGGCAAGGCCGGGGCGCGCCGCACCTTTCTTCAGTTCGGGGGAGGCGACGGCTTTCCCGACGGAATGACGGTCGATAGCGAAGGCTGCCTGTGGATTGCCTTTTGGGACGGCTGGTGCGTTCGCCGCTATTCGCCCGCGGGAGAGTGGCTGCAAACGGTCGAAATGCCCGTCGCGCGGCCGACCAGCTGTACCTTCGGCGGCCGCGATCTCGAACGGCTTTACATCACGTCTGCAAGCATCGGCCTCGATGAAAGCGCCCGCGAGATGCAACCAAATGCCGGGGGATTGTTTATCTTCAGTCCCGGTGTGAGGGGACTTGCAGACGTTCCCTATGCGGGCTGACGTCACGAAAACTCCAGGAGATTGAGCCATCGCTAACTTCATGTTCGCGACGGGGATCGAGAACAGCTATCCCACGATCAATCACGGCAAGACCCGCGTCGATGAGATGGAGGTCTGTGGCCATTACGATCGCTGGCGCGAGGATTTCGATTGCGTCCAGGAGATCGGGATCAACTATCTCCGCTACGGTCCCCCAATCCATAAGACATGGCTCGGGCCTGGAAAGTTCGACTGGGAGTTCTCCGACCTCGTCTTCGCCGACCTGAAGCGGCGGGAGATCACCCCGATCGTCGACCTGTGCCACTTCGGCGTGCCCGATTGGGTCGGCAATTTCCAAAACCCGGACTTCCCGCGCCTCTTCGCCGATTATGCGGGCGAATTCGCCGAACGCTTCCCTTGGGTGCAACTCTATACGCCGATCAACGAGATGTTCATCTGCGCGGTCTTCTCCGCCAAATACGGCTGGTGGAACGAGCAGAAGAAGGACGACCGCTCATTCGTCACGGCGCTCAAGCACCTCGTGAAGGCCAACATCATGGGGATGATCGAGATCCTCAAGCGCCGGCACGACGCGATCTTCATCCAGAGCGAGAGCTCCGAATATTATCACGCGGACTCACCGGCTGCGATCGGCCGCGCCGAAGTGCTGAACCAGATGCGCTTCCTGTCGCTCGACCTCAATTACGGCCGGCGCGTCGACAGCGGGATGTACCAATACCTGCTCGATAACGGGATGACCCGCGAGGAATATGAGTGGTTCCTGGACCATCGGCTGAAGCAGCACTGCATCCTCGGCAACGACTATTATGCGCTGAACGAGCATCGGGTATTCGCGGATGGCCACACCGTCGCGGCTGGCGAGACCTTCGGCTATTCCGAGATCACGCGCCAATATTACAACCGCTACCGGCTGCCGGTGATGCACACCGAGACCAACCTGTGGGAGGGGCCGCACGGCGACGAGGCGGTAAAGTGGCTGTGGAAGGAATGGGCGAACGTGCTGCGCCTCCGCAACGTCGGCATCCCCACCGTCGGCTTCACTTGGTATTCGCTGACCGACCAGGTCGACTGGGACACCGCACTCCGGGAGAAGAACGGCAACGTCAATCCGCTCGGCCTGTTCGACCTCGACCGCAAGATCCGGAACGTAGGCAAGGCGTACAAGCAACTTATCGCCGACTGGCGCAACGTCCTTCCCGCGCAAAGCGTGTGCCTCGTCGTTCCGATCAAGAAGGTCGGCGACTATGATCAGGGCGACGATGACGCTGCCGGTCGTGACATTGCCGGCGAAGCGAACGCAAACGAGGCGCAAGGATGAGCGGACGCAAGATCGGGCGGATTGAGACCTTCTTCGCGCCGCCGCGCTGGCTGTTCGTCCGCGTTGAGAGCGAAGACGGAGCATTCGGCTGGGGCGAGGCGAGCCTGGAGGGCTGGGCCGAGGCCGTCGATGGCGCGTTCGAAGCCTTGCGCGATCGTTTCATCGGCGTCGATCCGTTCAACATCGAGGATATCTGGCAGGTCGGCTACCGCGGCGGCTTCTATCGCGGCGGCGCGGTGCTGATGTCGGCGCTCGCCGGTCTCGAGCAGGCGTTGTGGGACCTCAAGGGCCGGGCGCTCGGACTGCCTGCCTGGCAGATGCTCGGCGGCAAGGTCCGCGACAGGGTGCGCTCCTACGCCTGGATCGGCGGCGACCGCCCGCATGAGATCGCCGACGCCGCCGAGGTGCGAAAGCAGCAGGGCTTCAACGCGGTCAAGATGAACGCGACAGCCGAACTCGACTGGATCGGAACGCCAAAGCTATTTGATGACGTAGTGAAGCGGGTCGAGGCAGCGCAGACGCTCGGCATGGACGTCGGTCTCGACTTCCACGGACGCGCCCACCGGCCGCTAGCGAAGCAGCTTGCAAAGGCGCTCGAACCGCTTGGCCTGCTGTTCATCGAAGAGCCGTTGCTCTCCGAAAACCACGACGGCCTCCGCGAGATTGCGGAGCACACTTCGACACCGATTGCGCTCGGTGAGCGGCTCTACAGCCGGTGGGAGTTCAAGCCCTTCTTCGAGGCTGGCATCGTCGACATCATCCAGCCCGATCTCAGCCACGCTGGCGGAATCCTCGAGGTGCGCAAGATCGCGGCGATGGCGGAAGCCTATGACGTCGCGGTCGCGCCCCACTGCCCGCTCGGGCCGCTAGCCCTTGGCGCTTGCCTTCAAATCGCGGCCTGCACGCCGAACCACGCGATCCAGGAAATCAGCCTAGGCATCCACTATAATACTGGCGGCCACGACCTGTTGAACTTCTGCACCAACAAGGAAGCGCTGACGCCAATCGACGGCTACCTTCCGGTTCCGGAAGGCCCGGGCCTCGGCGTCGAGATTGACGAGGCGGCGGTGCGGGAGGCTGACAAGGATCGCCATCGCTGGCGCAACCCGATCTTCCGCACGAAGGACGGCAGCTTCGCCGAGTGGTGACCGCCGCTCAGATGCCTAATGGCATTTGAAGCGTTCGAACGGTTCCAGGCAGGATTTACAGCGCCACTGCGCTTTGCACGGCGTCGAGCCGAAGCGGCTGACTTCGACGGTATCGGTCGAACCGCATTGCGGACATTCCGCCGTCGCTGACTCGCTAGGCGGGGCGATGCCGTAGGCTTGGAGCCGCTCGCGGCCGCGCTCTGTAATCCATTCCGTGGTCCAGGGCGGAAAGAGGACACGCTCGATCCCGACATCGTGAAAGCCGGCGTCGTCGAGCGCCACGCGGATTGATTGTTCGATCGCGAGGGTCGCGGGGCAACCTGTGTAGGTCGGGCTGATGCGGACGCGCGGCGGGTCGGAGACAAAGCCACGGACAATGCCGAGATCCGTGATCGTCAGCACCGGAATTTCTGGATCCGGTATGGTTTCGAGCACGGCCATGATCGCCGCCTCGTCCAGCACTGCGACACCGCTCATGAGAGTGATGTTACACCCGTTCGAGTGCGAGCGCGATTCCCTGGCCGACGCCGATGCACATCGTGGCGAGCGCGAGCTTGCCGCCGTTGCGCTGGAGT
Source organism: Sphingomonas limnosediminicola (assembly GCF_039537965.1). NCBI lineage: Bacteria > Pseudomonadati > Pseudomonadota > Alphaproteobacteria > Sphingomonadales > Sphingomonadaceae > Sphingomonas > Sphingomonas limnosediminicola. The sequence goes on along the minus strand of NZ_BAABBM010000001.1, from coordinate 1,926,037 downwards.
TCCTCCGTCGCGGTGAGCGCGAGTCGGGCGCCGGACATGCCGAGCGGATGACCGAGCGCGATCGCGCCGCCATTGGGGTTCACCCGTGCATCGTCGTCGGCGATGCCCAGCTGGCGCAGGACGGCGAGGCCCTGTGCCGCGAAAGCCTCGTTGAGCTCGATCACATCGAAGTCTGCAACCTTGATGCCGAGCCGCCTGGCCAGCTTCTCGGTTGCGGGGGCAGGGCCGATGCCCATGATCCGCGGCGGAACGCCGGCCACCGCCGCGCCGAGAACGCGGGCGCGCGGCGTCAGGCCGTTGCGCTTGGCCGCTTCTTCGGAGGCGATGATGATGGCCGCCGCTCCGTCGTTCACGCCCGAGGCATTACCCGCGGTGACCGTGCCGTCGGGGCGAACGATCGGCTTCAGCTTGCCGAGCGCTTCGAGCGTCGTGGCGCGCGGATGCTCATCCTTGTCTACGACGATCGGGTCGCCTTTGCGCTGGGGGATCGGCACCGCCACGATTTCCGCGGCGAGACGCCCGTTCGCCTGCGCCTTAGCTGCCTTCTCCTGGCTGCGAAGCGCAAACGCGTCCTGATCCTTGCGACTGACTTGGAAGTCCTGCGCGACGTTCTCGCCGGTGCTCGGCATCGTGTCGTCGCCGTAGGCCGCCTTCATCTTCGGATTGATGAAGCGCCAACCGATCGTCGTGTCGTATATCTCCGCATTGCGATCGAACGCCGACGTCGCCTTGGCCATGACAAACGGCGCGCGGCTCATGCTTTCGGAGCCGCCGGCGATGATCAGGTCGCCCTCCCCGCTTCGGATTGCCCGCGCCGCCATCGCCACCGCGTCGAGGCCGGAGCCGCACAGGCGATTGAGCGTCACGCCGCCTGAGCTGCCCGGCAGCCCCGCGAGCAGTCCCGCCATCCGGGCCAGGTTGCGATTATCCTCGCCCGCCTGATTGGCGCAGCCGAGGATCACGTCGTCGAGATCGGCCCAATCGACGCCCGGATTGCGGTCGATCAGCGCCTTGATCGGGATCGCGGCGAGGTCGTCGGCGCGGACGCTGCTCAGCGCGCCGGCGTAGCGGCCGATGGGCGTGCGGACGTAGTCGCAGATGTAAGCTTCGATCAGAGGACACCCCTGCGGACCTGATCGAGCTCGATGCTCTCAAACAGCGCCTTGAAGTTGCCCTCGCCGAAGCCTTCATTGCCCTTGCGCTGGATGATCTCGAAGAAGATCGGCCCGATCACGTTCTGGGTGAAAATCTGCAGGAGAAGGCCCTGCCCTTCGGTCGGCGCGCCGTCCATCAGGATGCGGCGCTTCTCCAGCTCGGGGATGCTCTCGTCGTGGCCTTTGATGCGCTCGGGGAGCATCTCGTAATAGGTATCCGGGGTGTCCTGGAAGGGAATGCCGCGTGCGCGGATGATGTCGACCGCGTCGTAAATGTTCGATGTGCCGAGCGCGATGTGCTGGATCCCCTCACCCTTATATTCGCGCAGGAATTCTTCGATCTGGCTTTTGTCGTCCTGGCTCTCGTTGAGGGGGATGCGGATCTTGCCGCAGGGCGAGGTCATCGCCTTCGAGAACAGGCCGGTCTGCTTTCCTTCGATGTCGAAGTAGCGAATCTCGCGGAAGTTGAAGAGACGTTCGTAGAAGTCGGCCCAGGTCGCCATGTTGCCGCGGTTCACGTTGTGCGTGAGGTGGTCGATATAGGTGAGCTTTGAATCCGCATCGGCCATTCGCTGCTGCCAGTCGGGATGGAAGTCGAAGTCGACCTCGTAGATCGACCCGGCGATGCCGGAGCCCGGGCCGTAGCGGTCGATAAAGAACAAGCGCGAGCCGCCGATGCCTTCGATGGCCGGCAGGTCGAGTTCGCCGTCGCCCTTGCTCACCTTCACGTCGGTCGCGCCGAGCTTCAGCGCGCGGGCGTGGGCGGCCTTTGCATCGGTGACGCGGAAAGCCATGGCGCAGGCGCTCGGCCCGTGATCCTTGGCATATTGTTCGGCGTAGGAACCCGGCTCGGCATTGATGATGAAGTTGCAGTCGCCCTGCTTGTGAAGCGTGACGTTCTTGCTCTTGTGGCGGGCGATCTCGGGAAACCCCATCTTCGCGAACAGCGAGCGCAGCAGTTCGATGTCGGGCGCGGTATATTCGACAAATTCGAAGCCGTCGGTGCCCATCGGGTTTTCGAGGCCGAGCGGCGATTTGTCGGCGACCTGCGTAGCCATTTATTGTCTCCTTTGCGCGCCAACTGCGCTCACCCGGGCCGCTTTTCAAGAATGCGGCGATGTTCACAGTGAGGGGGGTCAAATCCCGGGGTCTTCTACTTCCACCACTTTGTCACCTAGGGCCGTGTCACAAGCCACGATCGTGGGGTAAGCGAATCGGACGGCTGTATGACAGGGGGATAGTGCATGGACGCGCCCGAAGGCTGGACGGTCGAAGAAGGCGACAAGGCGCTCATTCGCTCCTTCCGTTTTGCGGATTTTAGCGAGGCGTTCGGCTTCCTGACCCGAGTCGCGCTCCATGCCGAGCAGGTCGACCATCACCCGGAATTCACCAGCGTGTGGAACCGGGTCGATTTCCGGCTGACCAGCCACGATGCTGGCGGCGTGACCGAGCGCGACATCAGACTTGCCGAGGCGATCTCGGCACTGGCGAACGGATAGCACCAACAAAAAACGCGGCCCGTCGCCGGGCCGCCCTCCTTGCGAACAACGTCTGGTAGCTTACGCGGCCTGCGCGATCAGCTGACGGCGGCTCGTGCGGCGGCGCAGCTGCCAACCGACAACACCAAAACCGATCATCATCATCGCCCAGGTCGCCGGTTCCGGAACCGGCGGTGCAGCGGCCACGAAGTTCACGTTGCCGTCGAACGAGCTGGCGTTGCCGCGCGTGCCCTGGATGTGGATGGTGTAAAGAAACTCCTTTTTAACCTTAACTTGTCCCGTGATGGGACGATTACTGGTGCTCACCGCAAAAGCATGCTCCGCAAACAGCCGTTAACCATGGATCGAAAGCAATTCGCAGGACGCCTCAGCAGAAATTGTTAACAACGGCGCCGCATCGGGCGCGTATTGTTAACCAGGAGCCGTCCATGTCCCGTTTAATGCGAATTATTCGCTGCCAGAGGGGCGCAAATGCGATCGAGTATGCGCTGGTCGCTTCATTGATTGCGATTGCGGCCGTGGGGGCCTTCGAAGGGCTCGGCTCCAAGATCGACACGATGTTCAACAACGTGTCCAACAAGCTCTGACCTACATCAGCAGCGAAACGCTGAACCTCGAAGAATAAGGCTGGGCGCGGATTTCCGACGCTCCTTAGGCCGCGTCGATCTGCATGACGGGCGTACAGCTCGTCCCGGCGAGTATCTCCTCGACGACTCGTTCCAGCGACTGTGCAAAGACGTCGATCCGAACCGGGAAACGCTGCTCGGGCGAGGGGACGCAAAGCATCAATTCACCGTCGTAGATGACGTTGAATACCTGCTCGACATCGAGGATGAAGTGGTCGAGCTTGCTTTCGCGGACGAGTTAGGACGCGAGAAGGAGCTCGCAACAGGCGCTCCATACGTCGCGGATCGCAAGCGCCGCGACTTCCTGGCCGAAGCGCAGTTGCATGGTCGCCCGGCGGAGTCTGACTTTCTCTTCAAGAGAGCGGCCGAGCTGCGCCGGCGCCGGCATGGTCGTGACCGTGAAGGCTCCGGCAGGTTCGCATGGGCAAGGAATGGCATCGACGAGTCGAAGTGATTCGTTCGCTAGGCGATTTAACACGGATTTAACCATAAATCGCACGCTCGCCCTCACGGCTGTTCCGCTGGTGGAACCAACGTGAATCGGATATATTGCACAGACGGGCGCGGCCATTGGCTGCCTGGGGCAAATCGACGGGAACTAGAACAGGCCGTCCCTGTTGCTGCCGGGCCAAGTGCCGAGACCGTCGTAACAAGAATGACTCGCGAACCTCGTAGACCCATGTCGGGAATGCTGGCGCGTAGTGCGGCACAACGGTGTTGTACCTAGCGGAGTGCGCATCATGATGTTCAAGGAGCAAGCTGAAAACTGCCGTCGCCAGGCCTGCGAATATGCGGGCCGGCCCGAGGCGCCCTTTCTTCTCAGCGTAGCGAGCGCCTTCGACGATCTGGCGATCCGAGCTGACGCGGGAGCGATCGCTCATTCGCGTAAAGGGCAAATCCGGACACGCATCCCCGCCTGAGCGGAGAGGCCGGAGTTCGTTAAGGCGCCGGCTGTTCCTCGCGGCGGCGCCAACGCCACAATCGGACAATCACAAGGACTAGCGCCGCCGCAACCGTGTCGGCGATCCAGTCCTTCAGGTCGCTGTCGCGGTGGATGGCAGGAATGGCCTGCACAAATTCGATGAACGCGCCGAAGAACGACAAGCCGACGAAAAGCCGCCAGAGGTCGCTTCGCGCATAAGCCCAAGCGTCGAGCGCGGCGAGCATTGCGAAGGCCACCATGTGCTGGACTTTGTCATTGGGCTGCCCAGGGAGCTCGGGCGGCTGAGGCAGGATCGCCATGACAAAGGCGAAGACCATCGCGGCCCAGAAAATGAGTTTCGACACGCGCGCGAGGTTCATAGGCACGGCGTAGCGTGGCGCACTCGCCCCAAGCAAACGAAATGGCCGGAGCGGCTAGCCGACATTGAGCGTTCAGGCGGCATCTGTCATAGACCACGCCGATGAACCGCACGACCGACCTCGCTCTGACCGTTTGCGCCACTGCGGCCGCGCCGGCGAGCTCTTATTACGTGCGGGAGGCTGGAACGAGCTGACGCGCGCTTAGCGACAGACACCAGCCTCCAACCCGCCAGCGGCCCGCTCGGCGGGTTTTTTAATGCCCATGAAAGGACCACCAGATGCTTCAGGAGACGATTGTCAGGGACCAGCCGGCCGGGCGCTGGCAGGACTATGTCGTATCGCAATCTTGGGATTCCTTCACCGAGGAAGACCATGCGGTATGGGACCTGCTGTTTGCGCGGCAAGTCGAGCTGCTCGGGACGCGGGTGGTGTCGGCCTTTCTCCATGGGATCGACCTGCTGCGGCTGTCGCATCCAGGTATTCCGGAGGTTGGCGAGCTTAACGAGATCCTTCGGCCTCGGACCGGGTGGCGCACGGTCGCGGTGCCGGGGTTGGTGCCGGACGACGTCTTCTTCGCGATGCTGAGCGAGCGTGTATTTCCGGTCGGCAATTTCATTCGCACGCGCGCGCAGCTCGATTATCTCGAAGCGCCAGACTGCTTCCACGACCTGTTTGGTCACATCCCGATGCTGGCGCATCACGACTTCGCCGAGATGGCCGAGCATGTCGGGCGGCTCGGCTCGGCGGCAATCGTGGCCGGCGAGGGCGTTCGGGCCGCGCGCCTCTACTGGCACAGCGTCGAGTTCGGGCTGGCGCGCGAGCACGGCGAACTGAAGATCCTCGGCGCTGGCCTCGCGTCGAGCTTCGGCGAATCGCACTTCAGCCTGGAAAGCGACGCGGTCGAACGCCTGCCCTTCTCGGTCGAGCGGGCGGTTCATACTGCCTACCGGCATGACGCCTTCCAGCCGCGCTACCTAGTTTCCGAATCGGTCGAACGCACGGTGACCGATGTTCTAGCGCTGACGCCCGAGAGGCTGCTGGCGCTCTAGCCGGCGTGCGTTATAGGCCGCGCATGGCCGATCAGCCGGACGGACAACCAAGCAAGGGCGAGTATCGCAGCGGGCATGATCCGCGCACGCTGCGCGACGCGCTCGGATGCTTTGCGACGGGTGTGACCGTGGTCACTTGCCTGCTCGAGGGGGAGCCTTCGGGGCTGACGGTCAACAGCTTCACCTCGGTGTCGCTGGAGCCGCCGCTGCTGCTAGTGTGCGTTCACAAGAAAGCGGCGACCGCGGCCGCGCTGACGACCGCGCCGTGCTTTGCGATCAACGTGCTCCAGACGGGGCAGCAGCCGGCGTCGATCAGCTTCTCGACGCGCGCCGGTGATCGGTTCGAGGGAACGCCCTGGTCATGCGGCGAAGGTGGCGCGCCGATCCTCAAGGACTCGCTCTGCGTGTTCGAATGCGAGCGCTACGCGGTCTATGACGGCGGCGATCATCATATCCTGGTGGGGCAAGTGGTGCAGGCGAGCTTCGACGCCAGCCTCGACCCGCTCCTGTTCTTCCGCGGCAAGTATCGCCGGCTGCACTTCGATTAATCGACGATCAGTTCTTCCGGGTGCTTGGTGAGGCGGCGGACGACGAGCACGATCACGCTGCCGACGACGATGCCGACGAGCGCGCCGCCGATCGCGTTGACCAGCCAGGCGACGAGGCCGGCGAAGGCGCCGAGCGGCTCGCTGATAAGATGGGCGAAGTCGTGGATGAGGTGCGGGATCGGGCCGGCGAGGTGCAGCTCCTCGAGGCCGTGGAGGAGGATTCCGCCGCCGACCCACAGCATCGCGGCAGTGCCGATCGTCGCCAGCGCGGTTAGTAGCTTGGGCACGACGTGCACAAGCCCGTTGCCGAAGGCGCGGATGGCGCGTCCGCGGCGCTGCGCCATGTGCAGTCCGATGTCGTCCAGCTTCACGATCAACGCGACGACGCCGTAGACACCGGCGGTGATCGCGAATGCCACGACGATCAGCGCGAAGGCGGTGGTGACGAGCGTCAGATGCTCGAGGCTCGCGAGCGCGATGGCCATGATCTCGGCGGATAGGATGAAGTCGGTGCGGATGGCGCCCTTCACCTGCATCTTCTCGAGTTCGACCGGGTCCCCCATCGCGTCGACCAGCTGCTCCTCATGTTCATGCTCGTGGAGCAATTTCTCGAGGATCTTCTCGGTCGCTTCGAAGGCGAGATAGGCGCCGCCGAGCATCAGCAGCGGCGTGATCAGGAAGGGGGCGAATGCGGTCAGCAGCAGCGCCAGCGGCAGCAGGATCGCGATCTTGTTGCGGAGAGAACCCCAAGCGATCTTGCCGATGATCGGCAACTCCCGCTCCGGCGCGAGGCCGGTCACGTAGCGCGGCGTCACCGCCGTATCGTCGATGACGACGCCGGCCGCCTTGGTGCTCGCCTTGCCGGCCGCGCCCGCCACGTCGTCGAGCGAGGAAGCGGCGAGCTTGGCGATGGTGGCGACATCGTCGAGGAGCGCAATCAGACCTGAGGGCATGGACTGTCGCCTACGCGAACTTGCCACTGCGGCGCAATTCGCGCAGTGCCGCGCCCATGTTGGCACTGGATTTCGTCAAGGCAAACCGCGAGACCGTGGAGAAGGCGATCCGCGACAAGAATGTCGCGCTCGACCTCGATCAATTGCTTGACCTCGACGCCGAGGTGCGTGCGGGGAAGACGGAGATCGACCGCCTGCGCGCCGAGCGGAACGCGGTGAGCGCCAAGTTCAAGGATGCAACGTCCGAGGAAAAGGCGGAGCTAGGCAAGCAGGCCAAGGAGGCCGGCGCGCGCGCTTCGGCGATCGAGGGCGAGCTTTCCGGCAAGGAAGCCGCGCTGAAAGCTTTGATGCTGAAGCTGCCGGGCATTCCGTTCGAAGGTGCGCCAATCGGGCCGGACGAGAGCTTCAATACCGTCAGCCGCACGGTCGGTGAGCGGTGCAAGTTCGATTTCGAACCGCTCGATCATGTGGCGCTGATCGAGAGGAACGACTGGGCGGACCTGTCGCGTGTCGTGCAGGTGTCGGGATCGCGCACCTATTGCCTGAAAGGGCGGCTGGCGCTGCTCGAGACCAAGCTGATGGCCTGGGCCCTGGAGCAAATCGCCAATGCCGGCTTCACGCCGATCACAGTGCCGGCAATCGCGCGCGAGCAGGCGTTTCTCAACCAAGGCCAGTTCCCGGGGCACGAGGAAGAGACCTACCAGCTTCCCAACGACGATCTGTGGCTTGCAGGCACAGCGGAGGTCGCGCTGACGTCGCTGCATTCGGGCGAGATCATCGAGGCGGACAAGTTGCCGATCCTCTACGCCGGTCTTTCGCCCTGCTTCCGCCGCGAGGCGGGGAGCGCGGGCAAGGATGTGCGCGGGCTACTGCGCGTCCATCAGTTCATGAAGGTCGAGCAGTATGTCATCTGCGAGGCCGACGATGCGCAGTCGGCGGAATGGCATGCCAAGCTGCTGGGGCTGGCCGAGCAGCTGCTCCAAGCGCTGGAGATTCCGTATCAGGTGATCGAGACGTCGACGGGCGACATGGGCCTCGGCAAATATCGCATGAACGACATCGAAAGTTGGGTGCCGAGCCTCGCCAAGTATCGCGAGACGCACAGCTGTTCGACCCTGCACGACTGGCAGGCGCGGCGAGCGAACCTTCGTTATCGCGGTGCCGACGGCAAGGTGCGGTTCGCGCACACGCTGAACAATACGGCGTTGGCGAGCCCGCGCATCCTCGTGCCGCTGCTGGAGAACCACCAGACCGACGACGGGCGCGTGCGGCTGCCAAAGGCGCTGCAGGAGCTAATGGGGGGCGAGTTCCTCTAAGGTGAGGTGGACGGGCGACGACCGCTTGCCGCCGCTTTACCGGCGGGTTGGCGAGGCGGCATTCCTGCTTCCGCGCATGTTCCGGTTGTTCGGATCGACCAGGACTGTTGGGCCCGCGCACGGACCGCCAGCCCTGGTCATCCCCGGCTTCGTCGCCAACGATCGAACCACGGCGGCCTTGCGCCAGGCGTTGGCGGAGGCCGGTTGGCGCGTTTACGGCTGGAACAACGGAATGAACTTGGGCGCGCGTGCCGACACGGTCGAGATCCTGAGGAAGAGGCTCGACGAGATTTCGCCGGATGCGCCCGTCCTCGTCGTCGGCTGGAGCCTCGGCGGCCTATTCGCGCGGGAACTGGGTCGAGCAGCGCCCGATCGCGTTCGCGCGGTGGTCACCCTCGGCTCCCCCTTTTCGGGCGATCCCAAGCAGAACCATGTCTGGCGGATCTACGAGCGGGTCGCCGGTCACAAGGTCGATGAGCCGCCGCTTCCCCGCAACACGGGCAAGCCGCCGGTCCCGCACCTAGCGCTGTGGTCGCGCAAGGATGGGTTGATCGCGCCACGCGCCGCGCGCGGGCTCGATCACGAGCGCGACGAGGAAGTCGAGTTGAGTTGCACACACATGGCGTTCGGCCTGTCGAAGCGAACGACGCGGGACGTGGTGCGCGAAATCGACAGATTCCTGAAAAAGGACAGCTGATTCCAGCAACTTATTGTTTCACTAACGCAAGGAACATATCTTCCTTGTTGTGAAATTGGCGCGAACCGCTGCGGCCGGGACTGCCAGCTCGGTTCACCCGGACGACCTTGCGCCGCCCGGATGGCACCGTTTTCGCGAGATCGCCTGGCACCTTCCGCGCTTCCTTGCGGGACTTGGCCCCGTGGGCCCTCGAGGCCCGGAGGACGGGCCGCCGGTGCTCGTTCTCCCGGGCTTTCTCTCCAGTGACCGGACGACGATGGACATCCGCCGCGCGCTGGCGCGGGCGGGATGGCGCGCATATCCCTGGGGCCTCGGCGTCAATCTCGGCGCCAAGCGCGACACCCTTAAGCAACTGAAGAAACGGATTGACGAAATCTACGACGGCCGTCCGATCCTGCTGGTCGGATGGAGCCTGGGCGGGATGTTCGCGCGCGAGTTTGCGCATTCGCACCCGGAGCAAGTGCGCGCGGTAGTGACGCTCTGCTCGCCTTTCTCCGGCGACTTCAAGACCAACACCAACATCCGCGAATGGTACGAGCGGGTGGCGGGGCACGACGTCAACGAGCCGCCGTTCAAGCGCGGCGAAGGCAAGCCGCCGGTACCGACGCTGGCCTTCTGGTCGCGGCGCGATGGAATCGTCGCGCCGAGCGCCGCGCGCGGGCGCGATCACGAAATCGATCACCATGTGGAGATCGACACCAACCATATTGGCGCGGTGCTATGGCGCCCCGCGCTGGCGCAGATCGTGCACGAGATCGGCGCCTTTTTGACGCGAACCGAGGGTCGTCCGCCGATCGCCAAACGGCCTTCCGAGTCGAACTCTTGACTCCTGCCGCTGAGTCGCGGGACAAAGAACAAAAGTAGAACAAAGACGTTGTGAGTCGTGTGGCAGGAGACCTTAATCTGGTCGCCGGCGGCGCAAGCCGTGCGGCCGAAAAAGACCGGCTCCCCAGCGGGCCGGGCGGACGATGGCGCTTGCCCGTCCCGTCCGGCCCCACCCTGTCCGAACTGTTCGCCGCCCACCCGCGCGACGGCGGCTGGGCGGGGTTCCTGCTCCCACAGCTCGGCACGGGCAAGCCGTTGCTGTGGGTGCAGGACCGGATGGCGATCCTCGAAAGCGGGCGCATCTACCCGCCGGGGATGCCCGGCCGCGAGCTCATCCACATCGAGGCGCGCGACGCACGCGACGCCCTATGGGCGATGGAAGAGGGCGTAAGGTGCGCCGCGATTTCTGCCGTGATCGGCGAGATATGGGGCGACCCAGGCGCGCTCGACTTCACCGCGACGCGGCGGCTGGCGGTGGCGTCGGAACGCAGCGGGACGTCATGCTGGCTGGTGAGGCTTGGCGGCAATGCGAACCTCAGCGGCGCGCGGATGCGCTGGCGCCTCGCGAGCGCGCTGTCACTCGAAAATGCGCTCGACCCGCGCGCGCCGGGGACGCCGGCATGGGATGCCGAGCTATTCCGGGCGCGCGGTTTGCCGCCGGGGCGCTGGGGCATCGCCTATGACGCGGATACTTTCCATCTGGTTGCCGGCCCTGGCGATCGAGCGCTGGGCGAAGAACGCCGACTGCTCGCCTGACGCGCCGGTCGTCCTGACCGTCGAGGGCACGCACGGCTTCATCATTCATGCCGTGACCCAGGCCGCCGCCGAACGCGGGGCACGGGCCGGCGCGCGGCTGACCGATGCCCGCGCACTCGATCCGACGCTGATCGCCGAGCCCGCCGACCCGTCCGCCGATGCGCGGCTGGTCGAGCGCCTGGCGCGATGGGCAGGTCGCTGGTCGCCATTGGTCGAAGTCGATGGCGACGGATTTCGGCTCGACGTCAGCGGCGTGGCGCACCTTTTCGGTGGCGAGCAGGGCTTGGCGCGCGACGTGCACCGATGCTTTGCTCGGGTCGGGCTGACGGCGCGCGTGGCGATCGCCCCAACGGCGGCGGCGGCATGGGCTTTGGCCCATCAGGCGCCCTGCATTTGCGGCGCGGACGTAGCGGCGAGGCTGGCCCCGCTGCACGTTTCGGCACTTCGCTTGGGTGCAGACACGGTACGCACGCTCGAGCGGCTTGGGCTCAAGACCGTAGGGGCGCTCATCGACGTGCCGCGGCTGGCGCTGGCGCGGCGGTTTCGCGGCGGCGAGGATGTAGTCGACGCGCTCGACCGCGCGCTCGGCCGCAAGCTCGAGCCACTGACCGCGGCGCCCGTCGACCCACCACCCCGCGCCGCGCTTCGGCTGGAGGAGCCGGCGACCCATCCGGAAGCCGGAGCGCAGGCGCTCGAGCGGCTGATCCCCGACCTCGTCCGGCAGTTGCAGGAGCGGCATCTTGGCGCGCGGCGGCTCGCGCTCCACGGTTTTCGTGTCGACGGCAGCGTGGCGACGGCGTCGGTCGCGACCGCCATCGCCAGCCGCGATCCCAGGCACCTCCAGCGGCTTCTTGCCGACAAGGCCGCGGCGCTCGATCCCGGCTTCGGCTTCGACGCCTTTGCGCTGGTCGCCGACTGGATCGAGGGCCAGGGCGCGGCACAGGATAGCCTGGTCGAGGAGCCCTCAGGCGAGCGCGAGCTGGCGCGTTTGGTCGACCGGCTGACGGTGAAGCTGGGCCCACGCGCGGTACGGCGCCCGCGGCCGGAGGAAAGCCACCTGCCCGAGCGCGCCAGTGGCTGGGTCAGCGCGCTCGCCAAAAGCGAGGCGATCGCGCTTCCGCCGGTCCAACGGCCGCAGCGCCTGCTCGACCGGCCGGAAGCGATCGACGTCATTTATGCGACGCCCGAAGGCATGCCGCGGCGTTTCGTCTGGCGTCGTGCCGTTCATGACATCGCGCGCGTCGAAGGGCCGGAGCGGATAGCGCCCGAATGGTGGCGGTCGCCCTCGTCGGCACGGCTGCGCGATTATTACCGCGTCGAGGATGCGACCGGCCGCCGCTACTGGATCTATCGCGAGGGGCTGATCGGCGACGGCCGCGGCGACCTGCCCGGCTGGTACATCCACGGGCTTTTCGGCTGATGCCCGAACAGCCGGCATTCTCGCGGCTCAAGCTGGTGCGGACCAGCGACATGCCGCCGCCGCCGATATCGCCATCGGTTTATGTGGAGCTGGGGGTTAGTTCTCCCTTCTCCTTCCTGCGCGGCGCGTCGGACGCAATCGAGCTGGTGAGCACGGCATTGTCGCTCGATTATGATGCCATCGGCATCGCCGACCGCAACACGCTGGCCGGGGTGGTCAGGATGCATAGCGCCTGCAAGGCGGTGGGCCTCAAGCCGCTGATCGGTTGCCGGCTAGACCTTAGCGATGCGCCGAGCCTGCTTGCCTATCCCATCGATCGCGACGGCTATGGGCGGCTCTCGCGCCTGCTTAGCACCGGCAAGCTTCGCGCCGAGAAAGGCGAATGCGATCTTGCGCTGGAAGATGTCGCGGCGCTTCAGGAAGGCATCGCTTTCATCGCCTGGCCGAGCGAAGACCTTGATGCGTTCGAACGGGAATTGCCACCGCTGCGCGACGCTTTGACGTCACTTGGCCGTATCGCGGCAGGCTGGCTTTACCGGGGCGACGATAGCGCGCGGATCGAGCGGCTGGACCGGCTGGCGCGCCAACATGGCTGCACGATCCTTGCCACCAACGACGTTCATTATCATGTCCCCGACCGCCGGCCGTTGCAGGATGTCGTCACCTGCATTCGCGAGAAAGTGACGATCGCGACAGCGGGTTATCTGCTTAACCCGAACGCCGAGCGGCATTTGAAATCGCCCGGGGAGATGGTGCGGCTGTTCGCCCGCTGGCCGCACGCCATCGCGGCGACGCGCGCCTTTGCGGACTCGCTTCGCTTCAGCCTCGACGAGCTGCGCTACGAATATCCCCGGGAGACGGTGCCCGACGGCCGCACGCCGCAGGAGTATCTGGAGCATCTGACCTGGGAAGGCGCCAACATGCGCTGGCCCGACGGCATTCCGGAGAAAGTGCTGAAACAGCTCAACTATGAGCTGCCGCTGATCGAGAAGCTCGATTTCGCGCGTTATTTCCTGACCGTCCACGACATCGTGGCGTTCGCGAGATCGCAGGCGATCCTTTGCCAGGGGCGCGGGTCGGCGGCGAACAGCGCAGTATGCTTCTGCCTTGGCATCACCTCGGTCGACCCGTCGGTGAACGAGTTGCTGTTCGAACGCTTCATCTCCGAGGAGCGCAAGGAGCCGCCCGACATCGACGTCGATTTCGAACACGAGCGGCGCGAGGAGGTGATCCAGCACATTTACGAAAAGTACGGCCGCGACCGCGCCGGCATTGCGGCGACCATCATCCACTACCGCCCGCGATCGGCGATCCGTGAAGTGGGCAAAGTGATGGGCCTTAGCGAGGACGTGTGCGGCGCGATGGCATCGACCGTCTGGGGCAGCATGGACCCTGAGCTGGACGACGCGCGGGCCGACGAAGCCGGGCTCGACCTCACCGATCCGCATTTGAAACGGACGATGAAGCTCGCCGAGCAGTTGATCGGCATGCCTCGTCACCTGTCGCAGCATGTCGGCGGCTTCATCCTGACCGAGCGGCCGCTGACCGAGACGGTACCGATCGGCAACGGCGCGATGGACGACCGTACCTTCATCGAATGGGACAAGGACGACATCGAGGAGCTGGGCATCCTCAAGATCGACGTCCTCGCGCTCGGCATGCTGACCTGCATCCGCAAATGCTTCGACCTCATCGACCTGCACGAGGGCGAACGGTGGGAGCTTGCGACGATCCCGCAGGAGGTGCCCGAGGTCTACGACATGCTCTGCCGCGGAGACTCGCTCGGCGTGTTTCAGGTCGAGAGCCGGGCGCAGATGAACATGCTTCCGCGCCTGAAGCCGCGGCGCTTCTACGATCTCGTCATCGAAGTCGCGATCGTGCGGCCGGGCCCGATCCAGGGCGACATGGTCCACCCGTTCCTCAAACGGCGGTCGGGCAAGGAGCCGGTGACCTTCCCTTGCCCGGATCCCGAGCACGGGCCGCCCGACGAGCTCGAGCGGATCCTGGGCCGGACCATGGGCGTGCCGATCTTCCAGGAGCAGGCGATGAAAATCGCGCTCGATGCGGCGAAATTCTCGTCCCAGGAAGCGAACGAACTGCGCAAGGCGATGGCGACGTTCCGGTCGCGCGGGGACATCAACGCACTGCAGGACAAGATGGTCGGACGGATGGTCGAACGCGGCTATGACCCCGATTTCGCGCAGCGCTGCTTCGACCAGATCAAGGGCTTTGGGGAATATGGCTTCCCCGAAAGCCATGCAGCGAGCTTTGCCCACCTCGTCTACGTGTCGAGCTGGCTGAGGTGGCGATATCCGGCGGCATTCGCCTGTGGGCTGCTGAATTCGCAACCGATGGGTTTTTACGCGCCCGCGCAAATCGTCCGCGATGCGCGCGAGCATGGCGTCGAAGTACGCGAAGTCGACGTGAACGAGAGCGCGTGGGACTGCACGCTGGAGGGCGGCGCGCTCCGCCTCGGCCTGCGGCAGATCGAGGGGCTTCATGCGAATGCCGCCGCACGACTGGTGGCGGGCAAGCCCTATCGGACGGTCGAGGAGTTGCGCAGCCGCGGCGGAGTGCCGGTGCATGCGATCCAGCGGCTAGCGGCGGCCGACGCATTCCGTTCGATGAACCTCGACCGGCGGGCGGCGCTGTGGGATTCGCGCGCACTGAAGCAGGCGCCCGACCTGCCCTTGTTTGCTTATGCCGAAGCGCGCGACGAAGGGTCGGAGAGCGATCCGGCGAAGCTTCCGGTCATGCCGCTCAGCGAGCATGTCGTGAACGATTACCAGACCGTCCGGCTCAGCCTGAAGGCGCACCCGATGCGATTCCTGCGCGAACATTATGGGCGCTTGAAGTTCGTCACCGCCGACCAGCTGAAGTCCATCCGCGACGGGAAGAGGCTTTCAATGGCGGGGCTGGTGCTGATCCGTCAGCGGCCGGGGAGCGCCAAGGGCGTCTGCTTCATCACGCTGGAAGACGAGACGGGGATCGCCAACCTGGTCGTCTGGCCCGACGTATTCGACAGGCAGCGCAAGATCGTCATGGGGGCGCGCCTGATGGCGGTGCACGGCGTCATCCAGAAAGATGCCGAGGACGGCGTCATCCATCTCGTCGTCCGCAAGCTCGAGGATCACACCCACATGCTGCGCCAATTAAGCGACGAGCTGATGCCTTCGACGCTTAACCAGGGCGACGGCGCGGGAAGCTGGCGCGCACCCGCCGCCGCTCACCCGCGCGACGTCGAAATCATCCCCAAAAGCCGCGATTTTCATTAAGCTGACATCCGCCGGACACATGCGCCACGCCACAGCGCATCATGCGCGGCCTCGCTCGAATCGCTGCAATGCTCGCGCTGACCGCTGCGCAGGAGCGCTCGCGCGCACCGATAGAGGGTTACTGGATGAACCCGATCGGGAGCGCGATCATCGAAATCGCACCGTGCGGCCACGAATTGTGCGGCAAGGTCGTATGGGCGTCGCCCCGAGGACAACGCGAGGCGGCGAAAGGCGCTCGCAATGTTGTGGGAACCACCGTGCTTAGCGGCCTGAAGCGCGCGCATGGATATTGGGCCGGCAGCCTCTTCATTCCCGACGACAACATTCACGTGTCAGCCCGGCTGCAAACCGCCGGGGCGCGTCAGATCAAGCTGACGGGCTGCGCCTTCGCCGGCTTCTTCTGCCGAACGCAGTTATGGACGCGCCAAAAAGGCCCAATGCCCGCGTCCGACTAGTCCTTGGCGTTCATGCCAGCGCAATCTGAGGGCTCCATTTCTGCCCCAAAGTTCCATTAGGCGGGCCGGATGAAACGTGTATTTTCAATCCTTGCGCTTCTCCTTGCACTCACGGCGCCGGCCACGGCCACCGCCAAAAGCAGCCTCGAGGGGCGCTGGAAGAACGGCAAGATGGTGATCTTGATCGCCCCTTGTGGCCCCACGCTGTGCGGCAAGGTAATCAAGGCGTCGGCAAAGCAGCAGGCCAAGGCCCAGCGCGGCAGCGGCGAAAGATTGCTCGGCTTGCGCGTCATCGACAATATCCAGCCGAGCGGGGCCGGCAGATATAGCGCCAACGTCTATGTCGCCGACCGCGACATGAACGCCAAGGGCACGATCAGGCAGGTGAACCCCAACCGCCTCAACGTGCGCGGCTGCGTCTTCGGTTTCATTTGCAAGACGACCAACTGGGACCGGATCTAACCGAGTACCGGCGTCCCGAATTCCCCTGCAAGAACGGCTGCCTGAAGCGCAGCCATTTCGTCCGCCCAATAGCGATCGGCCGTGAAGTATGGCGAAAGCGCACGCACCTTGTCGTGCACGTTTCGCAGCTTCGGACTGGTCTGCAACGGCGCGTGGTAATCGATGCCTTCAGCCCCCGCCATCAGCTCGACGGCAATGACTCCTGCGGCATTGCGCGCGATCTGCGCGGCCTTGCGCGCGGCGATCGGGGCCATCGAAACATGATCCTCCTGGCCGGCGCTCGTCGGGATGGAATCGACGCTTGCCGGAAAAGCGAGGCACTTGTTCTCGCTGACTAGGGCCGCGGCTGTGACCTGCGGGATCATCAACCCTGAATTGACGCCGCTGTCCTGTGTCAGGAACGCCGGCAGGCCGCTCATCTTCGGATCGACGAGGACGCTGATGCGTCGCTCGGATATCGATCCGACCTCACACAACGCTATCGCGATGGTGTCGGCTGCGAAAGCGACGGGTTGGGCGTGGAAATTGCCGCCGGAGATGGCGGTATCGTCATCGGGGAAGAGGATCGGATTGTCGGTGACCGCGCCGGCTTCGATGGTCAACGTTCGTGCCGCGTTCTGCAGCAGGTCAAGCGCGGCGCCCATCACCTGCGGCTGGCAGCGGAAGCTGTAGGGATCCTGGACGCGGGTGCATTGGACGTGGCTGGTCAGAATTTCGCTGCCGTCGAGCAAGCTGGAGATGGCAGCGGCCACCGTGATCTGGCCGGGCTGACCGCGAAGCTCGGAAATGCGGGGGTCGAACGGCTTGGCGCTTCCTTTCAGCGCATCGACCGACAGGGCGCCGGCGGCAATCGCGGCCGCAAACACGCGCTCGCCGTTGAAAAGGGCGTCGAGTGCCAAAGCCGTGCTGGCCTGCGTGCCGTTGATTAGGGCGAGACCCTCCTTGGGCGCGAGCACGAGCGGATCGAGGCCGATGCGCTTGAGTACCTCGGTGGCCGGCAGAATGGTCCCGGCGAGGTCGATCCGGCCGTAGCCCATGAGCGCGGATATCAGGTGCGCGAGGGGCGCGAGGTCGCCGCTGGCGCCGACGCTGCCTTGCGACGGGATGACCGGCATCGCGTCCTTGTCGACGAGCGTCTGGAGCGCGTCGATGACAACGGTGCGGACGCCAGAATGGCCGCGGCCCAGACCGAGAAGCTTGAGGATGATCATCAGCCGGACGACGTGCCGCGGAAGTGGATCACCGAGCCCGGCGCTGTGCGAGAGGATGAGGTTGCTCTGCAGCTCCGCTAACCGCTCGTCGGGAATGCGCGTGTTGGCGAGCAGGCCGAAACCGGTGTTGACGCCGTAGACGGTCTCGCCGCCGGCAACGATACGGCCGACCGACGCTGCTGCATCTCCGACGCGCCTCAACGACGCATCGTCTAGGCGCGCTTCCGCACCGGCCCAAAGATCGCGGAGCTGGCCTAACGAAATGTTCTCGGGATCGAGCTTCATTTGCCGACCATCGGCAGGTCGAGACCCTGCTCGCGCGCGCAATCGACGGCAATGTCGTAGCCTGCGTCGGCGTGGCGCATGACGCCGGTGCCGGGGTCGTTCCACAGTACGCGCTGGAGCCTGCGCGCGGCATCGTCGGTGCCGTCGGCGACGATCACCATGCCGGCGTGCTGCGAATAACCCATGCCGACGCCGCCGCCGTGGTGAAGCGAGACCCAAGTTGCGCCGCTCGCCGTGTTCAACAGGGCATTGAGCAGCGGCCAATCGCTGACGACGTCGCTGCCGTCCTTCATGCTCTCCGTCTCGCGGTTGGGCGAGGCGACGCTGCCACTGTCGAGATGGTCGCGACCGATGACAATCGGTGCCGAGACTTCGCCGTTCCGTACCATTTCGTTGAAGGCCAGGCCCAAGCGGTGACGCTGTCCGAGGCCGACCCAGCAGATGCGCGCGGGAAGACCTTGGAACGCGATCCGCTCACGCGCCATGTCGAGCCAGCGGTGCAGGTGCGCGTCGTCGGGGATCAGTTCCTTCACGCGCTGGTCGGTGCGGTAGATGTCCTCCGGATCGCCTGACAGCGCGGCCCAGCGGAACGGGCCAATGCCACGGCAGAACAGCGGGCGGACGTAGGCCGGGACGAAGCCGGGGAAGTCGAAGGCGTGCGTGACACCCTCGTCGAAGGCTTCCTGACGGATGTTGTTGCCATAGTCGAAGGTCGGAACGCCCATCGCACGGAAGGCCAGCATGGCTTCGACGTGGCGCGCCATCGAGTGCTTGGCCGCTTCGGCTACGGCCGCGGGATCGCGCTCGCGCATCTCCTGCCATTTCGCGACCGGCCAGCCCGCGGGGCAATAGCCGTTGGCGGGGTCGTGGGCGCTGGTCTGGTCGGTGAGGGCGTCGGGCCGGATGCCGCGCCTCAGCATCTCCGGCAGGATTTCGGCGGCGTTGCCGAGCAGGCCGACGCTGGTCGGCTCGGTGGCCGTGCGGATGGTTTCGAGCGCCTCGTCGATGTTGCTCGCGCGCTTGTCCAGGTAACGGGTCTCGAGACGCTTCTCGATCCGGCTTTCCTGCACTTCGATGGCGATGCAATGGGCGCCCGCCATGACTGCCGCGAGCGGCTGCGCGCCGCCCATGCCGCCGAGGCCTGCGGTCAGAATCCACTTGCCCTTGAGGTCACCGCCGTAATGCTGGCGGCCCATCTCGGCGAAGGTTTCGAAGGTGCCTTGGACGATGCCTTGCGTGCCGATGTAGATCCAGCTGCCGGCCGTCATCTGGCCGTACATCATGAGCCCCTTGCGATCGAGCTCGTTGAACGTCTCCCAATTCGCCCATTTCGGAACGATGTTCGAATTGGCGATGAGGATGCGTGGCGCGTCCTTGTGGGTCGGGAAGACGCCAACGGGCTTGCCCGACTGGACCAACAGCGTTTGGTCTCCCTCCAGCCGCTCGAGCACCTCGACGATCTTGTCGAAACATTCCCAATTGCGCGCAGCGCGGCCGATTCCGCCGTAGACAACCAAGCTCTGCGGGTCCTCGGCAACCTCGTCATCGAGGTTGTTCATCAGCATGCGGACCGCTGCCTCGGTAGCCCAGCCTTTCGCCTTGATCTCGCTCCCGCGGCGCGCGCGGATGTGCCTGCTGTTGTCGCGACGGTCGGTCAAATTGTCCCCGCTCAATTGCTCGCGGAGCCTCTAGCCCTTCGCGCGCTTCGACCCAAGTGGGCGCCAGCTGTCGAACCAGACGAGCGCATAGCCGGCGAGGATGAAACCAAGCGCGATGCCGCCGGCATTGATCGCGGTCTGGAGCCAGCCGAGCTTGCCGACATCGATGAAGGGATAAGGGTAGCGCCCCTCGTAATGACCCCGCACAAGCGCATAAGCGAAATAGGCAAGCGGGTAAGCGGCCCACCAGATCGGCGCGTTGTATTTCAGCCGCGCTTTCGGTGCGAACAGCAGCCACCACAGTGCCATGGCTATGGGTGAAACCTTGTGAAGCAAGGTGTCAGCAAGCATCGCGCCGCCGCTGAGGTGCAATAGTCCTCTGAGGAGCGTCATGTAGACGACGCCGACCAGGATGATTGCCAGCGTCAGCCCACCGAGGATTTGCGCGGAAACCGGCCGGTCGATGGCGACTGCGGTCATCGCGATGGCCACGAAGAGGTTGGTCAGGACGGTGAAGAAACGCGCGAGGATCCAGACGGCAGTAGCTGCGTCGTGCGCACCGGAGAACGTGGCGGCAAACTGGATTGCCAGCCCCGCCCAACAGACAATCGCGACGATCGCGGCGGCAGCTCTAGGCATCTTTTCCCCCAAATATGCGGCGTTCCGGTCCCGGTAGGCCGACCCAGTAGCCAAGCTCGCTCAGGCTTTCGATCTGCCAGACGCACAGGTCCGCCTGCTTGCCCGCGGCGATGGTGCCGATGGAATGCGCGAGTCCAAGCGCGCGGGCGGCGTTGACGGTCATCCCGGCCAGCGCTTCTTCCGGCGTAAGGCCGAACAGGGTGCACGCCATGTTGATTGCCAACGTCGGCGACAGCATCGGCGAGGTGCCCGGGTTGCAGTCGGTGGCGACGGCGATCGGCACCTTGTGCTTGCGCAGAAGGGCGACCGGAGGCTTTCGCTCCTCCTGCAGCGCATAGAAGGCGCCGGGCAGCAGCACCGCGACGGTACCGGCCGCCGCCATCGCCTTGGCGCCAACCTCGTCGAGGTGTTCAAGGTGGTCGGCGGAGAGCGCGCGGTACTTGGCCGCTAGCGCAGCGCCATGTTGATTTGAAAGCTGCTCGGCGTGGAGGCGCACGCTGAGGCCGTGGTGCGCGGCGACCTTGAACACGCGCTCGACTTCCTGGGGCGTGAAAGCAATGCCTTCGCAAAAGGCGTCGACGCTGGTCGCGATGCGCTGCTTCGCGGCCTCCGGAATCAGCTTGTCGACGATCTCGCTGACGTAGTGGGCACGGCGATCCTTCTGGTCCGCGGGCAAGGCGTGAAGCGCGAGGAGGGTCGGGACGATGCGCACCGCTTCGTCTTTCCCCAGCTGGCCGGCGATCCGGAGCAGCCGCAGCTCGCTCGGCGTGTCGAGCCCGTAGCCAGACTTCACTTCGATGGTCGTGCAACCCCCGCGCATCAGCGCATGCAGGCGACGGCGGCTTTGATCGAGTAGCTCGTCGTCCGACGCGGCGGCGGTCCTGGCCACGGTCGACGCGATTCCGCCTCCGGCCTTGGCGATCTCCTCATAGGTGGCGCCAGCACGGCGCATGGCGTGCTCGTCGGCGCGTGTGCCGCCAAAGACCAGGTGCGTGTGGCAGTCGATCAGGCCGGGCGTGACCCACGCGCCGCCGAGTGCGTCGACCTGCTTGGCCCGATATCCAGCAAGCTCCGTGCGCTTGCCGACCCGAACGATCTTGCCGTCGGTGATCCCGATTGCGCCATTCTCGATCAGGCCGAGCGGGCTACCAGGGCGATCCTCCAGGCAAGCGATGTTGCAGTCGACGAGGAGGCGGTCCCACATAGCGCTGCACTTAAGCGAGCCGAGTTGCTACGGTCAAAGCGATGTCAGGCTGGCCCAACCTTTCCGACCTCGTTTCGACCTCGCATGGCGAGGCGCCCGTGGGGTTGGTCGGCGCGCCGCTCGCTTCCGGATCGGTGACGCCGGGGCGCTGCGATCTGGCGCCGGGACTGCTTCGGCAGACGCTGCGTCGGATCGGGCGCTACGACATCGAAAGCGGGCGCGAGCTTTCGACAAAAGTCGCCGACCGCGGTGATGTCGCGATCGACGGCCTCAGCATCGAAGACGCCACGCCGTACATCCGCGAGGCGGTTGCTGCGAGCGCGGGAGCGCATTCGCTGACCTTGCTGGTCGGGGGAAACAATGCCGTGACGCGGCCCGGCGTGCTCGGGCTTGGGGTCGACCTGAAACAGGTCGGGCTGATCACGCTCGACGCCCATTTCGACATGCGCGACCTCGACGCAGGCCTCGGCAACGGCAACCCGGTTCGGGCTCTGATCGAGGATGGCTTGCCCGGCGCAAATATCGCGCAGGTGGGCCTCGCCAGCTTCGCCAACAGCCGCGAGATGCACGAGGACGCGGTCGCTGCCGGCAATTTCGTCGTCACGATCGGCGAAGTGCACCGCAACGGCATCGCCCAAGCAATCGGCCAGTCGCTCGACCATGTGAGTCACTGCCAGGCGATCGTTGTCGATTGCGACATCGACGTCATCGACCGCTCGCAATTCCCCAGCGCACCGGGAGCCCGACCGGGTGGAATGCGGGTCGTGGATTTTTTCAGCGCAGTTCGGTGGCTGGCATCCGATCCACGCGTTCGCGTCATTGACCTGACAGAATGGGATGCTTCGCTCGACGCGACGGATCTTAGCGCTTTGACGGCCGCGCGTTGGGTTGCCGAGTGCCTTGCCGGCTTCGAGATGCGCTAGGCGTCGGCGGCGATACGGCGTCCTTTATCCGAAAGCGTGCGGAAGGTGATGGAGAAGCGTAGCTGGTCGCCGGGCGCGATGCTGTGGTCCCAGTCGTGGCGGGCTTCGCCCGACAGCAGGTAGGCGGAGCGAGGCTCGACCTCGACATTGGCACGGCGGAAGCCGCTAGCGGTGCGTTGGCGGAAGCGAAGCGTGGCGGGGGTGTTGAGCGAGATTCCGACCACCCGTTCGAATACATCGCGGTCGCGGTGCCAGCCAATGCCCGCGCTCGGGTCGTATCGCGCGACGAGGACCTGGACGAATTCGTCGAGCGGAAGGCCCGCGAGAGCGGCCGCCTTCTCGCGGAGCGGCTTCAACCAGTCGGGCATTTGCTCTCCTGGCGTGAAGCTCGCGTCGTCGAAATCGTAGCGCCAGCCGAAGCTCTGGGTTTTCCGATTACCGAGCCAGCCGTGGAATCTGAACGGCGCAAGGTCGAGCGGCATCAGCCGCGCGAGGAGCGCCTGCTCTTCGTCTTCGGTGATGACGTCGTTTCGATAGCGCAGGCCGCCGATAAACGGCTCGTCGAACAGTAGGCTCATTGGCCGAACAATTCCTTGAGCTCGGACGGCCGGAGCTCGGGCGCCAATTGCTGGAAGGTGCATTGCTTGGGGCTCTTGTCCGGGCGCCAGCGCAGGAAGCCCGTGCCGTGGCGGAAGCGGCGGCCCGTGACCTGGTCATAGCGAACCTCGACGACGAGCTTGGGCTTGAGCGGCTGCCATTCCGCCGAGCGCGCGTTGGCCCAGCGGCTCGGGCCTCCCGGTGCGTCGCCGGTGAAGCCAGGCGCTTCAATCAGGGCTTCGAGCTTCTTGGTCAGCGGCGCCCGATCGGCGGATGGGATCGCGGAAGTAAAACCGACATGATGAAGCAGGCCATCATCGTCGTAGAGCCCGAGCAGTAGCGAGCCGACTTCCTTCTTCTTTTCGGCATATCGAAATCCACCAACGATGCAGTCTGCGGTGCGCTGTTGCTTGACCTTGATCATCGCCCGCTCGCCCGAGCGATATTCGAGGTCGAGCCGCTTGGCGATCACGCCGTCGAGTGCTCCCCCGCTCCGCTTGAGCCAATCGATGGCTGTCTTGCGGTCAGCCGTGGCGGGTGAGAGCCGCAGGCCGGCGGGCTTATTCGACGCCATGAACTTTTCGAGCGCCTGGCGCCGTTTCGACAGCGGTTCTTCGAGCAGGCCCTTGCCGCTGACCTCCAGAAGGTCGAACGCCATGAGCTCAGCCGGCGTCTGAACCGCGAGCTTGCGGATCCGGCTCTCCGCCGGATGCAGCCGCATCTGCAGCGCGTCGAACGAGAGGACGTCGCCGACGGAGATGATCAGCTCGCCATCGAGCATGAATTGCCGCCCCTTGGTGCCGAGCAGCATTTCGACGACTTCGGGGAAGTAGCGCGCGAGCGGCTTTCCGGACTTGGACGTCAGCGTGACCTCGTCGCCCTCGCGCCGCGCAAGGCAGCGGAAGCCGTCCCATTTGGGCTCGAACTGCCAGCCGTCGCCCTCGGGCAATTCGACCGCAAGCAGCGCCTCCATCGGCGCCAGCATATGATTGCTTTTCGCCACCTGCAGACAATCGCCTACCCTTCGCAGTCGTTCCCGTTGCGATTGGCGCAACGACTGTTACGCTCCCGGCCCAAAGTGGAGGACATATGGCATTCGATCCCAACGCAGCGACGGCGCGATATATCGATAGTCTCGGGCCGGCGGCGCTGCAGAAGGCGCATGATTACACGATCGGCAAGGAATGGATGCTGTTCTGGAGCCTCCTTGTTGGTGCGCTCGTCACGTGGCTGATTGTGAGGTCGGGAGCCCTCGACCGGATCGAGGCGAAGATCCCGGAGCGCCGCAAGAACTTGCGCGCCTTTGTCATCGCCTTCGTCTACTTCATCCTATCCGCGCTGATAACGGTGCCGTGGACGCTCTACGAAAGCTACTTCCGCGAGAAGGGCTATGGGAGGACGAGCCAGCCGCTTGGTGACTTCCTGGGCCAGGCGGCGTTGTCGAATTTCGTCAGCGCGCTGATCACCGCGCTTTTCATGATCGGCGTCTATTGGCTGATGCGCCGGGCGGCGAAGCGCTGGTGGCTGTGGTCTGCGGGACTGACCGCGGTGGGCCTAGCATTCATCATGCTGCTGGCACCCGTTCTGATCGAGCCCATGTTCAACAAATACGAGCCCGTGCCGCCGGGACAGGTGCGAGACGCGGTCGTCGGTATGGCCCAGCGCGCAGGCATCCCGCCGGAGCGGGTGTTCATGTTCGACGGGTCTCGGCAGTCCAATAACTTCACCGCCAATGCCGGCGGCGTCGGCAACACGGCGCGCGTCGCTATCTCCGACGTCGCGCTCAAAAACGCCTCGCTGGACGAGGTGCGGGCCGTCACCGGGCATGAAATCGGCCACTATGTGCTGAAGCACACCTGGTGGGGCATCCTGTTCTTCTCTGCGCTCGCGATCGTCCTCTTCTGGCTGGCCGACCGACTGTATCCGCCGTTCGCGCGCTGGTTCGGGACCAGTGCACAGCTGAGCGATCCACGCGGCATTCCCGTGCTGTTCTTCATGATCTCCCTGTTCGCGCTGCTCGCCTCGCCATTGCTCAACACGTTTGGAAGAACGTTGGAGACTCAGGCCGACGATTATTCGCTGCGAACGGAGAACAGGCCGGACGCCCTTTCGACCGCCTTGGTGAAGACGGCGGAATATCGCTATCCGCGGCCTAACAAGATCGAGGAAGTCTTCTTCTACGACCACCCGTCGGTGGAGGATCGGGTCCATCGCGCGATGGAATGGAAGGCCGCGCACCCGGAGCCGCCGACGCCCTGAAATGATGTGAACCTTTCACGTGGCCCGCTGCCTCCGCGCAGCTAGCTTGTGCGCTGCAGCAAGCGGGAGGCGTGATGGCGGGGCAGCTGGTGATCGACAGCGGCGACACGGCGTGGATGCTGGTCTCAACGGCGCTGGTGATGCTGATGATCCTGCCGGGTCTCGCACTCTTCTACGGCGGCCTCGTCCGTGCAAAGAACTTGCTGTCGGTGATGAGCCAGGTGCTCGGCATTGCCGCGGTGGCAATCCTGACCTGGGTACTGTGGGACTACAGCCTCGCTTTCAGCGGCGGCAACTGGCTGATCGGAAGTCTGTCGAAGGCGGGTTTCGCCGGCATGACCGACACGTCGGCTTGGGCGGTTGGGGCCAGCGGCAAGGCGATTCCGGAGCTGGTCTTCGCTGCCTTCCAAATGAGCTTCGCCGCTATCACCGGCGCATTGGTGATCGGCGCGCTGGTCGAGCGGGTCCGCTTTTCCTCGATGATGGTATTCGCCGCCTTGTGGCTGACGGTGGTCTATGCGCCGCTTGCGCACATGGTGTGGGCGAGCGAGGGACTGCTGTTCAAGGTCGGCGCGATCGACTTTGCGGGCGGCACGGTCGTGCACATCAATTCGGGCATCGCCGGATTGGTCGGCGTCTATTTCGCCGGTTCGCGGATCGGTCACCTCAGGGAAGCGATGCCGCCGCACTCGCTGGCGCTGACGATGGTTGGCGCCGGTTTGCTGTGGGTAGGCTGGATCGGGTTCAACGCAGGTTCGGCGCTGGAAGCCAATGGCCTCGCGGGGATTGCGCTGATCAACACCTTGGTCGCGCCTGCCGCCGGCGCGCTGAGCTGGATGGGTGCGGAACGCGTCATCTCGGGAAAGCCGTCGATGCTGGGCGGCGCTTCCGGGGCGGTGGCCGGACTGGTCGCCGTGACGCCGGCGGCCGGTGAAAGCGGTCCAATCGGCGCGATGTTGCTGGGCTTCGCGGCGAGCCTGGTTTGCTACGGTTTCGTCGGGTCGCTGAAGAACCGTTTCCGCCTCGACGACAGCCTCGACGTCTTCGGCATTCACGGGCTTGGCGGCATCACCGGCTCGATCGGCACTGCCATCGTCGCCTTACCCGCCCTTGGTGGGCATGGCGCGACTGACTATGCGCTTGGACATCAGCTGGTGGCGCAGCTGGCCGCGGTTGGCGTTGCGATTGGGTGGTCTGCCGCCGGATCCGCCCTGTGCTTTTTCCTGGTCAAGCTTGTCATGCCGCTGCGGCATGCGCGCGATGCGGAGCGGGAAGGCCTGGACATCGCCGACCATGGCGAGCGCGCATACAACTTTTAGCAAGTAGGCGCTTCAAGGCGCGCCCGATCGGGGATTACCCTCTCCTCGGTCGTTTGCGCGCTGATCGGTGGAAGTCCTGATGCACCTCCGTTTAACCCGCCCTTAGTCCTGACCCGGAGCAAGCTTGGCCTTGCGTTTTTTCGGGAGAGGATAGTGAGCACCAGTGGTACGGCTGAGAGCGGAAAAGCCCCCTACAACATCCTGTTCATCCTGACGGATCAGGAACGGCATTTCCGGCCAGGCGAACTTCCGGACGGGTACGAACTCCCGGCTCACGATCGCCTCCGCAAGGCCGGCACCTATTTCGCAAATCATCGAATTGCGTCGTGCGTCTGCACGTCTTCGCGCTCGGTCATCTACACCGGTCAGCACATCCAGAAGACCAAGATGTTCGACAACACGAACTTCCCCTGGATCCAGAGCCTCGACCCGGACAAGCCGACGGTCGGCGACCTGCTCCGTGAGGCGGGCTACTACACGGCCTACAAAGGCAAGTGGCACATGACCAAGGAGTTCGAGGAGGTAAACAAGCTCGGCTCCCCGACGAAGATCTTTACCGCCGAGATGGAGGCCTACGGCTTCTCCGACTATTTCGGCATCGGCGACATCATCGCCCATGAACAGGGCGGATACCTGCATGACGGCATCACCGCGGCGATGGCTGGCAGCTGGTTGCGAGGCAAAGGCCGAGCGCTGGCGCATCAGAACAAGCCGTGGTTCCTCGCGGTTAATTTCGTCAATCCGCACGACGTCATGTTCTTCGATACCAGCGATCCGAGCACGCCGATGGGGCCGCCGCCAGGCGTTGCGCCGCTCAGCCGCGACCCCGACGATCCCCTCTATGCGAAGCAGTGGGGGTTCGACCTGCCCGTGACGCATAACCAGCCGCTGGACGAACCTGGTCGTCCGCCCTGCCATGCCGATTACATGAGGTCGCACGATGCCCTCGTCGCGCCGATCAATCCGAAGGACGATGCGCGCTGGCGTCGGCGTCACAACAATTACCTGAACTGTCTTCGAGATGCCGACCGCAATGTCGCCGCCCTTCTCGCCGAGCTCGACTCTTCGGGGCAGGCCGACCGAACGATCGTCATCTACACGGCAGATCACGGCGATCTCGACGGCGCGCACCAGCTTCATGCCAAGGGCGGCACGGCTTATCGCGAGCAGAACAATGTCCCGCTGATCATCGTCCACCCGGACGTTCCGGGGGGCCGCGAGTGCCGGGCGCTGACGTCGCACCTCGACCTTGCGCCGACGTTCGTCTCGATGACCAGTGCCGTCCCAGAGAAGAAGGCGGCGATCGGGAAGGACCTTCCTGGCAAAGACATCTCGCCGCTGCTGGCAAACCCGGGCGCAGCCGACCTGAATGCGCTACGGGAAGGGGCGCTCTACAACTTCAACATGCTCGCTTATGTCGACGGAGACTTTGCCTTCCGTGCGCTCGACTTCATCCACAAGGGCGGCAAGGGAACCGAGCTCAAGGAGGCGGGGATATTGCCCGACCTGCGGAAGCGCGGCGCCATCCGTTCGGTCTTCGATGGCCGCTATGTGTTCTCGCGTTACTTCTCGCCGATGCAGCACAACCGTCCGGTGACGTTGGAGCAGATGCGGCACTTCAACGATCTGGAACTCTATGACACGCAGAGCGACCCCTATGAGCAGCATAATCTCGCGGCCGGGGATGCCCCCCGCAATGACTTGATGCTGGCGATGAGCGAGAAACTGACCCGACTGATTGACGCTGAAGTTGGCGAAGATCCGGGCGATATGGTGCCAGCCGGGATCGAGGGCGGCTGGGAGATCTCTGCGGAGACGATGAAGGGCTTCTGAAGAAGGTCCGGCGATCGAAAGCCCGCCATTGCGTTTACCAACAAAAAAGCCGCCCGAAGGCGGCTTATCTGTTGGTTGCGGGGGCAGGATTTGAACCTGCGACCTTCAGGTTATGAGCCTGACGAGCTACCGGGCTGCTCCACCCCGCGCCAATTAGCTGAGCCGGAGACCCGGCACGCTTCACGCGCGCTGGGTTCAGGCTCAGAAACGAAAAAGCCGCCGCTCGGTGAACCGGCAGCGGCTTTTTGAAACTGTGAATGGGTTCTCGAACC